>NZ_NEIU01000005.1:0-368945 GCF_002113595.1 Pseudomonas sp. B3(2017)
CTTTCAATCCGGGTATGCGCCATCGCAGACGGCTTGCAAACGAGCTGCGCTGCCGCTCATCGGGGCGGGATTCCGATGAGCGGCAGCGCAGCTCGTTTGCAAGCCGTCTGCGATGGCGCATACCCGGATTGAAAGATCGCGCGCCCTTTTCGACGGGCGGGAGCAACTGTCTTGGCCCTGCCCTGCTGCCCCCCACTGACCGGGCAACGGCGCCTACGCCACCGGAATGTCCAGCTCCGCCGACATGAACTGGCTGATCCGCGACCGGAGCCAGCGTTCCGCCGGGTCGTTGTCGTGCACCCCGCTCCACGCCATCGACAGCTGCGCCGCGTCGATGGGGAACGGCGGATCCTCGGCCCGCAGCGCGCAGCCTTCCACCAGTGCGCACGCCGCGTAGTCGGGCACGGTGGCGATCATTTCGGTGCCGGCCAGCAAGGCGCGCAGGCCACTGAACTGCGGCACGCCCAGCACCACCCGGCGGGTGCGGCCGACCTTGGCCAGGTCCAGGTCGATGTTGCCGCTCAGATCGCCGGAGAACGACACCATCGCGTGGGGCCGCGCGCAGTACTCGTCCAAGGTCAGCGGCCCCGGACGGTCGTCGCCGCGCAGCACCTTGCAGGGAATGTCGCGCAGTTTCTTGCGTTTGGCGTTGGCCGGCAGATCCGTGGTGTAGCTAACGCCCACGGAGATTTCCCCGGAGGCCAACAATGTCGGCATCAACAGGTAGTTGGCGCGGCGGACCACCACCACGATCCCCGGAGCCTCCTCCTGCAACTGGCGCAGCAGCGGCGGAAACAGGCCGAACTCGGCATCGTCCGACATCCCGATGCGGAATACGTCGCAACTGGTGGCCGGGTCGAAGGCCTTGGCCCGGCTGACCGCGCCGCTGATCACGTCCATGGCCGGCTGCAGCTCGTCCAGGATCGCCAGGGCCCGGGCGGTGGGCTCCATGCCGCGACCGTTGCGCAGCAGCAACGGGTCATCGAACAGATCCCGCAGGCGACCCAGCGCGGCGCTCACCGCCGGTTGGCCCATGAACAGTTTTTCGGCGACGCGGGTCAGGTTCCTTTCGAACATCAGCGCTTCGAAGATCACCAGCAGGTTCATGTCGACGCGGCGCAGATCGTTACGGTTCATGGACGTGTTTTCCTTATGGAGTCAGGCGCAAGTGCTGCGCACTTTACCCGAACGACGGTGACGGGCCATGCGCGTTTGCGGCGGAATTAACAACGTTTAACTCGCAAGCCTCCGCCCCGCCGCCGAACAATGAATCCCTCTGCGCAGCGTTGTTTTTTCGACCTGAGGGAAGGCGCTGACCGTGCGTTCCCCCCGACACGGATTCTGGCCATGGCTCACCTACAGCAAACGCTCGCCCGCATGCCTGCCGGCGATGCGCCCAAACCTCAGACCGGCGGCCTCAGCCCGCAGCGGGAACGGTTGGTCAAACAGCTGATTCTCGAACGCCTGGACCAAAGCCTCGAAGTCACCGAACTGGCCCGCGCCTGTGCGCTGTCGCGCAGCCACTTTTCCCGCGCCTTCAAGTGCAGCACCGGGCTTTCGCCCCAGGACTGGATCCGCGCCCAGCGCATCGCCCGGGCCAAGCTGCTGATCCAGCACACGGACCTGAGCCTGACCCAGATCAGCCTAGAATGCGGCTTCTGCGACCAGGCGCATTTCTGCCACATCTTCACCCGCAGCGAAGGGATCAATCCGTTCGCCTGGCGCTGCCGGGTGGTCAAAGGGCTCTGATCCCTGCTCAACGCAGCGCCATGCGCTGAGCCAGGCGCGCCACGCGTTCGCCCAGGTGGGCGGCGGTGCGGCGATCCTCGACCGGCGGCACCTGCCCGGGCGGCCGTTCGACGCACGACTGGGACATGGCGCCCAACGAACTGCCGAGCCGGTTCAGTTGCCCGTCGAACGATCCTTGGCACGAACGCGCCGGCAACAGGTCCAGGCCGACCCAGATCATCGAGTGCTGCGCGGCGAACACGGCCATTTGCTGGAGGGTGCCGAGCTTGTCGCCGCACAGGCTGCCGGAGTTGGTGAAGCCCGCCGCCAGCTTGTCGCGCCAGGGCCTGGCCAGATAGAACGCGGCCGTGGCTTCCATGAACTGCTTGAACGCCGCCGACGCGCTGCCCATGTAGGTCGGCGCACCGAAAACGATCGCGTCGGCGCGGTGCAGCCATTCCCAATGCGCGTCCACGTCCTCCACGGCGATCAGCCGGCAGGTGCTGCCCGAGTGGCGCGCAACGCCCAGGGCCACCGCTTCGGCCATGACCCGGGTATGCCCGTAACCACTGTGATAGACCACCACCACTTCGCTCATCGCAGCGTCCTCCGGACGTATGCATTCCTTCGCCCGCAGTGTTGGGGCGAGGCCGGCCAGGGACGAGTTAATCGTTGTTAATTTTTTCCGGTCGTCGGACGGGCCGGTGCAGGTTTCGGCCTTTAAATACAGTGGGTGCGACCCCGGATCGCCGCCGGAGCCCTTCGCCAGCACATTGCGCTCGCGGGCAATCATGGGGAATATGCCCGGAAACAGCGGACTAGACGCCCCGGCAGACCCTGCCGGCCACCGTCCGCCCCGGCCCTCGCCCCGTGAACGCGTGCGGCCGGGATCACAAGAAAGCGGTACAGGAGTGAGCGGTTGAGTCTTTCCCCGGATCAGGCCATCGGTTTCGGCCCCTATCGGATCCACCCCGGCCAGCGGCTGGTGCTCGAAGGCGACCAGCCGTTGCGCCTGGGCCGGCGTGCGCTGGACATCCTGCTGATCCTGCTGGCCCACGCCGGCGAGGTGGTGAGCAAGCAGCGGCTGATCGCCGGGGTCTGGCCCGACAGCGTGGTGGAAGACATCAACCTGCGGGTGCACATGGCCGCCTTGCGCAAGGCGCTGGGCGACGGCCAGGCCGGGCAGCGCTACATCGTCACGGTGGCCCAGCGCGGCTACAGCTTCGTCGCGCCGATCATCCTGCAGGCCATCGAGCACACGCCATCACCGAGCGCGACCGGCCGGCACAACCTGCCGTTGCGCCGCACGCGGATGATCGGGCGTCAGGCGCTGGTCGACAACCTGATGGCCCAGCTGCCGCGCCAGCGCTGCATCACCCTGGTGGGGCCCGGCGGCATCGGCAAGACCACCGTCGCCCTGCGCGTGGCCGAACAATTGATCGGGCGCTACCGGGACGGCATCCGCCTGCTGGACCTGGCGCCGATCAACGATCCGCAACTGATCGGCTCGCACCTGGCCAATCTGCTGGACCTGTCGCTGCACGACAATGATCCGTTGAGTTGCCTGATCGCCAGCCTGCGCGACCGGCACATGCTGCTGGTGATCGACAACTGCGAGCACCTGATCGACGCCGTGGCCCTGCTCAGCGAAGGCATCCTGCGGGGTGCGCCCCAGGTGCACATCCTGGCCACCAGCCGCGAAAGCCTGAGGATCGAAGGCGAGTTCGTGCAGCGTCTGGAATCCCTCGACTGCCCGCCGCCGATCGCCGTGCCCGACCTTGCCCAGGCCATGAGCTTTTCGGCGCTGCAACTGTTCGCCGAACGGGCGATGGCCGGCCACGACAGCTTTGAACTGGGCGATGCCGACCTGCCGCTGGCCATCGAGATCTGCCGTCGGCTGGACGGCATTCCGCTGGCGCTGGAACTGGCGGCCGCGCAGGTCGCGACGCTCGGACTGGAAGGCTTGCTGATGCAACTGCAAGGCCGCTTGCCCGCCGGCGAGCGGATCGGCCAGAACCGGCACCAGACGCTGCGGGCCACGCTGGACTGGAGCTTCAACCTGCTCAGTGCCTGCGAACAGGCCTGCCTGCGCCGCCTCAGCGTGTTCCGCGGCGGCTTTACCCTGGAGTCGGCAGCAGCCGTGATCGTCGGTCGGCACATCGAACCGCACCACGTGTTCGGTTCGGTCACGCAACTGGTGGCCAAGTCGCTGCTCAGCGTCGAGGTCGGCGATGAAGAAGTGTTCTACCGCCTGCTCGACACCACCCGCCGCTATGCGCTGGAGAAGCTCGACCACGCCTTGGAACTCGACCAGACCCGCGAACGCCACGCCGAACGTTGCCTGGCGCTGATGCACCAGGCCCAGGCCGATTGGGAAATGACCCCCACCGTGCTGTGGATCGAACGCTACGCCCGTGGCCTTGAGGATCTGCGCGCGGCGCTGGGCTGGGCGCTGAACGGGGAAGGCCCGCAGGATCTGGGCGTACGCCTGACCGCGACCTCGGCGCCGCTGTGGCAAGAACTCTCGCTGCTCAAGGAATACGGCGGCCATGTGCGTCGGGCCCTTGAGTTGCTGGCGTCTGCCGCCTCGCCCTGCCCCCGCCTGGAAATCGCCCTGAAGCTGGCGCTCGGCAGTGCCTGCTACCACACCTTCGGCGGCACGCCGGAGACCATCGACGCCTTCGTCGGCGCCCATGCGCTGGCCCGGCAGCACGACGACATCGCCGGGCAACTGCGCGCCGTGTCCGGGCACATGGCGGTCAACCTCAGCTGCGGCCATTACCGGATGGCGCTGGAGCAGAGCGAGCAGTTCGAGAACCTGGGCCTGCACGGCGATCCGCTGTTGTCGTTGAGCACGCACCGCTTGCGGGTGCTGGCGCTGCACTACGCGGGGGATCAGCCGCAGGCCCGGATCCATGCCGAGCAGGTGATCCAGCGCATGGCCCAGAGCGGCCACCGCAACCGTTTCACCCATGGTTTCGGCGTGCAGTACGACCAGAGCGTCGCCTCGCTGACGGTGCTCGCCCGGGTGCTGTGGCTGCAGGGCTTTCCCGAACAGGCGTGGCGCACGGCCCGGCAGGCGCTGGACATCGCCGTGCAGATCGACCATGGCACGTCGATCTGCTACACCCTGGCCCTCGCCACCTGCCTGATCGCCCATTACAACGGCGACCGGCAGAACGCCCGCGCCCTGCTGCGCCAGCTGCACGAACAGGCGCAGAAGCATTCGGTGCTGCTGTTCCACACCTGGGCCCGGCAGTATGCGCAAGTGATCGACGCCGACACCGCCGTCGCCGTGCCGCCGGCCGACAGCGGGCTGGTCCGCGAGATCATGGTGACGCTCGACAGCGGCTTCATTGACGATGCCTTGCTGGAGCGCGCGCAGAGCGGCGCGGCGGGATGGAGCACGGCGGAGATCCTGCGGGCCCGGGCCGAGCAGCTGTTGCCTGAAGAACCGCTGCGGCTGGACGGACGCCATCGCGAGCAGGCTCGCTCCCACAGGGGATCGGTGTATGCACAACCCTGTGGGAGCCAGCCTGCTGGCGATGGCGTCGAGACAGACACGGCCAGAACCGAAACCGCCGAAGCCGTTCTGCTGCAAGCGCTGGACATCGCCCGAAACCAGGGCGCGCTGGCCTGGGAACTGCGTAGCGCCACGTCGCTGGCCCGGCTGTGGCAGCGTCAGGCGCGCCACCACGAGGCGCTGGCGCTTCTCGACCCGGTCTATCGGCGCTTCACCGAGGGCTACGCGACGCCGGATCTGCGCAAGGTGCGCCTACTGCTGGACGAATTGCGCAGCCAGACGGACGTCTGAGGCATCGTGCGTGCGCCCCCTGTAGCGGGCATGGCGCCGCTCCAGTTCAGCCAAGTCGCCGCTGTCCGCCGGCTGTTCGCCGAGGTAGCGCCGGGTGGTGTTGAGCAGGCGGTAGCGCACCACCCCGCTGCCCCGCTCCACCGTCAGCAACGATTTGGCCGCCAGCCGTTCAACCGCCGCCGCCAGCATCGACGGCGGCATTTGCGCACAGCTGATCACGGCCATCGCCGCGTCCAGGGTAAAGGCAGTCTTGAACACCGCCAGGCGTTGCAGCACGCGCCGCTCCTGGTCGCTCAGGTGCCGGCAGCCCCAGTCCAGCGCGGCGCTCATGGACTGATGGCGCGGCACCGCCGTGCGCCTGCCGAAACTCAGCCATTGCAGGCCGTTGTCCAGCTGGGCGTGCAGCCCGACCAGCGCCAGCGCATCGATCTGCGCAGCCGCCAGTTCGATCGCCAGCGGCAAGCCGTCGAGCCGCTGGCAGATCTCGCGCACCGCCGGCAGATCCTGCTCACGCAGCGCAAAGCCGTGCTGCCGTGCCCGGGCCCGGCTGACCAGCAACTGCACCGCCGAAAACGCCATGGCCTCAGCGACATGGCAGCACGCCGACACACCGGGCACGGCCAGCGGCGGCACGTTCTGCACGGTTTCGAGGTTGACCTGCAACGCTTCGCGGCTGGTGACCAGGATCACCAGCCGCGGGGCCGCCGCCAACAGCGTCTCCAGCACCTCGCGGCAGGCTTCACGCCAATGGTCGGCGTTGTCCAGCACCAGCAGGGCGTGGCGGGCGGTCAGGGTGCGATAGTCGGTGTCCAGGGCTTGCAGCAACGCGTCGAGCAAGGGGGCGCTGGCGTCGATCAGCGAAAGATCCACCCGCCACACCCCGTCGCGAAAGTGCTGCAGCAGCAGCTCGGCCGCGCGCAAGGCCACGGTGGATTTGCCGACGCCGGCGGGGCCCGTCACGGTCATCAGCCGGCACAGCGGCAATTGGCGGACCAGGCCACCCACCAGTGAATCCCGACCGGTCACCGGGGTCAGCCGCGCCGGAAGATTGTGCTGGGGGGCCTGCAGGCTTTCGAACACCACCTGCGCAACGCTGTCGCCCTGCACCGGGGCGACGAAGCTGTAACCGCACTGCGGCACGTTGACGATGTAGCGCTGGCCCTTCTCACCGTCGCCCAGCGCCCGGCGCAAGGCGGCGATGTGCACCCGCAGGTTGATGTCTTCGACCACTGACGTCGGCCACACCAGCGCGATCAGCTGCTCCTTGCTGACGACGCGGCCGGCGCGCTCGACCAGCACCTGCAGGATGTCCAGCGCACGGCCGCCCATGCGCAATTGCCGATCCCCTTCGAGGATCAGCCGCTGGCGCAGGTGAAAGGCAAACGGGCCGAACCGCAGGACCGATGCCGTGCTCAAATCAACGAGGCTGTTCATGCCCGCTATCTTGGCAGGCCCCCATGACGGCACAACCGCCACACGGGGCGCAGCACGGACATCCGGGTGCCCGGGACGGACAGAAACGCTCTAGCTGAACTGTTCGCGGTACTGCAGCGGCGTCAGGCCCAGCTTTTCGCCAAACAGAAAGCGCATGTGGCGCACGCTGCCGAAACCGCTTTTGAACGCCACGGTCTTGAGCGGCAGGTCGCTGGTTTCCAGCAGATTGCGCGCACGGTCGATGCGTGCGTTCTGCAGGAACTCCATGGGCGTCATGCTGACCTCCCGGGCGAACACCCGCGCAAAGTGCCGCGGGCTCATGTTCGCGATCCCGGCCATCCGCTCAACGCTGAAGGCCTCCTCCAGGTGTTCCAGCACATGGTTCTGCACCCGCGTGACCGGCGTCTCCTGAGGGGCCACCGCCGCCATCAGCGGACTGAACTGAGCCTGTCCGCCCTGACGCTTCATCACCACCAGCAGCACCTTGGCCACGTCCTGGGCGAGCTTCTTGCCGTGATCCCGGGCGACCACCGCCAGGGCCAGATCGATGCCGGCGGTGACGCCGCCGGAGGTGATGAGGTTGCGATCCTCGACGTAGATCCGGTCTGTCGCAACGATGGCCTTGGGAAACCCCTTGATCAGCCGCTCGGTGTAGTTCCAGTGGGTGGTGACGCGATAGCCGTCGATCAGCCCGGCATGCCCCAGCACGAATGCCCCGGTGCAGATGGAACCGTAACACCCCGCCCGACCGACCGCCCCCGGCAGCCAGGCCTGCAGCGACGGCAGCCTTTCGTTGTAGGCGCCGGGCCCGCCGGGCACCAGCAGCAGGTCGTAACGCTCGTTGTCGTCCTCGATGCACCGGTCGGTGTGCATCAAGACGCCATTGGATGCACGCAACGGCCCGCGTTCGGTGCCCAGGGTGGTCAACCGATAATGGTTCTGGGGCTTCAGGTAGCGGTTGGCCACCGAAAACACTTCGAGGGGGCCTGCCATGTCCAGCAGGAGAAACTCGGGAAACAGCACCATTGCCACGCTTTTCATGGGAGACACATCACTGAAATCTATGATTCGGCATAAATTGCCGCATTTTGCCGCAGTACACCACGAGCGGCCCGAAAGACGCCGTGATCCGCAGCACAAAACTGTCAACTTGAGCAGGACAGTATTTCAATTTTCACCTACTTATTGCTCAAACCGGTAAATATTAATCTTCTCCTCAAGCGGACGAATCAACGTCCCGACAGGAGATTCCATCATGCTGACCCTTCGCAAAGCTTCCGACCGCGGGCTCGCCAACCATGGCTGGTTGAAGTCGTTCCACACCTTTTCCTTCGCCAGCTACCGTGACCCGCGCGAACAGGGTTTCTCGGACCTGCTGGTGATCAACGACGACCGCGTCGCCGCCGGCAAAGGTTTTGGCCAGCACCCGCACCGTGACATGGAGATCTTCTCCTACGTGCTCGAAGGCGCACTGGAACACAAGGACACCCTCGGCACCGGCTCGGTGATCCGCCCCGGCGACGTGCAACTGATGAGCGCCGGCAGCGGCGTGGCCCACAGCGAGTTCAACCATTCGACGAGCAAGCCCGTGCACTTTCTGCAGATCTGGATCGTGCCCGATGTGAGCGGCGCCAAGCCTCGGTATCAGCAGGAGCATTTCAGCCCGCAGAAAAAACGCGGCCGGCTGCAACTGATCATCTCGCCGGACGGCACCGACGGCTCGCTGAAGGTGCGCCAGGATGCACGGGTGTTTGCCGGGCTGTTCGACGGCCACGAAAGCGCCACGCTGGAACTGCCGACCCATCGCTATGCCTACGTGCATGTCGCTCGCGGCAGAATTGAGCTGAACGGCGTGCAGTTGCAGGAAGGCGACGGCGTGCGGGTTCGTGAGGAACAGGCGCTGACCTTGAGCAACGGTGCTGATGCCGAAGTGCTGGTGTTTGACTTGAGGCCCCAGGAATTGCCAGAAATGCCTTGAGACAAACGCACCACCCAAAAACGGCCTTCATTTGAAGGCCGTTTTCATTGTTCCAGGGTGACCGGCGTGGCAACAGGCACGGGTGCGCTGGCCTCCTTGACCGACTGAACCGCCGCCAAGGTCGTCTGTATCGCGACCATCACGTTGGCCTGGTTGGTGTAGATGGCCCCCACCAGAATGGCCACTCCTGCCAGAAACTGCACGGCAACACCTGCCCAATAGCTGGTTCTGAAATTGATCACTTGCCTTGCCGCTTGCTGGGCCCCTTCGGCAGCCTTGAGCGTTTGCTCCGCGATCAGCTCCAGGCGCTTGTCTCTCTCCTGCTGGACCTTTTCACGCTCCAGCTGCGTTTTGTCCCGCTCCAACTGTGCCTTGTCTCGTTCCTGCTGTGCGACCTCCTGTGCCTTGTCTCGTTCCCGCTGTGCGACCTCCCGCGCCTTCTCCCGATCTTGCCGGGCCCTTTCCTGAGCGGCTTCCCATTCTTGCCGTGCTTTATCCTGTGCTGCGCCCTGCTCCTGCCGAGCCCTTTCCTGAGATCGCTCCCACCTCAGCCGTGCGCGCTCCCAGGATCGCTCCCGCTCCAACCGGGCTTTTTCCTGAAGCCGCTCACGTTCCAGACGGGTTTCCTCCCGGGCCCTTTCGCGCTCCAGGAACGCCTTGTCCCGTTCCGCCTGCACCGCGACGAACTCATCCAGTTTCGCGGACATGGATTCGATCCGGGCATCCATCCTGACTTCGATGGTCTCGATCCTGGCGTTGAATTCCTCTCGGCTGACGTGGTTCATGGATTCGGTCTTGTCGGTGGCTCTGGACATGTCGCATTCCTGAAACGGGCTGATTTCCCTTGCAATCAATTCCACACCTCTGCGGCTATCAATTCGTCCCTGATTGATCCCTTCAGAACGAGGGGTTTGTCTCGTCCGAGGTCTGGAAAACGATAGAGCCCGGCCCGAAAACCCACAAGCCGGCGAATTCCGCCCTTAATGTAGGCAATGTCGCCACCCGACGTAGCCTTGCCAAGTCCACGCATTCAGCGCGTCTGGCCTATCCGTTCTCCGGTGCGAACGCGTCCACGATCTGCTCGATCACCGCCCTGACCCGCGCCGTGTGACGCAGATCCGCATGGGTCACCAGCCACACTTCATAGGCTTGTGGCCGCGTGCGCTCCGGCCAGAGCCGAACCAGCCCGTCCCGCTCCCCCATGTAGACGGGAATTTCTCCTACACCGATGCCGGCGGCAATCGAACGCCGCACCAACAGGCTAGAACTCAGACCTGCCACGATACGCCCGCGCCCCACCGGTTCGGACGCCAGCGTCACCTCTTTTCCGGCCTTCACATAGGGTTGATACACCACCAGGTCATGGCCCTCGAATGCAGTGCCCGGCGACGGCACGCCTCGCGCGTCGACATAGGCCTGCGAAGCGAACAGCCCCACCGGCCAGTGCGCGATGCGGCGCGCGATGAGGTCGGGATCGTCAGGCCGAGCGTTGCGCACCGCGATGTCCGCTTCGCGTTTGGCCAGGCTCGAGAATTGCGTGGAGGCGTCCAATTGCACACGCACGTCAGGATGCAACTCATGCAAACGCGCGATGGCCGGAATCAGAAAGTCGATGGCCAGAGAGTCGGTGGTGCTGACCCGCACGTTTCCGCTCAGCCGCTCGTCCATGCCCTGGATCCGGCGCTCCAACTCCAGCGCCGAATGCTCCATTTTCTCCACGGACAAGAGCGCAGCCTCACCCACCGTCGTCAACGCATAGCCATCGGAGGTACGCAGGAACAGCTTGGCGCCCAACGACTGCTCGAGTGCCGTGACGCGCCGTCCCACCGTGGCTTGATCAACCCCCAGGACCCGCGCCGCACCACGCAAGGTCGACTCGCGGCAAACCGCCAGAAACACCTTGGCATCATCCCAGTTCATATTGCCTCCCCCACTGATGCACAAATGCATCATCACTCAGCAAAATCGCTGCGCATGTGCAGCGACCTTAGTCGATATGCTCAGCGCCATAAACCTTTTGAGCAAAGGAACCGCGCGACCGTTTCGTTCGCCACGTTTCAGGCGCTGGCCGGGTTCGCGTCATCGGCACTGTTCGAGGCCAGCGGAGGCAACCATGCGCTGCTGTGTTTGACAGCCGCCGGCTCATTGGCGGTGGCGCTGCTGCTGGAACTGGCCGCGATAGGGTTGCCTTACACCTTTGCGCGACACCGCTGCCTGAGTTGACCGACCTGTTTTCATCACCGAACCACACCTTGCGAGGCACCGAACATGACCCTGCCCACTGAAATGACCCGAATCGAGATCACCCGCCCCGGAGGTCCGGACGTCCTGCAACCCCGGCGCGTGCCGTTGCCGACCGTGCCGGAAGGCGAAGTGCTGATCCGGGTACGCGCGGCCGGCATCAACCGCCCCGATGCCCTGCAACGGGCCGGCCTGTATCCGATGAGGCCCGGGATGAACCCGATCCCCGGGTTGGAAGTGGCCGGAGAGATCGTCGCCCTCGGCGCCGGGGTGGATACGTTCGCCATCGGCGACAGGGTCTGCGCTTTGACTAATGGCGCAGGCTACGCCCAATACTGCAGCGTGCCTGCCGGCCAGACATTGGCGATGCCTGCGGGGCTGGACTGGGTGCAGGCGGCAGCGCTTCCCGAAACCTTCTTCACGGTATGGGCCAACCTGTTCGGCTTGGGCGGCGCCCGGCCAGGCCAGCGAGTCCTGATCCACGGCGGCACCAGCGGCATCGGCACTACCGCGCTGATGCTCTGCCGCGAATTCGGCATCGAGGCCTTCGCCACCGCCGGCAGCGCCGACAAGTGCACGGCCATCCGCGAACTCGGCGGTGAACCGATCAATTACCGCGAGCAGGAATTTTCCGCGCTCATCGCCGAAAGAACCGCTGGCCAGGGCGTCAACGTGATTCTCGACATCATGGGCGGCTCTTACCTCAACGCCAACCTCCAGGCACTGGCGATGGACGGACGTCTGGTGATGCTCGGCTTCCTCGGGGGCGCCCGGGCCAACGACGTCGATCTGCTGGCGATCCTGGCGAAACGGGCGGTGGTCACCGGCTCGCTGCTGCGCGCCCGCACCGGCGACGAGAAAGCGGCCATCGCCGCGCAACTGCGTGAACATGTGTGGCCGACACTGGCGGCCGGGCGCTGCCTGCCGATCATCGACAAGGTCTACCCGCTCACCGAGGCAGCCTTGGCCCACGCCCACATGGAAGCGGGGAACCACATCGGCAAAATCGTGTTGACGGTGGACTGAGCCACCGTCGCATCTTGCAATCATTGCTGGTGCGCGGCGGTCGAAAATCTCGCGCGCGGACGAAGGCTTCTGGTACAAAGCGTTCTTTGTCCGCGCTCCGGTGAAACGCTTAATGCTCCCCGCTTTCATGACCCGTCTGCGACGCCGTCGGCTGACGTTCGCCTGCATGGCTGCCCTGATCATCGGCTTGCCGACAAGCTGCGCCGTGCTGGAGCATGCCGAGCGCAAGCTGCTGTTTCGCATCGAACCCGGCACCGCAGGCTGGTATCACGGCTTGCCCGACAGCGTGCAAGAACTCGACCTGCAGCCGAAGCGCTTCAGAGCCGGGCAAAGCATTCACGCCTGGTGGTGGCCGGCGGAACGGGCCAACGCTCCGGCCATCCTTTATCTGCACGGCGTTCGCTGGAACCTGACGGGCCAACTGTTCCGCATCGAACAATTGCGCGCGGCCGGCTATTCGGTGCTTGCCATCGACTATCGGGGTTTCGGCAAAAGCCAGGGCGACCTGCCGTCGGAAAGCAGCGTCTATGAAGACGCCCGAGTGGCCTGGGAACGCTTTCAACAACTGCAGCCCGATCCGGGCAAGCGCTTGATCTACGGCCACTCGCTGGGAGGCGCGGTGGCCATCGACCTGGCCGCCGAACTGGGCCGCAACGCCGCCAGGGACCATACCCCCCTGCCGGTGCGCGGGCTGGTCATCGAGTCCACCTTCACCTCCTTGGCGGACGTAGCCGCCGCCGTGGCCGACACCTCATTGCCGGTGCGCTGGCTGCTGTCGCAGAAATTCGACTCCATCGACAAGATCGCCGATATCCACATGCCGCTGCTGGTGGTGCATGGCCAGGCAGATGCGTTCGTGCCGCCCCGGTTCAGTGAGCAGTTGTTCGCTGCCGCCCGGCAGCCCAAACGGCTGTTGCTGGTGCCCGGTGGGACGCATAACAACAGCATGGCCCTGGGCGGGCAGAGCTATCGCAAGGCCATCGATGCCCTGATGCGTGCGCCTAGGGTGGCCGGTTCGGCGCCAGGGCAAATCGCCCGGGACTCCTGACGTCCGACCGGGCATACTGCCGCCCCCCGAACGTCACGAAAAGGATCGCGTGTGTTGCCCCGCCCCATTGCCCTGTGGTTTTACTATCCCGTCTGCTGGCTCGCCTTGCTGGCCTTGATGGCGCACATCGCCTTTTATGACTGGAGCCTGATCACGCCCATCGACGTCACCGGCACCTTCATGGGTGGCTTGGGTGGGCAACTGTTCGCCACCGGCTGGCTGATCGCAACCTCCGGGTTGCTGCTGACAGTGCTGCTGCGACTGCCCGGCTCGACCGCCGCCTGCATCGGCGCCGGACTCCTGCCCCTGTCCATCGGCGCCTGGTGGCTGGCGAACTACCCTGAAGATTCCGACAACCTCATCTACAGCACCAGCCCGCAGGAAATCAAAATCGCCATGCTCATCGGCGTGGGATTCTTGCTGCTGGGCGCGTTCCAGCGCTCACGGCGCGCCCCATCGCTTTCCCGCTTCAAGTTGATTGTCCGCAGTGGGGTAGCGATTCTGCTGTCGCTCCTCTTCATCAGCGCGCCACTGATGGTCGCCAAGCAACGCTCGCTGCCGTATTGCGCATTCGACAAGGACGGGCAGCAACTGACCGTGTGCCTGGGCGACGAAGATGAGCGGGTGATCGTGGACTGACCGCTTCAGGGATAAGGCTGGCGCCAACCATGCGCAAAACATCTGGAAAAACACCGCCGCTCCCGATGTCCAACGCTTTGCTATGGTTCATGCGTCGAACGCGCTGCCGGGTGAACAATCGCCGCCGCCCGCGTTTCGACTTCCGGGAGCACTACCATGAAAATCAACCCTTACCTGATCTTCAACGGCGACTGCCGAGCCGCCTTCACGTTTTACGAGCAATGCCTGCAAGGCAAGCTTGAAGCGATGATGTCATTCGGCGAAACGCCTGCCGCCGAACACGTACCGAAAGACCATCACCACCTGATCATCCATACGTGCCTCAAGGTCGGCGACCAGATGCTCATGGCCTCGGACACCACTCCCGACCGCCCGACCCCGGGCATGAGCGGCTGCTCGGTGTCCCTGAACGTCGACAGCGTCGCCGAGGCGGAACGGGTCTTCAACGCTCTGGCCAAGGACGGACGCATCGACATGCCGCTGGAGGTGACCTTCTGGGCCGCTCGTTTCGGCATGTTGACGGACCGTTTCGGCGTGTCCTGGATGGTCAACTGCGAAAGCGACAAGTGACTTAGCACGGGCGCCAGGCATGAAAAAGCCCACCCCTGAGGGCGGGCCTTGTGCTCAGCGCTGCGCCAGCTCATGCCGCACGCATTGCTCGTAATAGGTCTGCTTGACCGCCGCCGGCTTGAGCCGGGAAGTGCTGTTGTAGGTCTGCTCGGTAATGCCCATGGCCGTCATGCGCATCCATGGCTGCTGGAACTTGCGAACCTGCAAGCGCTTGCGCGCGCCATACAGGGAAATCCCCGACAGTTTCGATTGCTGTGCGCCTGCGGCGATGTCCGAGCCCCACGCGCATGCAAAACGATGGCTCTTGCTCAGTTCTTTCGCTTGAGCCCCCAGCGCAAGGGCAGCCAGGGAAAGCGTTGCAACGGTGATGACAATCGTCCGCATATAGCCCACCTAACCTTTTGAAAAAAGGCGAGTTTGCCGATACGGAGATCATCCGGGGGCCAGCAGTTTGCCGTCTGCTGGCACTTTGAAGGCAGGCGGTACGGTCAGCGCCGTCCGACGCTGCCTATCCCTTGACGCACACCACCTGACGCAAGGTATGCAGCACTTCCACCAGCTCACGCTGCGCGTGCATGACCTTCTCGATGTCCTTGTAGGCCATCGGGATCTCGTCGATCACGTCCGCATCCTTACGGCACTCGACATGAGCGGTGGCGCGAACCTGATCCGCTACGGTGAAGGTATTCTTGGCCTTGGTGCGGCTCATGGTTCGGCCTGCGCCATGGCTGCAGGAGCAGAACGACTCTTCGTTGCCCAGACCGCGCACGATGAAGCTCTTGGCCCCCATCGACCCTGGGATGATGCCCAACTCGCCCTTCTTCGCCGACACGGCCCCCTTGCGGGTGATCAATACGTCCTCACCGAAATGCTGTTCCTTCTGCACATAGTTGTGATGGCAGTTCACTGCTTCCAGGGCCACTTCGAACGGTTTGCGGATGACGGTCCGGGTCGCACGGACCACCGCGTCCATCATCATGACCCGATTCTGCCGGGCGAAGTCCTGCGCCCACCCGACTGCCTCCACATAGTCGTCAAAGTGCCGGCTGCCCTCTTCGAAGTACGCCAGATCGCGATCCGGCAAGTTGGCGATGTGCTGGCGCATGTCCTTCTGGGCCATCTGGATGAACAGGTTGCCGATGGCGTTGCCCACGCCGCGGGAACCGCTGTGCAGCATGAACCAGACCCGGTCGGCCTCATCCAGGCACACCTCGATGAAGTGGTTGCCGCTGCCAAGCGTGCCGAGGTGATTGCGGTTGTTCGTGTCGGCGAGCTTCGGGTATTTGTCGGTGATCGCCTTGAACCGCGGAAACAGCGCCGCCCAGGCCTGGTCTGCCTGTGGCGGTATCTGATCCCACGCCCCTGTATCGCGCCTTGAGCGGGTCAGGGTTCTGCCGTGAGGGACGGCCTGCTCGATGGCACTGCGCAGGCCATGCAGGTTGTCGGGCAGATCGGCAGCCCTCAGTGAGGTGCGCGCAGCGATCATGCCGCAACCGATATCCACCCCGACCGCCGCCGGAATGATCGCCCCGACCGTGGGAATCACGCTGCCGATGGTCGAGCCCTTGCCCAGATGCACATCCGGCATCACGGCCAGGTGCTTGAAAATGAACGGCATCTTGGCGGTGTTCAACAATTGCCGCCGCGCTTCCTCTTCCACCGGGACGCCCTCGGTCCACAGTTTGATCGGCTTGCCGTCAGCGACTTCCAGCAGTTGGTAGGTAGGTTCTTTCATCGTCTCTATTCTTCGTTTCGTCACCCGGTCGGGCTCAGGCTTCGTTCACCCCCCAGAAGCAGGAGTCTCCCTTCGGCATGGGCTAAGATAGACTGCTCCAGACACCTTCATGCATACAGAGTTGTATCAATGCTTAAGAAACACCCGGAAAGCAAAGCAGCCACCGCTGCCGAGATTGAACGCTCTATCCAGGCCTTGAACAAAATGGCTGAGCGTCTCTGGGGGGAGGGTCGGGAAGCTGAGGCAAAGGCCCTTCTGGATGCCTTGGATGCGCTGAACCGTGCCTTGGATCGAATCAGGATCGGAGAAAGTCGCAAGGTGGTGACGTTGCACTGAAATGAAGGTTTGTCGGGTGACAGTGACATTTTGCGCGCGTTTTGCGCAGGCACAAAAAAGCCGATCTGACTGATCGGCTTAAGTGTCTGATTTTACTCAGGAATAATGGTCGGGACGGAGTGATTCGAACACTCGACCCCTAGCACCCCATGCTTGCAGGGGCCATAAAAAGCTATACGGATCAGTCTTTTGGAACGGCGCCCACTGCAATCGATGCCGTACCGTGCTTTACCGTAATTCACGTTTCCCCGCAAAAGTCCCTACAGGCTTTCGGCCAGAAAGTCCCTGCATTCCGGCGTTCTGCCAACCGAACACATCCCCTGCTACGCTGATTTCTTCTGCCGAGGAAATCCCATGCCAAATGCCGACCTGCTCCCTTCCCTGCTCTTCAAGATCAACGAAAATCAGCTCGCCCTGGAGGCCGCCATCCTGGAGCTCTCGAACTGGGTTGAACAGCGAGGATCCGCCGAAGTCGCCGACAACGTGCGCGGCGCGCTCTGGGCGATCGACAAGAACGAGGAGTTCATCAAGATGACCCTCGCCGTCCTGATGACGCCCGACTGACAGCTCGTCGCCTGGTTCTCGTCGGCCGGGGCCACCTCGATTACTGTGTATTTAAACAGTACACATCAAGGCCCCTACCGTGGACCCCTCCGAAATCGAAAACACCGACGACTGGCTCGGCTGCCCGACGCCGCTCGAAACCTGCCAGCACCAGCTCAAGATCTACGAGAACGAGTTCGAGGAACTGACCCTGCAGCTGCGCCAGCAGCGGGAGCGGATCTTCAAGCTTGTCCAGATGCACGCCGAAGCCATCAGGCAGCGGGACGAGGCCATGGCCACCCTCCGCGAGAAGGCGGCAGAAACAGCAAAGATCCGCAGAAAAATGCACGACATGCGCGGCTCGGAGAATGCCTACAAACGTGAAGCTGATAGCCTTCGCGGAATTCTTGCCGGCCTTTCTCCTCCATCTAAAACGATCTATTGACTTCAAGAATTCACCAGCGGCGCGTAAATGCTGGCGTTTTTGGTCTGGGGGTTTTAAAGGGCTTCAGGGGGCATTCAACCCCCTAAAACCCCCTAAAAAACGCAGGAATGGTACAAAAAACGGTACGAGCTATAGCGTCATCCTTAAGATCATATAATCTCATCTGGAGACCCTGAGGAGATGCTTATGTTCAGCGGCATGACAGATACAGAAGTTCACGCAAAATGCTTTGAATTGATTCAAGCTGAAAATGATAGGGGTGCTGCACTACTTGCAGCAGTATTCGCAGAGGCAGCACTTGAGAGCTTGATACTTGACAGGTTAATTCCAAACTCAGGAAAGCAAAAGCTCCCTGTTAACAATTTCGCCGCCAAAATAGATCTTTCTTTTAGATTAGGAATAATTCCTGAAGGCGTTGCTAACTTATTGCACGGATTGCGAGATATAAGAAATATATTCGCTCACCAAATCATATCCGACTTTGAAACCCCAAGCGTAGCAACTAAGACGGAAGCAATTTTTAAATGCCTTCCAGAACACTACGCAAGGTTCATAGAGCACTGGTCAAGCAACATAAACGAGGCACTCAAGAAATACAATGTAGAGATTCAAGCCAGTGCAGAGACAATAAAACTTCGTGTTAGATTCAACAACTATTTCGCGCAAACCATTATGGACCTCAATGCGATTCAAAAGACCAATAAGCGACTCGAAACTGTTTATTAGCATCAAAAGCGATGCTAATTTTTTTGACCACGAATGTAGGTCACGGCGCCAGTGCGCGTATATACGCCTGACAGGCCTGCAGCGCTATCAATCCCCTGTCGCCTTCGTCGGTGATGGCGACAATTCTTTGAGCATGCGTTGGGTCAAGTTCGGCTCGTACGAGGCCATGAACCACGCCGCCGGCGCCGGCGGTGGCAGGCACTGAACAGCCATCGGTTGAACCCGCATCGAGGATGACTGACAGCCGCAGATCAGCAGTGGCAAGGCGATCGCGCAGGCGCGCCTGGTCTTTTTGGGCATCGCTGAGTTCCTTGTAGTGGGTTTGCTCGCTGGCCGACAGGCGCTGCTCGAGCGCCAGGCGCTTGTCCTGCTCAGCCTGCTGGGCGCCGGCGGCGGCCTGGGTGAGTTGGTTGAGGGTTTCGGCGTGCTGACGGGTCTGCTCGGCCAGTTGCTGCCCGTAGCGCCAGTCCTGGAACAGCCAGGCGGCCCCGGCGCCGATCAGCACCAGCACCACCGCGGCGACAGCCTTCCACGGGACGGCCATCACGGCACGTCCTTGAAGAAGACGTGCCCGCCCAGCTGCAGGGTCTTTTTCGCCTTCGCGGCCCAGGCCGGCGGCTTCTTCATGCTGAGGGCGTAGTAGTGCGTCGCCCCGCCGGTGGGATCAGGCACCTTTCCGTCGATGACCTGGTCCGCCGCCGCCCTGGCCTGGGACAGCTCGCGGGCCGGGATCGGCTTCGCGCCGGACAGGTAGGCGAAGTTCGGGTCGTCCTTGTTCCAGCAGCTGAACTGGTACGGCTTCTGGCACACGCCGGCGTAGCCCTCGCCCCACCAGGAATTGGGCTTTCCGTCGAACACCCGGTTGCGGATCGTCCAGGCCACGGCCACTTGGCCGGCCTGGGTCTCGCCGCGGGCCTCGCCCCACAGCGTACGCGCAAGGACGTCGCGGTCTTGTTCGGTGACTGTCATGCTTTTCTCCAGGCAAAAAAATGCCCGCGCTGGGCGGGCGGACTCAGGCGCGGCGATCGGCTCATGCCGAAGTCGCGCGGGCCACGGTGGTTTCTTCGTTGTACGGCTCGGGCTGCTCAGGCCAGGACGGCGCCGTCGGCCAGACCGGGAGCCCGGTCACTCGGCCCAGCAGGACGCGGTACTTCTTCCAGTCGGCCAACGCCGCCACCCGCTGTGGCTTCTCGTCGACCTCCTCGGGAAGCGCGTATTCGCCGTCGATCGCGTCGTTGATGGCGTCGATCCGGCTTTGCAGGGCCGTGACCTGAGCCGTCGCCAGGCGGGTTCGGGCATTCAGAGTGGCCGTGGTTTCGCGCAGGAGATCCTGTGCGGCAATGGCGTCGAGCAATGACTGGGGGATCTCCTCGACGTAGGTCTCGTCTTCCAGCAGTTCCATGTCTGGGTTGATGGCCCGCCAACCCGCGGCGGTGATTGCGTAAGGCATTTCGTCACCTGTCGAAGTAGTAGCCGAGCGCGTAGCAGTTGGCACTTCCGCCGCCGGTTGCGCTGTACGTAATGGTGCCGTCCCCAGCAATTGGGCAACGGCCGTTAAAAATGGCAGTTGGAGGAACGAACACCATCCAGCCTGACGCTACCGGTGTCCCTGCGTCGGAGGGGGTGAACCTCACCGAAGCGCTACCGACGTTCTGCCAGGCTGCCTCCAGGGTGTGCGCCGTAACCGGTGTGACGGTTCGCGTGTTGAATGCCGCTGCCGACGTGCCGCCGTTGAGCAGCCGAAAGGTCGTGGTTTCCGGGCTGGCCACCGTGTACATGATCGAGCTGTCGGTGAGCCTATGGACAAACTGATAGGCCCCGGCCGCGTTGGTATTGATCAGGATCGACGCGATGTAGCGCCGGGAGGCGTCCCCCGTCTTCTGGTGGGCCTGGTTGTAGTAGCGCGTCGGCGCTGCCGTTGTGGACTGCTCGATGGCGCCGGCGGAGGTGAGGTACAGGTGAATGAAGGTGTTCACCGCCCCGACGCCCATGGGGGTGATGTTGCCCCCGGCGTAGGTCACGACCTTTCCAACTGACGGCACAAAAGCGCTGCCCGCACGAACCGCAATAGTAGTACCCGACAGCCAGACCAAGCCAAGGCCTTCAATGAAGCCCTGAGCACCGCCGAGACCACCCTGCTCCCTCGACAGCGGTGTCGTCAGCCCGGTGAGCGAAGTGATGTCCGAGTTTTCGCCCCTAGCCGCCCGGGCGACTACCTGGGCCTGGAGCTTGGCCAGCGCAGCCAGAACCGTGTCAGTGGCCACTACAGCAGTGGGATTGCCTGGTAGGCTCAAACCAGTCAAAGGAGTACCGCATACCCGGGCCTCTGAGAAGTATTTGTTCATTACCCCTTCGGTCAATCCATCAGCATTGGAAAGGCCGAGCGCCGATCGGACACCGGATTGCGTCGGATCACTGCCAAGCACCGCGATCACGCCGCCGAACTGGTTTTTCAATGTATTGAACGAGTCAGCCAACGCTTTCGGATAGCCCTGCACTGGCATGATTGCATAGGCCGAGCCGCTTACTGTCGGCCCCTTGTAAGCCGGAATGATAGAGATCACAGACTGGCTGGCGATGTTTCCGATCTCATAGTTAAAGCCATCCGGGCCTACAAACGCGTCTCCGACTCGTGAGTTGGCTGCGAAATCCGCATTGGTTCCAACGACTGTGGTTGATCCCGCGGTGACAGCTACTGTTCCACCTCTGAGCCAAGGCATGGAATATCCTAAATTTGGTCAATAAAAAACCCGCACAGCGGCGGGTCGTTTTTGGTCGTGATCACAAGGGCCGCATGGGTCTGGCCGCGAAAGTGGTTCGGCCATTTTTAGCGGTTCCCCCTTCTGAACTCACCATTGCCCCCACGTAACCATTGAGTGTTGAGCGCACTCCCGCATGGAATCCGCAAGGTGTCTGAAGCGTTGTATTGCCGTTGTAGATCTTCCCGCCAAGCAGCGTGGAGGCGAGAAAGTAATCATCGTAGGAGCCCGTCCAAGGCATTTGGTAACCGCTCCAGTAGATACCGGAAACCTCACTACCCCGATTGTCCAGACTCCAGCCTTCGTTGATTGGAAATCCTGTCATCACGAGGAGATTGTCGGCGCCCACGAAGATCTGCTCGTTAGCGGCATTGCGCAGACGCAAGTCGTACTCGCTTGCGCGCGACGTGGACCGGAACGTCGCGACAAGCCAGCGACCGCTGCAGTCGGACGCATTGAACGGCGCCATCAAGTGCAGCTGAAAACGAAACCCTGTCCAGTTGCCCGCCCCCCCCAGTTGCACCAACGAGTGGTACATGCCCTGGTTGGTTGGATTGAGGAAAACGTGCGGCGCCTCGGCGGTGGTTATGGGGGCCGGGTAAGTAATGACCGCCTGGGTGATCGTCACGGGTGCATTCGGCGGCTTCCCGATCGTGTAGCTACCCGATGCAGCGACGTTCAGCACCTTGTTCTCACTATCGATTTGAAAGAAGTTCTGTCCGTTACGTGACCTGAACCCGTAGTCCATGCTCCTCTCCTATTGGTAACTCAGGATAAAAACGTTGAGCACCATCCCTTGCCCGCGCCGAACTCTGAGCTGTCCCGCCGACCAGAAGACCGCAGGTAAGACGGAGTTTTCATCTGTTGGATTTGGTAAGGTCACACACACGAACGACTGCGCAGTGATCTCCGGCATATTGATGTAGCTGGTGAAATTGCTGGTGATGGGAGGGACGGTGACCTGTCTCGTCACAATCGATCGAATGGTCATGGTGGACGTTTCCAGTGTCACGCGCCCCGCAGCGTCCTTCGTCCTCGCGCCGTAGTAATCCATTACGTCATCTTCCCGAGCGCCGCGCGCTCGATGTAGTTAAGGTCGTAGACATAGATGCCGTTGTTGTTCAGCAGTGTGTAGCCGCTATCTGACTGACCTCGCAGAGTGAATGTCCCTGCCGGAATATTGATCTCCAGCAGTGGTAATCCCTGATTGTTCAAAGCTGCAGACCGAAGCGTCATCCCGAGCACCAGTTCCTTGATGAAGGCTTGGCTGATGATCGCGGTGTTCATGAACACCTGACCGCCCTGCACTACGAACGGAGCAATCATCTGCCCGCTGACCTCGTCCAGGATCGCGAAGCGCTGGGCGAACGCAAGGATCTGTGACTCCTGCTGCTCCCCTTCCACACCAATGGCCAGGCCCGCCATGACCGTGCGACCGCCGACTGTTGTAGATGTCTTGATGGTGGTCAGCGCCGACACCTTGCCGTTCAGCCCTGCGACCACAGTGCTAGCCGTTTCGGCCTTGGCCGTTGCATCGCTTGTTTTCGCTGTCAGCGTGTCGATCTTCTGCGCCGTCGCCTCCTTGTCTGTTGCGACTGTCGTGGCGAGTGATGTGATATTCGCGGCATTCGTCCCGACCGCTGCATCGAGCGTGGTGATGCGGGTGGCCGAGGCCAGATTTTCCTCAGCGCGAACCCTGTCGTTGGTGGCAATAGACGCGGTATTGCTCCAGCCTTGGAGCGCATCCGCCATTGCTCCATGGCCGTCATCCTCACGCCATGCAGCCTGCAGCGCTTGCATGCTTGATGCCTGGGCGGTGACCTTTCCGTCGATGGTATCGATCTGAGTGGTGTGCTGCTGAACCTGTAACGCCAGCGCGTTGGTCGTTTCGGCAATCGTCCCTATGTCATACCAGAACTCGGCGTTCGGCGGCGAAGTACCGATAGGCACTGCTTTGATCGCCGAGTACAGCCGACCCTCCAAACGAACCACTTCCCCTTTTCCATAGGACTTTGTCGGGTCATACACCATGGCATCGGCGATTTCGCCGATTAGGTCTTCCAGTTGCTGCTTGGCCTGCTCGATACGATCGTTGACAGAACCTTCACCGTCACCGGAGATCCTGCCGATCTCCTCCAGAAGATTTTTGCCCAGTGCAGACTCCTGGATTTTGCCGAGGAAATACTGCTCGTACTCGCCCTCGTCGATGCTGACTTGCCCGTTCACGCCATTCACTGCAGGAAACCACGGCCCGACGTTGCCAATTCGGTCTACCAGGCGCCCCCAGAAAAAGAGGCTGGTTCCTGGCACGATGTTCTGCATTTCGTGGTTCGCTTGCGGATAAGCAAAATCCGACAGTTTGACGGCGCTGGACAGGTCATTGACCTTGTTATTCCAGATTTCTGTACGTTGAGTGTCGCCGGCCCCTTCTGGGAATCCCCATTCCAGGCCGATGCCATAAACCTTGCTGGTCGTTCGGAGGTAAGCCAGTGCCGGCGGCAGCCCCTGCTTGCCGCTGAGGTTGGTCAAAACCGAGTTGCGCCAGATCGACGAGATGTCGAACGCGCTCACCGCGCGGACGCGGGCCACATAGGCGCCGGCGTAGATGCCGACGACATCCACGCTGGTCGTCCCGGTGCGCTGCAGCTTGATCCAGTTCCCACTGTCCTTGCGCCACTCCACGTCGTAGCCGACGGTGCCTTCCACGGCGGGCCAGCTAATGTTCATGGTGGCCACGGCCAGCCCCTGCACTACCGACGAGGTCGACGCGACGGTGACGCTCGCCGGCGGCGGAACAACGGTGATCGGGATCACGCTGATCGGCCGCTCTTCCAGGCGGGCGCCGGTGTCGATGTGCGGGAACTTGCTGGGCTCATACTGCAGGGCGCTGATCTCGTAGTCTCCCTCTACCGTGCGCCGAGTGCGCAGCACCCGGTACAGCGGGATCGCCAGGTCGTCGGCGTCCAGCGCCCACTGCAGCTGGGCGATCGGAGGCTCGCTGTAGGCCACGGTCACGGTGACGGCGCGGCCGCTGACGCTCTGCACGGTTCGGCCCTCGGCGCGGCCGCCCGGCAGGTTGATGATCAGCCGGTCACCGGCCTTCGCCTGTGTGTCGCGGTCGAGCGTCACCACGCGCCCAGCGGCGGCCGAGATGCGCCCGCCGACCTCACGACCAGCCAGCAGCGAGTCCGCCACCGGGATGATGTGCCCGGGCAGCGGGATCACGCCCTCCATGCCGGTCTTGAACGACACGGTGCGGTCCTGGTTGTTGCTCAGGACTGCCCACTTGCCGCGACGCTGAGCCTCGGATGCACGGGTGCACCCGATAGCGCTCAATTCGATCAGGCGATCGCCATAGCGGCGCTGCAGGTCGGGATCGGCGAATGGGATCACGTCTGTGTCGTAGTTGTTGGCCGGGTTGTCGTAGCTGACCAGCGCCCGGGTGTAGCGCGTTTTCGCCGATGCGCTGCCGTAGGTGAACTTGCCGTCGATGACGTTGGCCCGGGTGAAGACGTAGTCGAAGTCCTGGGCCCGCGGCATGTCGGCCTGCATCACCAACTGGCCCTGGGCCCAGTAGGTCATGCCCTGATAGCTCGCCGAGATATCCCGCAGCAGCGACCAGGCATCCGCCTTGCCCTGCAGGTTCATGTCGTACAGGTAGCGCGGCTCGACGCCGCCCAGGCCGTCCGGCACCAGCTGGTCGCAGTACTGGGCGATCCGGTACAGCTCCCACTTGTCGACCATCCACGGCTTGATGCGCTTGCCCAGGCCGAACAGGTCATTGGTGCAGATCCCGTAGGTGATCCAGGCCGGGTTGTTCGTCCACGCCGACTTCATGCTGCCGTCCCACGTCCCGGTGTAGGTGCGAAGCTCAGGGTTGTAGTTGCTCGGCACCATCCAGCGCCGGGCCTTGCACTTCACGGTCACGGACGGGATGTTGGTGAACTGCTCGGCATCGAACTCGATGTAGAGCAGCGCGGTGTTCGGGTAGCGCAGCTTGGCGTCGATCACCTCGGTGTAGCCGGCGATCAGCATGGTGTCGGCGATCTTGTTGCTGTTCTGGTTCGGCGTCAGCCGCCGCGCGCGGATCTGCCAGCCCGTGGTCGCCGGCGGCAGGTCGATACGCCGCGAGCGCTCGTAGCGAGTGGTGGTCTTGCCGTCCACGGCGTCCACCAGCACTTGCTGATAGGCGCCGCCGTCGGTGGCCACGTCGACGGCGTACTCGATGCGGTAGCCGGCCACGTTGCCCTGGTCGTCAGCCCGCTGCAGGGCGGGCCAGGCGAAGCGCATGCGCACCGCCGACAATTGGGTATTGGTGATCGCGCGCACCCACGGCGTATCGCTGCGCAACTCCACGTTCAGCGACGTCTCGTTCTCCACCGACGGAATGCCCGGGATGTAGGTCTGATCGACCGAACCCGGCCGCCAGTCCCACCGCACGTTCGGGAAGTTGTAGTTGCCGCTGGCATCGCGGATCGGCGTGTTGTCCAGGTAGATGTCGTAGTCGGTCGGCGTGCCGTCGAACTCGCCCTCGCCAACGGCGATCAGGAGCTTCGCTAGGTTCGTCGAGCGCAGGCTGTCGCTGGCCTCAAACGGCGCCTTCGGCTTGCTGCTGCCGCCCTTCTCGCCGTAGATCTCGATCCTTTCTGCTGCGCCCATGCTTTCCTCCAGGCGTAAAAAAACCGCCCAATGGCGGTTGCTGTGCTGCTGGCCTGATCAGACTTTGTCTTCGGCAAAGATCGAGGCGGAAATGATGATGCCGCCCCACCGGCGCTCGCCGACGCAGATCGGTACCGGGTTGCCGCTGGCGGTGGTGTTCTTGGCGCTGCCGAAGGCGTAGGACGGGGCGTTGTCTGGGGACGCACTTTGCTTAAGGCCCGAGGCCTGGGGGCTGAGCATTTGGATGACGCCGCCAATCGCCATCGAAGTGCCGGCCGCATACAAAAAAGGAGATGCTGCCGCCAACGGGGTAAAAGACAGCACGTAAGCTGCCGCGATCATCACCGTGCCGATTATCGTCTGCAACCCTCCGGCGCGCTTGCTACCACCAATCACCGGAACAATCCTAACTTCACGAGTGCCGCCAATGTCGAGTCCTTCCATGCCGATGTTCGATCGGTTCCGGAAAATGACAAACTTCAACCCAAGCCGCTCAAGCCGCCTTATTTCCTCGGAAAACCCATCGACTGTCGCATTGAGCGCTCGGAAGACCTCCCCGGCTGAGCCGCCATCAAGGAGAAAGTGTTTGCTGCGGAAAAACTTCTTCGCAAGCGACCCGGAAAGCAAAACCCTGGTCATCGGGGTGTAAGTAATTGCTGAACACATACCTTTCTCCAAGCGTAAAAAAACCGCCCGGAGGCGGTCAGTTCAAAGCGTCGTTGGGAGTATGTCTATCTGCCCATCGCCGCCAGTGAAAATTCGATATTTTTTGATCACACCATCCTTCACGACTGCTTCTCGCTCAATCCGGTCTGCCCCCATAGAACAAAGGCCAGACCCTGTGTAAGCGGCCCCGACCGAAACGGAATCAGGCGGAAGATAAAAAGACGCCTTCTGGCCAGGATCAAGCTTAGCGACTTGCTTGCCGTCAATGAAAACCGCCATTGAGCAAAGACTGCCTGTGTGGCCCACATCCCGAATGACCTGGAGTGTGCCGAAGGCACCAGTTGGCTTGCTCTGGTATGCAGATAACTGAATTGCAGGGGCTTGCCGAGCCTCACTGGACGGCGTCGGCGACGTCGCACACCCCGCCAAAAGCGCCACAGCCAACGTTCCTAAAAGTACACGCATAATCGATTCTCATCCTGAAAACTGAAAAAGGTACAGTCGCGTGACGAAAACCCCAAGCGAAAGCCGTTCGTCGAAAACATAAATTATGATTTTCGGCAGACCTACAATCACCGTTAACGAACAACGTTAAGCATTAATGATGATTATCAGTTTTCGCTGTCCCGATACTGAGTCGCTATACACGACCGGTGCCTGCAGGCGCTGGCAAGCGATATCATCTGTCGCTCAGAGGAAGCTGACGATGCTGAACTCGGCGACCACATTGCACGATTTAGGATCGCCCCCAGGCAATCGGCTGGAAGCGCTACAAGGGAACCGACAGGGTCAACATAGCATCCGAATTAATGATCAGTACCGCATTTGCTTCACCTGGGATGCTCAAGGGCCTGAAAACGTTGAAATTGTAGACTACCACTGAGGTGACTTGTGTTTAATAACGGCATGCGCCCCGTCCACCCGGGCGAAATTCTGGTGGAAGAGTACCTCCACCCACTGGACATTACGCCAACAGCTTTGGCCCGAATGCTCCACGTTTCCCCGCCTACCGTTCTCGAAATTGTGCACCTGCGACGCGGAATCACAGCAGACGTAGCTTTGAGGCTGGCAGCCTGTTTGGGTACCAGCGCTCAGTTCTGGGTCAATCTGCAAGCGACATATGACCTGCGTCGTGCCGAGATCGATCATGGCGTCGACATAGCCCACCAAGTTCAACGCGCTCCCGAGCTCGCATAAATCCGCTCAAGCTAATTATGCGCAGAAGCTCTGTGGCGCAGCACCAGGCGCGTTCTATCAAGCCAAGGCCCGCCGAACACGATCACCTCCGACGGCCGGCCGTACAGGTGGTGCAGCAAGAACGGCCCAGGCCCGAAGGTTTCCGCATCCTCACCGGGCAGCGCCGGATCCGCGCCAAGGAAGATCCCTGCGTGGTTAGGGTAAACCGTCCGCCCCACCTCCATCACGATCATGTCGCCGCGCTGCGGCTGGTCGACCCGGCAGAAGCCGGCGGCCTCGTAGTTGGCCTCGTACAGGCTGATGTTCTCCCTGCTCTCCCACCAGCCGTCTGCGCGTTTGAAGGCCTCGAACTCCAGCCCCCATTCGCGCTTGTACCAGTCAGCGCAGACCTGCCAGCAGTCCCAGGCGCCGTGCACGAACGGACGCTTGAGCAGCGGCACCTCGCCGGACGGCGTGATGGTGCGAAAGTCGCCCTCCGGCCAGCTCAGGATGTGCCAGGGCAGCGCGGTGGCCTCGCACATGGCCAGGTCGCGCGGCGAAGGCCGGCTGGTGGCGTCCGGGTGCGAGTGCACCACGCCGATCACCTCGCCGACGTCCTCCGCCGCCGCGTACTCCTCCGGATCGATCCGGAACTCTTCGTTCGGCTCGGTTGAGACGTTTCGGCATGGGTAATACTGCTGCTTGCGGCCCACGGCCAGCAGCAGCCCGCAACATTCTTTCGGGTACTCGGCGGCGGCATGGGCCTGGACCGCGTTCAGGATGTGTTTGCGCATGGTCAGCTCCGTGCGATCAGTGAAACAGCCGGGAACCCGCCGAACGGCAGCGGATTGCCATCGCCGAAGCGCGGGATGCAGCCCCTGCCCAGCGTTGCGTCGCACTCATCCAGTTCCGGGTTGTCGGTGGGCACGCCGTCCTTCGTGACGTAGCCGCCGGTGTAGCCGCAGTTGGGCCCGCGGTAACCGCCGGTGAGGCACCAATGGCAGAGGGTCGTGGCCTGGCGGCCGACGGTCTCGCCGCCGACGTCGCCCGGGCTGGCCAGCTCCCAACTGACCGTTTCCCCGTCCTCGTTCGTCTTCTGGTCGATGTACCAGACCTCGATCGTCTCCTGGGTCGGGTCTGCCGTCGGGTTGCCGGCCGGGAAGTTGTCCGCGTCCAAGTACGTGCCCAGCGTGTGGCGCATGGTCAGCTTGAACTCGACCAGATCCTCGAATGCCAGGCAGAGCGCAGTGATCCGCCCGTTGACGTTGCCGACCGACAGCGTGGGCCGTACCGCCGTGCCGTCGCCGTTAGACTCGATTCCGTCGATCTGCATTGGCCAGGCGCTGTATTCGTTGCCCTGCCAGTAGATCGCCTTCGCCGGCAGCTGGTCCGCGTTGGCGCCGGCGGCGATCAGCTCGGCCGACGTGTGCGGGATCGAATGCCCGTGGAAGCGCAGTACGTCCGCGCCGTAGTCGGTGCCGTCCAGCTCAAACAGCAGCACCTCGCTGCCCGGCTCGAGCACCTGGATGTCGCTGATTAGCGGCATGGCTACCCCTTATGGTTGGAATGCCCGCTCGAACGTCGCGGTGAGTTTGAAGACGCCGCCGCCCATCGGTGTGGGAGCGGGATTCTTACAGGTGAACAGCCCGAGCTCACCGAGCGGCGTTGTCCAGAGAAACGCCTTTGCCCCGGCATGACGGTCGAGGAACTTCATGATATTCACCACCACGGCCTTCTGGCCGACGCAGGTGACTGGGTAGGAGTCCTCTTTGTTGTTCGGGCCGTCGCCGGCGCTCTGCGCATAGCCGTTGCCGAACTTCGAGGTGCGCACCCGATAATTAATGTCGGGGGTTTCCCCGCGCTCGGTCGGCCAGGTGAATGTCTCTATGGCCATCAGGCCCTCCCATTTGCGTTTCGGAAGCTGGTTCCGCCGGGTCTCCAAGAATCGGAGACGGCTTTCTCGGCCACGACCTGCATCTGCGACTGCAGGCTCTTCGACAGGGCCTGCTGGTCGATCTGCATCCCCTCGCCGCTGCGATCCTGCGTCACCACCGTCACCGGCGCGCTGATGCTGATCGAGGTGCCGGAGCCGCCGGCGGCAGCGATGACACCCAGCTTGCCGCTGGAGGTTCTGGTCAGGGGCATGATCGCCTCAGGCCCGGCCTCTCCCATCACGCCCGCCCGGCCGCCGGCCATCCCGAAGGCGGTTGGCGTGCTGACGATGCTGTTGGTGAAGGCCCCGCCGTTGGCGAACATCTGCACGCCGGACTGCCAGGCGCCGCCGTCCGCCTGGGTGGTCACCCAGTTGGAAAAGTCGGATCCGGTGTAGCCGGCGGTGGTGGAACCGGCAGACGCTGTGCCGCCGCCAAAGTAGGAACCCGCGGCGGACGAGGCGATGCCGAAGATCGAACTCAGCACGGAAGAGCTCGCCTGCCGGGTCGCGATCCGCGCCATGTCTGCCAGCACCGACTTGGCGAAGTCGGCAAACGACAGCTTGCCGGTCATGGCGAAGTTGACGACCGCGTCCTCCATCGAGCTGAAGGCGTTGCTGAACAAGGACTTGGTCTGGCCGGCGATGTTGCGCGCCGAATCCAGGTAGTTGGCCCAAGCGGACGTCGCTCCCTTCGTCCAGTCGCCCTGCGCCGCCTCGACATCCGCATAGTTCTGCCGGATCTGGTCGGTGGCAGCCTTGTTCGCGTCGGCGAGCGCCTGCGACTTGCGCTGGAACTCCTCCTCCGACATGTTCCGGGACGGATCGGACTTCTGGTTGGCGAGATCCAGCGACTGCTGGGCGAACCGGTCTTGCTGGTTGTTCAGCTCGCTGTTCAGCGCGTTCTGGCGATCGCCCTGGCCTACGCCGAGCACTGCCCGCTGGCCGGCCAGCTCAAGCGCCCTTTGCTGCTGGGCCAGCGCCTGAACGTAGGTCGTGATCGACCGTTCCTGCTGGGCCAGGCGGCCCTTCTCGTTCGTGGCCAGGACTTCCAGCTCGCTGTCGGCAGACTTCTGCGCCTTGACCATCGCGGCGCGGGCGTCGGCGATCTTCTGGTCGAGCTGGATGCTTTGCTCGGCCGTGGTCGACTTCTTGGCCTTGGCGGCCTCCAGCGCGGCGATTTCGGCCTCGTGGGCGGCCGTGACCTCGTCCCGTTCGTTCCCGATCAGGGCTTCGCGCTTGAGGGCGTAGTCGGCCTGGGAGACCAGGCCGGCTTTCTGGACTGCGTCCAGTTCCTTCTGGGCGTTTTTGTACTCTTCGCTGATCGCGGCCAGGTTGTTCTTGGCGTTGTTGAAGCCCGAGAGGTCGACACTGCCGGCTCCAGCCTTGGGATCCTTGTTGTCTTTGTCGATCTTGCCGCGCAGCTTGTCGTAGGCTCCGCCGGCGAACTTCTGGCCGTCAAAGGTCACCCCATCAAGCAAAGGCGATTTTTGCCCGGTCTTGTCGGCATTCTGGTAGAGCTTTGTGAACTGGTCATTCAGCTTCTTGTAGGCCTCCTGACGCTTCGCCAGCGGATTCAGGTTATCCAACTGCCTGTCCAAATCCTTCTGGACGGCAATCAGCTCCTTGTTTGCCTTTGTCGCTTCGCCCGTGGCAGCAGTATTGCTTTCACTTGCCGACTGGAGAGCCTTCAGTCTTACTAGTTTCGCTTCCAGCGCCGGCGTCGAGTCGTCGTTATCGCCTTCGTCCAGCCCAAGGAACGAATTGAGCGAGCTCAGCCCATTGGACACCGCGCCGGCAATGCCACCGGCTTTCCTGGTGTCCAGAACTCGCTGGGTGATCTCGATCTGCTTTGCCAGATCCGGAAAGATTTCCGACCGGATCTCCGCGTAGGCGCCCTTGATAGCCTTTTTCACCCGATCCCAGTCCCGCTCGATGTCCGAAAGGGATTCGCGGTAATTCTTCAGCCGCTCTTGCGCCGAGTGGTTGAGGTCTTCGCTGAGGGTATCCAGCGCGCGTTGATGCTCGCCCTGCTCGTCCAGCGCCTTGATGACTTGGTACTGCTCGTAGGTGAGCAACCCATACTGATCACTGATCTTCTCGGCAGCATCTGTCGCGGTATCGCCCGCGCTGGCAAGCGACTTGGCGATGTCATCCGCCCCCTTCCCTGTAACCTCACCGATGGCAGCGGCAGCCTCCGCCAAATTTTGCATCTGGACACCGCTGGTGGCGGCGCCAGAAGCCAAGGCAATCACAGCTTCACGGGCGCCGGTCAGGTTGCCAGTTAGCGCACCAGCGGCGTCAGCCATTGACTTGAGGCTGGCAATGCTCTGCCCGGCATCGTTCGACCCGCCGTTGATTGCAGCGTTGAACTCACGCGCCTGCTTCACAGCGTCAAGGTAGGCATACCCCAGCGCCCCGATGACACCGGCCAGCAATCCGGCCGGAACCAATGCGGCAGCCAGGCTCTTGGCCGACGCTCCGGCGCCAGCGCCGAGCTGCGCGACTGCCCTCGCCCCGCTGCCCCAGTCGCCCGACTGAAGCGCGTTTGCCAGCTGCATCACGTTCTCTTGAGCCTGGCGGGTGCCGAGCTTCAACTTGTCGAATGCAGTTTCTGCCGCGGTCAGGCCATCACGGTCTTTGCCGATCTTCGCCAGCCGATCGGCATAGGCGTCGGCATCGATCCCGCCGGCCTTGTGCAAGTCGTTGAGCGCTTTCTCCTGCGCCTCCAGCTTGGCCAACTTCGCCACAAGCGGATCGATCCCGTTGACCGTGCGCTTCAGTGCCTCGATCTGGCGGTTCTCGGCCTCGACCAACCGTTGCTTCTGCGCCATTTCCTTGGCTTCAGCTTTCTCGATCCGCTCATACGCCTTGCCGAGCCGGTTCTGGTACGCCTCTTCCTGTTCGACGGTGACAAGGCCACCCTTGCGCGCCCGCTCCAGCAGCCCCTCAGCCTGGATCAGTTGCTCCATGCTGCCGATGTTGCCGGACATCGCCTTGTCGAGCTGGCTGATGATGGCGATTTCGCTGGCAGCACTGGCGCCAGCCTTGCGGCTGGCATCGACCTGGCGCTCCTTCGCGCCTGTGGCTTTGTCGATACCCTGGGCAGCCTCGCTCTCGGCCTGGCTGATCTTTTTCCCAGTGTTGGCCAACTCCTCGCCCGACTTCCCGAGATCATCAATCGCTTTCTCGGCATCGACCGCGGAATCTACGAGCTTGTCGAGGTCATCTGCCGCCTTGGCTGCGGATGAGGAGTTCACTTCAATGCCAAGGGACGAAAAGGTAGTGCTCATTGACTGTCTCCCTGCTCTTCCATAACCCTGAGCGCTTCAATTTCCATGACGCGGATGTCCGGAAAAATGTCGGCAGTTTGAGCCCGGGAAATTCCGAGAAAGCTGGCAACATGGCGAATTGATGTGTAATCCAGCCCGGTAGCCCCGCGCATCCCTATACGCCACTGAGTTCGCATTGCCTCAAAGACCCTGAAGGCCGGCCAGACATCAGGCCAGACTTCGCAGTTAACTTCAGGAATGTCATTCAGAGAGAGCCCGAAGGCTGCCAGCGCCTCGGCCGACGGCCCGGGCTCATACAGGGCGCGCGAGACGCTTAGGAGTTTCCCAGGCGTGCGTTCTGGAATGCTTCGGAATAGGCAGCCAGAACCACACTGGGTGCCGCAGTCAGCGAGCGAACCAAAACTCGGAGATTCTCCTCGTTGAACGTCTCAGCGATGTCCCAACCGACGACAATGGCCTGAAGCTGTTCCACCTGAAGATCGATCATCATCGCGGTGAACTGCTCCAGCCCTGTCTCCTCGATCTTCTCGCCCAGCGCCTTGTGCCGTTCACCCCACTCTGCGTACAGGCTGGCCAGCTCGGTTCGATCCCGATACCTGAACTCGAAGTTGACCTTCACGGGCTCCCCGCCGACGGCAGGAAGCATGACGGCGGAACTGAAGGTCGGTTTGGGAACCAGCAAGAATTTTGACTTTGCCATGATCCTTCCTTACGCCGTGGCGTTGTAGCGGGTTGGTCGACCAGTCAGCGCGACGCTGATGACGCGGGTCATCAAGTTGTTGCGCCCCATGGTTGGGGTGGCCGTGATGGAGACGTAGCCGTTGTAGATGATGCGGCTACCGCCCGGCAGGTTCAGGCGCAGCACCCGTGCCTGCTTGTCATCGTCCGCCGCCTCACAGACAGCGACATAGGGCTGCGACGGATCGTCGGCAACTGTGATGGTGAGCGTGATCGGGTTCTTGGTGGTCGGCATCTGGCGATCATCATCGTCAGCCAAAAAACCGTAGGTGAGGAACTGCTGATCGCCGCCGCTCGACCCGAGATCGGTGATTTTCGAAATCTCGGCGAACGCCGTCACCTCGCGCACAGATCCGACGCCTGACCCAGCCGGATACTGCTGAAGGTTCGTGGTGTTGATGCCGTCCAGGGCGAACGTGCCACTGGCGATTTCGCCGACTTGCACCGCACGACCATCCAGGCGTGTCCATCCAGAGCTGACGGCGACGACGTCACCCTCCGCCAGACCATGCGCGGCGGCTGAGGCCACGGCAGGATTGGCGTTGGTCAGGGCGGTGAATGGAACAGCGGTACCGTAAACGGAAGCAATTTCGAACGTTGCGCCGTTGGGCATTTGAATGCCGGCCATGGGATTTTCCTCTTCTCAGAAATGACAAAACCCGCTCGATGGCGGGTTCTGGGTTTGCCCAATGGGCGGATTAGTTGGTGTCGGCCCGGTACATGAACGAGACCGGCACGGTGAAGTTCGTGTCGCCTGGTATGCCCGGCCCCTGGTCAACCGGCGTCATGGTCACCACCGTCAGCGCACCTTTCGTGTTGCGCTCGTTCAACGGGAAGAGAGCGGCGAGCTGGTCGGCGATTGCGCCGGCGACGCCGCGGTACTTCCCGGCCGGGGTCACGATGCTGACCTGAAACACGCCGGTGTAGAGGCGGTGATCGCCGCCGAGGGTGTTGCTCGCGGTATCGCCTGGCAGCGTGAAGGCCTTGAGGTACGTTTCCCCGTCGCCCGGCTCGTAGAGCTCGTTTTCCACGACCACCTTCAGCGGCACCTGCAGTGCTTTCGCCCAGACGATCAGCTTGGTCTCGAAGATCGACGCGATGATGTTGTGGCTCATGCCTGATTTCTCCGGACTGCTTCATCGACGATCTGCTGGAAACGCGCGAGCGTGATCCGAACCATTCCGCCGGGCGCCTGCCTGGAATGCCCGTACTCCAGCGGCACCGCGTAAGGCAGGTTGTTCACGAGGTACGCGGTCTGGCCAATGCTGAGCTGCTCCACCTGAAGCTTCAGCTTCGCCAGTGTAATGTTGCCGGCCGGGTCAACTTGATCAAGCTCCCCTTCCGCCGGCGTACCGATCGAGAACTGCCAGTTTCCCCTAAATCGACCGCCGACGTAGTCCTTGCCTGCGACCAGGCCGTTCGCGTTGAAATTCTGGTCGCGCTCAGTCTTGGTCAGAGGCTTGGCGTATTTCACGCCCCGCTTCAGCTTCCCAGCCTTTGTGAAATTGCTTTCGTCCAGGTTGATGAGCGTGTTCCGCACGGCCACCTTGAAGTCGTAGTCGTCGGCCGCCCGGGTGTTCGCCTGTCGGTGAGCGACGTTTGCCGCCCATATTTCTGGGTTGCCCACGGGCGACATGCGGATCAGGCTGCTGCCGATCTCGATGATTATCTCTCGGAAGGTGGCATCGAGTCCGGCCTGAGCCTGTTCGGCGAACTGGCGGATGTCCTCGGCAAAGCTGCCGTTTAGGCCAGCGTATTTGCTCATGACCGCACCTGCAGCTCGTACAGGATCGGCGTGCCGGCGGGATTGATTTCCTTGAGCGGCGGGACGATCGACCAGGTTCGGCCCTGGATGATGACCTTGTTCAGCAGATCAGGCACCCACGCCAGCCCCTTCGCAGCGATCTTCAGCTTCTTGTCGCCCTGCTTGATCAGGCTGTTGTTCTGGAACTCCTGGCCGGTGAAGTCGAGCAGGATGCCTTGGGCGGTTTGCTCCGTGACGGTGCCCGGGCCCGCCGATCCGGTCTCTGGGTCGTACTCGCCGACAGTCGTTGCACGGATGAGCACGGGCTGGCCGAACTCTGTGATCATCTCCAGAGCCATCGCGGCCATTTCATCGTAGAAGGCCATGGTGGCTCCTGTTCAGCTATGCGCGGACGGCGAACAGCCCTCGCTTCTGCAGATAGTCGGCGAACTGCGTGGCGCTCGGCCGGTCCGGCGCCGCCGGCAGCAGTCGGCCGCTGGTGTTCGGGATCGTCGCGTACTCACGATCTACGGCACCCTCGACACGCTCGCGGGTGACCGCTCCCTTGCGCTTCTCCGGCGGGTCGATGTCGTCCTGGTGGATCTCGGCGGCCAGCGCCATCTGGCCGTACTGGATCCGCGCCGGCAGGTAGTTGTCGGGCTTGATCTCGCAGTCCAGTTCGACGCCGCGGCGTGGCCAGGCCAGGGCCTGGTCGCTGCTGGTCTTGCGCCCCTTCCAGGACTTTCCGTCCATCGTCAGGGCGGCCCGGCGCAGCAGCGCTTCCTGGGCCGGCACTTCCGCCGGGATGACCACGCCGAACTTCACGGCGTACATGGCCAGATCCTCGGCGGATGCGTAGCTTTCGGCGTCAGGCTTGCCGGTGCCGTCCTCGATGATGAGTGTCATGAATCAGCTCGCTGTTGATTTGGGGATGGGCGCCGGCTTCCCGGCCACCCGTCTTTCACGCCTTCGGCAAATCGGCGACCGCCTTCTCCAGCGACTCCACCGAAGCGTTGGCCCGGTACTGCACGCCGGCGGCGTCGAGCTGCGCCTTGAGGGCAGCGATCTTGTCGGCACTGTCGTTCGACTGGTCGGATGAAGCCTTGAGGCGCGCCACCTCGGCGCGCAGAGACTCCGCCTCGCCCGCCAGGCTGCCGCGCTCGGCTTTGAGCGACTCGAAGCTTTCGCGGATGGCGTTCAGCGCATCGAACAGGCGGATCGGCAGTTCGCCGGCGCCCGGGTGTTCCAGTTCCGACTTGCCTTCGGCGGCCTCGATCAGTCGAACGACTCCGTCGCGCTCTGCATTCAGCTTATCGATCGCCTCCTGCAGTTCGGCAGAGAAGTCGGTGCTTCCAGTATCAACCGCCGGATCGCTCAATGGCTTCACCACCGAAACATCGACACCCACCGCCTCATAGGCAGAAACCACTTTCGGCCAGTCGCCCATCACCACGACCTGCTTCACGCCAGCTTCCGGTCGATCAAAGTGGACGGGGTTACGGTAGCGCTTTTCAGGATCGAAGTCAGAATTTTGCGTTGAGTAAATCAGTTTCATACGAGTCTCCGTGGCGGCCATTGCTGGCCGCCTTAAGGCCGATATCAACCGCCGGATGGCGGCGTCGAAGTCAGGGTGATCATCACGCCGGCGGTGACCTTGTTGCTGTCGGCGTGTTTGGCCCAGTTGGCTGCGGAGCCGACGGCCGCCAGAGTCGGGTTCGATCCGCCGGTGGCGTCCTTCCAGCTGTAGCCCAGCACATCGATGTTCACGACCCCCTCAGCGCGGTAGCCGATACCCAGGTTTTCCTCGTCATCGACGGTGTAGGAGCGGAAGCCCGGGGCCTGGGACTCGGTGATCACCACCGCGTTGGGCAGAAGGCCGAAGATCACGTCGGCCGGCGCGGTGTCGGTCACCAGCACAGGCTTGCCGAGGGTGCCCGGCAGGCCGCCGTAGATGACGACGCCGGCTTCCTCGTAGACCTTGTTGGTGATGGCCTCGTCGACAATGTCGAAATAGGCGCTGGAGTGCATGACCCACAGCGCGATGCGGCCGAACTTGTCGCCGAACTTACGCATGCCGCGAGTCAGGGTCTTCTTGCCGTCCGTCTCGATGTTGGCGGAGACCACCATGCCCGCGTTGGAGCCAATTGCGGCGCGCAGAGCGGCGGTGGCGTACTGGATGAAGCCCTCCAGGGTGGCGTCGGCAACGTCGGCGCCGATGATCTGGGAGAACTCGTCGACCGGGCGACCGCGGCGCTTAAACGCCTCTTCGGTCGTTTGGTACGGGCCGTATTTCCAGGGAGCCTTGACGCCAACGGCCTCGCCGGCCCCGATCTTCTTCGCAGTCACCTTGCTGGTGGAGTTGACGTCGCGATGCTCCAGCGAACCGCCGATCTTGTAGAACGAGCGTTTGCGGAAGTCGCCCTCGATCAGCTCGTTGTCGAGCACGATCGCGCCGTTGGACGAGGCGTTGAACACCTCGAGGTTGTCCTGGACACGCTCCAGGTATGCGGTTTGCGCCTCTTCGTTGTAGATGACGAGGTCGCTGTTAACAGTCGTTGCCATGGATGGATCCCCTTACTTGGGCAATTGCAGATATGCGGTTTGGCCGTGCTTGCGCTGGTAGTCGCGCTTCTGCTCGGCATTCATTTCGGAGCGCTTGAGTGCAGCCTGGCCGCCGCCCCCGCCCGGGGCATTTGTTCCTGAGGCCCTGGGCCACAGATGAGGTGCGCTTTCGCGCAGGGATTCCGCCCATTCGAGCGGAGTCAGAGGGGTCTTGCCGTCTTTACCCAGGATGACCTGGCCCGACTCGTCGACGGCCACCGCTTCACCCTCTTCGTTCAACGAGAACACGCCCTTGGCGCGCAGGATGATGTCGTCGGTTGCTTCCGGCAGAGCGCCCGCTTTCAGTGCTGCGCCGCGTACAGAATCGCCCAGGACTTTGCCCTGGAACTTGGCGGCGAATGCTTCGGCCTTCTCGGCGCGCGCTGTGACGGTCTTCAACTGCTTGTCGTAATCGCCACGCAAACGCTCAGTACGACGATTGAAGACCTCGTCCACCTTGCCCTCGGTCAGCAGCCTGGTTTCTTCGTCCTGGCCCGCCTTGGTAAGCAGGCCACGAACCGCGTCGATGTCCAGGCCTTCGAACTGGCCCTTCAGCTTGTCCAGCTCGCCCTTGATGGTCTTGTTTGAGCCGATCAGTTCCTGATTCTTGGACTTTAGGCCCGTCACCTCGACATCCAAGTACTTCTGTACCTCGCCACCAAGGGCAGTTTTCAGTGCGGCAACTTGGGTTTCATCGAGGTTCAGGCCATGGGCGGCCGGATCAAAATCAAAAGGCATGGTGCGATCCCCTGGGGATTAGTTGGCCCGCCTGACGGGCATAAAAAAGCCCCGGCTGTGCCGAGGCGTGAAGTGTGTTCGTGGCGCGGATCAGTTGATGCCTGCGCGCTCAAAGGCCAGAGGCTCCAGCCCTTTCATCTGCTGAAGTGTCAGCGGTGCGAAGTTGCGATCAAGCTGCAGTTCCGCGAAACGCTCCACGGACAGCCCGCCCTCCCGGAACAGCTTGCCCCGAACCGGCCCAATGGCAACGTCCTGAAACGCCGCAGGCTGCTGCTGAAGCCAGTGGTAGTAGTCGAGGCTCGCACTGACCTGGCCCGCACCGCCAGCCCCGACGGCCGCCCGTGTGGCGCCCTTGGAGAACATCTCGCTGAGCTTGGTCAGCATCACGAAGGTCGTTCGGCAGTTTGGGTGAAATGGCGGCCTGGGCCCGGAATCGACCGGAAACCGGCGCTTGTCCATCGACCGGCATTGCTGACTGGTCTTACTGTCCAGCGTGGCGACCATTTCGATCTCGGACACGATGTCCGTGTTGGCCTTGGCCACCTCCATGCGCGCCTGGGACGACACATGCTGGATCGCGGTGTGCACGACCGTACTGGCGTTGCGGTTGGTAGTGGCGAGGATGCCGTCCTTGTAGCCCGCAGCCTTGGTGCCGCGAATGTTGCGAATGATCTGGAAGTTCGTCTGCCCCTCGAAGAAGCCCTGCCGGATTGCGCCGGTGACGCGCTCGCGCTCGGCGCCAGTCCAACCCTTGATGAAGGCCTTCAGCAGCTTTCCGCCGCCGGTGCCGCGCACGCTGAGCGGGTTGGTCAACACAGCCGTGCGGATTGCCGTTGCCGTCGGCGCTACCACGTCGAGCGACACCCCCACCGGCGCCGACCTCGCCAAGCTGGTCGCCTCAAACTCGGCCTCATAGTTGGCGATGTCGATCAGGTCGAGATTCAGCAGATCGCTGTATCGGTCGAAGATGCCCAGCAGCAGGCTGTCGACGTCCTTCAGCAAGGCCTCCAGACGCTTCACGTTGTACTCGGTCAGATTCGACTGAGTGAGCCGGTCGCGGATCGAGCGGTCAATCTCCTTGAGGAAGGGGGCGAACTTGCCCACCTCCCCAGCTTTCAGCTTTTCGAGGAAGACTGCGTGCCGGATCGTGGCGTCAAGGATTGCTTGGTTTGCTGCCATCGATTCCGCCCTCGTCATCCAGGCCCAGGCCGTCGGCCTGCTCTGCCAGTTCGCCATCGATCTGCTGGTCGGTGCGCTCTGGCGCAATCAGGCCCAGTTTGCGCAGGTAGGCCCGAAGGTCTGCCTTGGCGAAACCGCCGTTCTGCCAGAGGCCGACCAGTGCGGTAATCATCTGCGGATCGGCCGTCAGCTCCACGAACTCCTGGTTGATCTGGTACGCGACCTTGGCATCTGCCACCCCCATGTAGGTGCAGCACCACATGATCGCCCGGGTGTAAGCCTCGCTGACGTTGGCAACACAGCCGGCAAGCACCGATGTCGATGCAGACTGATCACCGCGGGCCTCTGTCGCTGTTTTGGTGCCCACGGAGGCCACCACCATCCGGGCGCCAAGTTCGATCATCATCTGGTTCTTGTCGGCCATGGCCTCTTTGACCAGTGTGTTTGGTACGGGCTGTGCGTAGCCGAACTGGCCGCCGACCGGGAGCAGCATGGGTGCCCGGGAGCCGACGTAAACGCCCTTCTCCTCCAGCAGCTTGACCCACTGCTCATCCAGGCCGGAGATCCAAGGCTGAGCCTGCCCGCACCAGAAGACACTGTCCTCATAGTCGGCGCTGTTCCGGTAGTGGCCCAAATTGATCATGGCGATGTCGTAGAGCGGTGACTCATCGATGCTAGGGTCGTTGTTCTGCGCGCCGACGAAGGTAAACGGGATTTCCTTCAGGCGCCCGGAGCTGCCTGCAGGCTTGAATTCCTCAACCACCTTAAGCGGCCCACCGCCCTTCGGACCAGAGCGTTGCCAGACGCGACAGACGAACCCTTCCGGCTCCAGTGCCAGCTCTCGGTACTGCTCGATGGTCTTGATCCCAAAACCATCCTCGGTTTCAGGCGATTCGCGCAGCACCACCAGCTTCAGCACGGAATGACCGTTCACCATCCCCGTGCGCCAGTTGATGATGTCCTCGGCGCAGTACGAAAGGATCACCGCGTGGCCGCCGGCGCCGTCGTCCTGGTGATAGTCGACATACAGACCGTGTCGTCCAGCCTCCAGCACCTTCTCAAGCGTGCCTTGGGAGTGCTGGTAGATGCTCACGCCTGAACCGTTGGCGTTGTCCTGCAGGTATTCCAGCTTCTTCGCCACGGCCAGCGTCGGATCTTTGTGGAAAGCCAACCCCAACAGCCCGTTGCGCGTATGCCCGGTGGCGTTCTTGAACACAGCCCGTTCGCGGTAGGCCTTGTTGCGATCCTTGTTCTCCTGCGTCAAGTCGTGAGCGTTGATGTACGGCAGGCGATCGACAACCCTGTGCTGTCCGGCGCACACATCGCGCACAGTGGCCCAGCGTCCCAGGGCTTCGATGTAATCCGCCCGCTTGAAGGAGACGTCGTTGCTCATCGGGCGTATCCCATTTTGATGGCGGTGACCGGTTTGATGATCGGGTACTCGCGGTGGATGAAGTAACCGCCGCCGTCGTTGGCGTGGTCGTTGCCTTGGCTCTTGTCCGGCTCGCCGTTCGACGCCCAGATCTGCTGTTCCAGGCCGTCGGCATAAGTCGGACATGTGAATGGGTTGACCAGGTAACGCCGCTCGCCCTGCGCGTTGCAGAACATGGCGTTCATGGCGTTGATCCGATCCTTCACCGGCGGGTTGGCCGCCGGCGCAATGACCGTGAAGCCGGCCTGCTTGAGCATGGCGATGTCGGTGACGCTGGCGTTTACCGACTTGCGCGAATCGCCCGAGGCGTCCGGGTAGATCCGGATCTCGCAGGTCTTCTCGAAGTCGTTGCCGTTGTGCCGCCAGTAGCGCTCCTTGATGCGCTTGATCATGTCCGGCGTGTCGTAGCCGTCCATGAGCTCGTCCACGGCGCGCGGCAGACCCTGTTCGCGTTTGACGTGGGTGATCGCCGCCATCTTGCCGACGTTGAAGTCCATGCCGATGAACAGCGGTTCGCCAGGCTGCACGGTGTCAAAGCACTGGTTCAGCTTGCGGTCGTAGGCGTGGTAGATCGAACCGGACGTCAGGTTGACGAACTGGCCGTTCAGGTATGCCCGGATCAGCTGCTCGGGATACGACTCCATCAGCGATGGGATGTAGTCGCCTGGCAGGTTCAGCTCGTTGTCGAACGTGCTGGCCTGCACCAGGCCGTACATCTCGGCCAGCGCCGGCTTCTCACGGATCTGCTTCACGAACTGCTGGAAGACGAACTTGAACCCTTCCGGGGTCGTGGTCACGTCCACGCCGTTCTTCAGCCCGGGCACGTTGTAGCGCATCCGGGCAATGATCTTGCGCCAGGCGTGCTGTGCTTTGACCGACGGGAGAACGTCAAGCTCGTCCACCAGCGCATGGCCAATCTTGAAGCCGACGATGGTCTGCGGCTTCTCCATCGAGCGGCAGATCGTCGTGCTGCGGTACTGCCGGCCGCTGTAGAAGTCGACCTCTTTGTCGCTCTCCTTCGTCTTGACCTTCAGGCCCCAGTCGTAGGCCACTTCCTCGATGGTCGGGAAGAAGATGTCGCGGATCTGTGGGTAGGTCGGAGCGAAGTAGCCGGAGTTGATCCCCGGCCATTCCCAGACATGCTTGCACAGCGCCGCGCAGCCGACCCAGGTCTTGCCGGAGCCGAACCCCGCGACGAACCCGCGGAACTTATGCGGAAGCTGGAGGAACTCAGCCTGCGGAACATTCAGGCTCGGCATCCCGCTTCCTCGCATCAATCACTTGGACCTGCACTGAGGTCGGCACAACGGGCTCGCCGTCGTCATCGACCTTCTTCTGCCGGTTGACGTAGACGTCACCGACCTCCTTCGCAGCCTGCTCCAGGATCTGCATGGCCAGGCCGATGTTCTTCATCGACTCAGCCCTCTCCACGAACCGGTTCATGGCGCGGAGCCGGAAAGCGCGGTTGGCGATCGGGATCTCGGCCGTCTCTTCGCGGAACCGCTTCCGGGTATCTTCGAACATCGTCACCCAGCGCTTGGCCAGGCCCTTCCCTGATGTCTTTGTGGGGTCGTGCGTCTCCACCTGCTGGCGAGTCACCGCGATCCCATATTCCTTTTGGACGGCCTCAACAACCTGTGAAGGCGTGTCGAAGCACGCCAAGGCCTGAACGATAAAGGCCTTCACGTCGCTTTGAAGGGCTGCCATAGATTTTCATCCGTCCTGGGCCTGTCCAGAATCAGGCCGACTTGAGCAGACAGGTTCCGCAGGCCCTCGCAATGTTCATTTTCCCCACCTCGGCAGGATTGTTTGCAGCGTCCACCAACTCCTGGACAGCCGTGCTCGCGCCGTAGCGGCGGACGACACCGACGAACTCTTCAACGTCGTGTCCGCGCATCTCCAGCTTGGGCAAGCCTTCCTGGGTGAATGCTGGCTGGCCGTACTTATCGGTCGCCTGTGCAATGTGGTACAGCTCATGCTCAACCAGCGCGCAGAAGTCGGCGTCGGAGCACTGGGAGCAGTAGTCGGCGGCCAGGGTGATGATGTAGGCCGGCACGTCGCCGAACCAGTCACGCATCTGTTGCTCCATTCGGGCTTTCTGCCAACCGCCGGCGCGGAACGCCACCTGCTCAGCCTGGCCGACAACTGTCCGTCCCTTCTTGGTGAAGGCGGCAGACGCCCACAGCACACGAATGTCCGCATCGATCAGATGGGCATGCTCTTCGTTGTGGATGCTGCCGGTGTCGGCGAGGATCTCCGCCTGGAGCCATTCCCAGACCTCAGGCGCCGGCGTTAGGCGGATGCCGAAGTTGGACAGGTCGGACAGATCAAGCAGTGACACTGGTGGGTATGGCCTGTCCATGGATCACCTTGAGCTTGAAATAATGGAGCGCTGCCGGTATTGGTAACGATCAACTCAACGCGGGAGCCGTAAAGTGGATTTCGAAACAGCTGAAATTGATGTTGACCAAGGATCTGATAGCCAAATCAGGCTCACTGCGGTGCCAATCTTCTTCAACCCCGGCGAGCGCTCTCTCTACGTTGGGGCCGACGGGCCTGGTGGTACAGTCCAAGGCACTGCATGGCTCGGACTGAAAACCGAGCCTTTCAATGGCTGGTATTCGGCTCAAATTCTCTCGGTTACCGGCAACAAGGGCACGGACTGCATGTGTGAGGTGAAGCGTAACTTCCACACACCGATACAAGAAGGCGAGTGGCTTTGGTTCCCGGTTAAGCGACAAACAATCGAGCCTTACCGCGACTAAATCACTCTGAGCGTCCTGATGGTGCCGCCGGTATAGGTGTCACGTTTTGCCGCGGCTTCAACTGCCTCCTTGGCAGTTGCCCCCATATCCATCGCTGCGAGCGCGAAGTCGCGTCCGCTGCCGATGGCAAACGGGCGCTCCATCCACACATCGTCCAACCAGAATCCACTTTCTGCATCCCGGCCAATCTGGCAAAGCCGTCCATTGGTGACGACCAGCCCGCTCGCGTCGAGAGGCTTATCGCTGACCTTCACGCCGAAGAACTCATCCATCAGGGCAGCAAAGTCCGCACTGCAACCCGTGAACAGGAACTGATGCCCATTTCTGTAGATCAGCTTCTCGTAGTCATCGTGGTCGATGAGTGAGCCGCGAGTGACGCGAGAGTCGTAGGCGATCACGCCGTCTTTGTAGGCAATGGTCGTCATATGATTGGAGCCTCCCCGAATCGGAATACTTGCTTGCCCCGCGTGTAGCCACCGCAGTAGATGACCCGGATCTCCCCCCATACAGGATGGACGTCAATGGTCTCGCCATCGGATGCCTTGAGGGGTTGATCGGCGACCACGGCGACACCAGCTTTCGTGTCGCACCAGATCACATGGGTCGCGAGCTTTCCGTCGATGATCACTTCGCGACAGCCACGGCCATCATCCCAGGAATGGACGTGTTCGCCAGATTCGTCGGCCATGGCTCACCTCAGCTGAAAGGGTCGGCGGGTTTGGCGATCGAGCGAACGAACCACATGAAGCCCTGCTGCAAATTGGTCTTGGCCAACGCCAACAGTCGCGGATCAACGCCCTCGATCTGACCGATCTGCTTGAAAAGTTCGCCGGCGTCAGCTTCCAGAGCCTTGATCGAGTTCATGCCGTCGATTTCCGACTGGGTCAAATCGCGGTAGCCGGTGATCTTCTTGTGCTGGTTATCCATGCTGCTCTCCTCGTCGCGTGTCGCGACACAATTTTCTGATTCGACAAACGTGTCGCGACATCCCCGCTCGTTGATGAACCGATCAGCCGTTATGGCCTTCCAGCGGCTGGGCGAAGGTGAGCGTCACGCCCGACTCCGGATAGAACTGGTCGTAGCCGGCAGCCACGAGGACAACGTCCTGGCCCTGAATCTGCGAAGCCGCATCGCCGTACTTGGCGACCAGCGCTGCCTTCAGGTCATCTGCAGACAGGTTCAGCTTGATGTCGTTGTAGTGGATCTGGGTTGTGTTGATGTTCATAGAAATTCCCTTTATGTGCGCCTCGGTTCGGCGCGTTGGTTAAGTGGCGCGCCTTACTTGGCCCGCCGGTCGATCCCGCCTGGCGCCTTCTCGCAGCGCAGGCAGTGTTCACAGTTCAGCGTCCGGCACAGCCAGGCCTTCACCCGCTGCCACCAGATGACCATGAAGATGTGGCGCATGCCGGCCAGCGCCAGGGCAACGTGCAGCGTGATCCCGGCAGTGGTCTGCCCCATCATGAAGATGTTCTGGTCACGGTTCATCACGACGAAGCCGCTGATGGCGATCGTCGAATAGATCAGCTTGCCGACAATCCCGTCCCGCACTCGACCGCTGAGGACACACCAGGTCGCCCACAAGGCAATCAAGCCGCAAGCGATGGAGTTGATCAGTTCGATGTTCATGGTGGGTTGCCTCCCCCGAACCGCTGGCGGATGAGCGCCCAGAGGTCGGCGGCTTTGATGGCCCGGTTGATGGCGGCGAGCAGCGATCCACCGAAGGTGCCGAGCAGGAAGCCGATGCCGGCCACAATCCTCGGCTCCGTCACGCCCAGGTAGGCGCTGACCATGCTGGTCAGGTACAGCGAACAGGCAATCCCGGTGATCAGGAAGATCAGCCAGGCGCGCCAGTCCGCCAGGTCGTCTTTGTGCCACCAGCTTGCGACGACAGCGCCGACCAGTCCTGCGATCAGCAATTCCAACCTGTCGATCTTGTCGAGCAGGCGCTGCAATAACTCCATGCGCTCGACTCCGTGGGCATGATTAGAGAAATACCACAAATTAGTTGTATTACCACAAAATAGTGGTAAACTGGCCTCATCCAAGCAACGAGGCGAGGTGATGAAATACAGCGAGTTCAGGCGATGGTTGAAGGCCCGAGGGGTGATCTTCGAAGCAGGCAAAGGTGGTAGCCACTTCAAGATCTACTACAACGGCAAGCAGACGGTCTTTGCGGACCACGGCTCAAAAGAAATGAAAGAGCCAACCCGTAAAGGAATCATCAAACAGCTGGGGCTTGAATGAGCCCCAGCTCACTCGCATTCATCACCCACCAAACATTCAACAGAGAGCCGCCGATTGGAGGGCTAGAAATGTTTGACTATCCAGTAACTATTCACGAAGACGAAAACCCAGGTGTCGCTGTTACCTGCGACGACCTACCAGAATTCAACAGCGCGGGCGACGATATCGCCGATGCGCTGCGAGAGTCGGTGGACGGCATCGAGACGGCACTGTCCATCTATGTCGACCAACGCCGTGCAATTCCACCAGCATCGCAACCAAAACCGGGCCAGCATGTTGTTCGCCTGCCGGCGGTAACCGTCGCCAAGATCGTTCTCTGGAACGAGATGATGGCTCGCGATATGCGCAAAGCTGATTTGTGCCGCCTTCTTGGCTTGGCTCAGACCCAGGGTGATCGCCTGGTCGACTTCCTGCACACATCGAAGATGGAAGCCATCGAGAACGCTTTGGCCGCCCTGGGCAAACGCCTTAAGGTGTCTGTCGAGGCAGCGTGAATAAAAGGGCCGTCAGGTGGCGGCCAAATGCAGCACGGAGCAGCGAGGATCAGAAACGAAAAACCCGGCGCGGTGGCCGGGTTTCGATGTTGTCGTGCGCTGGAGGTAAGTTGCGCAGTGTGGGAAAAGTACATCAAATTCCCCACCATAGCAACACCTTTATGCCGCATCCTCTGATTTTTCTGCGTGAATAACCTGCCAAACTGGCTGCTGTGCCTGAATATCCACTTCCTCGATCGCTTTGCGCAGGAAATTCCATATGTCGAGCCAATCACGATCCCAGTGCTTGGGCTGGATGGTGATGCCGTACAGCTTCATCATGGCGTCGGACACCCGAGCCGGCCCCCATGCGCTACCCCCGTTCGCTTCGGCCTTGTAGGACTGCAGCGCGCAGGTGATCAGGCAATGTACCTTCGCCGCCTTCGTGTCGGTGAGCGAGCTAAAGTCCGTATCCGACCAAATCAGCTTTTCGGCGTTGAGCATGTGCACGACGGTCATGCATGGGTGGTAGAGGTAGTGCCCTAGCTGCTGCACCTGAAATGGCAGCGACTCGATTGCTTTCTGCACCTTCCCCATGGTGACCAGGTGAGCGGCTCGATGTGTCGAGCGACCAATAGGTGTGCGGCGCGTTTCGGCAATGCTGATCTTCTGGCGAACAGCCATGATGCGCGCTTCCTTGTCCTCGCCCTGGGCGGCGAAGATGATCTCCCGGAGCGCGGCTTTCTCCTTCCTGATGACGGTTGCGGATTTGGCCCGGTCAGCCGCCGCCGCGCTGATTGAGGCGTTCGACTCATGCTGTGCGTCTGTCCACGCTTGACGAGCGTTGATCAATTTCATGCTGCCTGCCCCTTTTTCAGTTCACGGGCCTTGGCCCGGTATTCGGCGGTGATCGCCTTCAGGTCTTCAGTGGTGTACTTCTTCGGCTCGTGCGGGCCCTCGAGCCAGGCGAGCGCCTCGGCGCCGATCCGCTTCAGAAGCTCGATCCGGTAATTCAGGATGTCGCCTGACTTGTGGTTGTTGCAGGGTGCGCACTGCTTGTGGACGTTCAACGGCTCAAACCGGATCTCTGGGTTGGCTGCAACCGTCCGGTAATGCCCGGCGTGGTATTGGCCGTCGTGATGGCGTCCGCAGCTCACACATGGCAGCGCGGCGTCTCGCAGGCGCACCCATTCGTTGAAGGCCTGCTGGGTGTCGCGGGCATGGTCTGCCTTGCTCTTCAGCTTCTCCTTGCGCACCTTGATCTCGCGGCGTTCGCGCTGGTCGATGGCCTTCTTCGCCTTCTGCTCATTCCGCGGCGCATCCTTCAGCGCGCATGCGGGGCTGCAAACCGCTTGCCCCATGCGCTCAGGGACGAATGAGGCCCTGCAGGTTGGCACGCGGCACTTCTTGGGCCGAGGCGGCTTCCGTTCAATGGTCATGCGGCCTCCTGGCTCAGCAGGTCATCGAAGTGCACGCCCTCAGGTGCGAAGCGCGCCACGATGCGGTCGGTGTAGGCCACGCCCTGGGCACGATTGAACAGACTGGTCACCGGGAAGCCATCCGGGCCGAACAGGTGGCAGCCGCCCATCATGGCCAGCTTCGTCTCGTATGGCAGGTGACGCATGACCCTGTACCATTCGGCCTGGAACCCGGCGTCCTCGTTCAGCAGGATCTGTACGCCGATGTGGAGCTTGCAGTAACGGCGGGCGTCGGCCTCGTCGCCGATCTGGGTCGACTCGGCGATGCGTTTGTACATCGCGAACCACAACCGGTTCTGGTCGAGCGTGCGGTCCTTGCCCGGGCGCAGCGACACCACGACGAACTTCTTGTCGCGGAACATTGCGCTGAGCCTGGTGATGGCCTCGGAGAGCTTGGCCTGGCAGTTGACGCTGATCTTGTCGGTCATGTCCGCACCGCCTCACTCAAGGCGGCGTCGATAGCAGAATCAAGCTCAACACCAGCCATCGGGTACTCATGAGGGCCATGCCATTCGGCGACCTGGATGTTCGGGCCCACTGCTGTCCCATCCCGCAACCACCGATACCGCTCGGCGTCCTTGCGCAGCGCCTCGTTCTCGGCCTTGAGTTGCTCAATCACCTTGAGCGTCCCAGCCTTGGTATCGGCGGCCGCGGCATCAGCAATGCCCTTCACGGCTTCAGTGACCGCCGCGCGGATGATCTGATGCTGAGGCGAAGCGGTAAGCCGTTCGTTCTCGGCCAGCAGCTCCAGCGCCACCTCCTCCACGGTCTTCTCCCCGAGGAACTCCTGCAGGGCCTCGGTGCTGCGCTTCCACTCCGCGCAGTCAGCCTTCCAGGAAGCGACCTCGCTCCACAGCAGGGACTGGAGTTTCTGTTTGTCGATGGTCATGTCCGTTGCTCCTTGTTCTTCCTGCCGAACTTGGCCAGCAGTTGCGCCCGCGCCGCGGCGCCAGTGGTTGGGACGCCCTGAGTGGCGAGCAGCCGTGCTTGGCGCTGGCTGGCGAATTCCTCGGCGAGCTCCAGTTCGCTCTTCTGACTGTCGTGGCCGATGCCTGTGGCGATCTTGCCGTCAATGGGTTGGCCCGCCTGGGCTCGACGCAGGATGACCTCGTAGTTGCGGTCAAACCTGGCGCGCAGCCCCTTGTCTTCCTGCTTTGCCGCGCGCAGGTCGAACAGGCCGGTAGCCTCCGCCGCGAGCTTCACGGCTTCATGGCTGTAGGTGCCCATCAGCGCCTCAAGCCAGGCATCGGCCGGCGTGGGCATGCCGAAATCTTCCGGGCTGGGCGCGCACATGGCGATGAACTCACCAACGCTCGGCGCGAAAGGCTTCTTGAGCTTGCGGCACTTCTGGATACCGAACTCGATCTGCTCCAAGGAGCGGATGCCGGAATCGGCGAATTCCTTGATCCATTCAGCCTTGGCAGCGTCCAACGCTTCGGTGGATGGCCAGGCCTGGCGCCAAGCCGGGAAGATCCCCCGCAGGCGACGGAACAGGTCGTTCACCACTTCGGCCGTCTGCGGAGTCACTTGCAGCGGCTGGACGTGATTGGCTGGCGGAAGGTTGCCCATGGTCGCCATCAGTTGGTTGGCCGGCTTCATGGGCTCACCACAAGGTCACGGGCCCAACCGGTGCTGTCGAAGTCAGGCTCGGAAGGCGTTCGTCGCTGCGGGAATGGGTGAACATTGCTTTCCGAGGCTCGGTCGCGCTTCACCCACTTCACCAGGAGGCTCACCCAGGACGCCTGCGTCTCGAAGCGGCCAGAGGCCGAGTAGTGGCAGACGAAGGCTGCCGTGGCTTCGCTGGTGAAAGCGTCGATGGGGATCGCCATGCGCGTCGCGTAGGCCTTCAGCAGCCTCTCGTCGGGAACCCAGTCAAGGGTCATCTCGGTTGGAGACTTTGGGTCGGCCGAATTTTCCTCGCCTGCGCGTTGAGTGTTGTGTTGATCTTCTCCTATTCCCTTCCCTTCCCTTACGGGGTCGAGCGGTCGGCTACCAGTCGACGACTCCTCGACGACTGGTTGGAGATCATTCGCCGACTGGTCGTCGAATTCGGATGGCGGACCAGGGTATTTGAAGTTCTTTTTCTCGATCTTCTGGTGCTTCCAGCCGCGCACGTGGAAGTAGTTCTTGCCGTCGACCCAGTAGCTCTGGATCAGGCCGGCCCCCTCCAGCTCGCCGAGCAATCCACTCACCTCGTCGGCGGTGATGTCGTCGCCCGGGAAGACCAACGCCTTGATGGTGCGCGGCGCCAGAGGGTGGTTGCCGCCGTCGTCACAGAAGTTCCAGAGACCAATGAACAGCAGCCGAGCCAGCGGACGGCAGGACATCACCTGCTCGCTCGACCAGAATTCAGGCTTCACAGTACGGATACGAGCCATCACGCGGCCCCCTTGAGTGCTTTGTCGTGGGTGAACAGGCCGTCCCAGGTCTTCTTCATGGGCAGCTCGCCGGCGAGGTAGAGGTCGTACAGGCGCACAGCTCCCTTGCGCAGCAGCACAGGGGTGTAGCTGATGAAGGGTTCCCGGCCGTGCGGGGTGATCTCCTGCTGGTGCTCTGTCATGTACTTGTCGCGGGCGTAGGACGCCACACGAAAGCGCAGGCCGCTCTTGCTCTCGTTGTAGAGCCAGTTGCGGCCCTCAAGGTACTTGCTGACCTGCATGACGTTGACCCCATTGAGGCCCTTGCAGAACTGGGCCGGGGTCATCCCCTCCTTGAACAGGTTCTCCATGGAGTGGATTTTCGTGGCCTGGGCCTCGACCTGGATTGCGAGCTGCAGGCGGGCATGCTCGGCGACCTGCTTCTGCTCGACCTGATCAGCCCAAGCGCGGGCCGCGGCGACCGGATCCGCGAAGTTCGGGAGCGTGGCAATTACCTTGCCGGCCCCCTCCTCCAGTTCCCGCCAGCGTTTGATGACCGCCATGCGCATCGCGGCGCTGTAGCCGGTCAGCAGGCAGTCGGTGTGCTCGCGGTCAAGGAGGTATTCGGTCTGCTGGCGGTTCATCCCGTCCAGATAGATGTGAGCAAAACTGCTCACATCTTCCAGAAGGTCTTTTGCCATTGACTGGATGTCTCGCTTCACATCCGGATGACGCTTCCCGGTCAGTTCGGCGATCTCGCGGGAGGACATGGTGGTACGCGACACGTTTTCATAATCCGAAAAACGTGTCGCGACATTGGTTGGGGTATTGCTGAATTGGGAATGGCTCTGCATAATCGGCCTCATCAGGTGTTAACGAATCAGCCGGGGCGCAATCCCGGCTTTTTTGTGCCCGGGATTCAGGCGATCTTCAAATTCGGTTTGTGCTTCGCCAGCAGGGCTTCGGCCTTCCGTCCGAGCTCACCCGCCCGCGCCTCGACCTGGCGGCACTGCTTGGCGAACGCCGGCAGGTGCGGCAGGTCCTCCTCACACATCTTCTGGTCGTCGAAGACCTCGCTGCCGGTGTCGATCACATCGCCCAGCGCGCGGATCAGCGCACCGAAGCTCTTGTTGGCGCACTGCTCGCTCTGCATCTGGCGGGCGCCGGTCAAGCCGTGGCGGCCGGCCAGCTCGTTGATGCAGTGGTCGCGAAACTCGGGCTCCAGCGCATTCACCCAGGACTCCTCGAGCCACGACGGCATTTCCTGCTCGCCAGACAGCCAGCGCTGGACGCGCTTCAGCCAGCGGCCGGTCGCCTTCACGAACTCGCTAACGTCGTTCAAGCGCGCCAACTCAGCGAAGTCTGGAACCTTGGCGTCCTTGATCTTCACCTCCGGCACGCGCACGTAGATCTCCCGGCTCAAGGCCTGGGCAAAGTCATCCTGGCTCAGGCTGGTTCGGGCGATCTGGTTGGCGGCATGCGCCACCAGAACCTGGTCACGGGTTTGCTCGGCGTGTCTTGGACTGGACGTTTCCATGGGGACTGCTCTCTTCTAATCTGGCTTCAATGGATCGGCGGACAGGGATGTTGCTCAGGCGGCCATCTCGGCCCAAGGGAACGACGGACAAAGGATTTCCTTTTTGAAAGCACCTTCGGTCAACGCCTCCGCTCGCTTGGCAACTACTGGAGACATGCCGTGCTTTCCCCGAACCCAGCCGGAAACGGTGCTTTGATCAACCTTGAGCTTTGCGGCAGTGGCCTCCTGGGTGCCGAAGTGATCAACGAGGCCCTTATAAATTGCGTTCATGACGCCCCTCCATACGGGAATACCCATATAGTAGGTTACGGGAATACCGATTTGCAAGGTTATGGGAGCGCCCGTAATACTTCGCTCATGGAATTCAAAGATCGCCTCAAGGCAGCTCGCCGGCACGCCCAGCTCAATCAAACCGAGCTCGCGGAGCGCGCCGGCATTACACAGACCTCAATCTCCGACTTGGAGAGAGGAAAATCGAAGGCAACAGCTTTCGCAGCCCAGATTGCTTCTGTATGTGGCGTATCGCCCATGTGGCTGGCCGAAGGCGTAGGCGAAATGCTTAAGGGCGCGGGCTCCCGGCCAGCTGAGCAAACTCAGCCCGGCGTGAAGCTTGGCACTATTGAGACGTGGGACGACGAGACCCCTCTCGATGATGACGAGGTCTATGTCCCCTTCCTCCACGAAGTCGAATTGGCTGCTGGATCTGGGAGATTTGCGATCGAGGAAAGCGACAGCTCTCGGCTTCGATTCTTCAAGAAGGATTTGCGCCAGAATGGCGTTCAGTTCAGCAACGCCAAGTGCGTGACCGTCAGCGGGAACAGCATGGTTCCGGTGCTGCGCGATGGCGCCACCGTCGGCATCAACATGGGGAAAAACTCATTCGGCGACATCGTCGATGGCGAGATGTACGCGATCAACCATCACGGCCAGCTCCGCGTTAAGCAAGTGTACCGCATCCCGGCTGGTATCCGCCTGCGCAGCTTCAACCGCGATGATCACCCAGACGAAGACTACACCTTTCAGGATGTCCAGGAGCAGCAGATCTCGATCCTTGGCCATGTGTTCTGGTGGGCTATGTATTCAAGATGATTCAGGGGGCTTGAAATCCTCGAGTTCGTTGCCATTCTGTAGACTGAGTACCGACTTTTCGATTTTCAACCTTGGCATATAGGATAAATCAATTGGTTTGAACCGTAGCACAGATGGTATCAAACGCGCACATGGCAGCGCTCGATCGAACATTCGATCGTTTTCGCTGTCGAAAATCTTGAAGCCAGCTAGCAGGACGCTAAGCGGCGACAAGCGAAGCGCCCCTATTCTGGGGGTATCGAACTAAGGAAAAATGGACTTATGGAGGCACAGCACATGATCGTAAAAAGCATCCGTGATGAATATGAAGGCTTCTAAGCTTTAAAATTCACTTTGTAGCTCCAAAGAAGGAGGCTTAGGCCTCCTTTTTTAATGTCTGGAGAGTTGGGGAAATGGATTTATTAAATGCGCTCTGGTGCCACATCGTTGACATCCTGAGCAGTGAAGCCTTTAGGGGCTTCATGATTATGACCGGTGTTGTTGTAGCTATCACATCCGTGATCAGCGCTCGCAACACAGCTAGAAAGAAGCAAACTGCCGACATGATGTTTGGAACTCGCTCAGATGACATGCTCAGCGAAGGCTATAAATGTTTGCAACGCTTACACAACTCTGATGACTCAAATATCCGCGCCCTTGCAAAGGACGGCAAGAAACAGTCAGATGATGCGAACCAGATTCGGTACGTCCTGAATCACTGGGAAAGGATTTTCGTCGGACTCCGGCAAGGAATTTACGATGAAAATATGCTTCGTGAAGCAAACTACAATACAGTGCTACGAACCTACGCTCAGGCGAGGCCCTATATCGAGGCGGTGCGCGAAGAAGAGCAAAAAAACACGTATTATCAATGCCTTGAACGTGCCGCCAAGCGCTGGAAGAAAAAACCTCTCGTTGAGCTGAAAAGGTAAAATGGCCCGGCCAAGTGCCGGGCTTTTCATTCCTGACCTACCAGGACCTATCTCACGTTAGTTGCTCGCAGCCTCTGGCACTTGGTATCGCAGCACAAACCCCTTCAAGGCCTTCTTGCTCGCCAAGTCGCCAATAACTGCATTGGCTTCTGACCTAGTCGAGAATGGCCCAAGAAAAATACGACTTTTGTTGTCGGCTCGTAGCGTGTAAGGCTTCCAGCCCGATTCGGCAAGATCTCGGCTTACCTTCTCCGCTTTTTCCTCACTGCTAACTGATGCTACCTGGACTGACCATTGAGTGCCCGGGATCTCCAGTACTTGCTTGGGATCTTCAGCGATAGCGTACCCGCAGACCTTACTGACGAACGGATCTGAAAGCGTGGAATCGATGATCACATCAAAGCCAGCTGGATTCTTCGTGGCAAGGAACGGGGAGAATCCAGAGTAGGCACCTAAAGCATTTTTCCCATTGACCTCTCCACAAATGCCACCAGCTGGCGCAGGCCGCTCATTTCTGAATTTCGCCGAATCAGGATCTTTCAGACGCTGAGCAACTGCCGTTCGCGCACGCTCAATATCCCCTCCCCCGCATCCAGCTACGACCAGCGCCAAGCTCACCACCAATAGTCCGCGCATCCACACCTCCATGGTTTGTTCGCGCGATTCTATCAGCTGGCCAGGTTTCAATCAGGCGGTTGGCCGCGTGTGGTCATCGACCGGAATATGGGTAAAGACAAAATTATGGGAATACCCATTGACATGAAATATGGGTGTGCCTATATTTGCCCACAAGCCAGCGCATCACCGGCCCAGCAGCGAAAGCCGCGCCGCTCTTTAGCGACACCACTTGCCGGATCACCACCGGCCCAGATTCGAAGGCAGCGATGAACCGGCCTCAACGGTTCAGAGGGTTGGCAACTGACCCGGGCGTGCAGCGTAAAGCGCCGAAAGCAGTTATCCAGCGGGAGGACAAGCCGAAAGGCCCGCGGCTGGAGGAACAATTTGAAGAAGCCGATGACGGCCGCCAGTAGCGGGTCACGGCGGAAAGCATCACTGAAGCCCGTTCACTGAGCGGGCTTTGGGATGACAACCGGAGGGTATCCAAATGCGCAACAACAACCAGTTCCGCGCCGAAGGCGAAACCATGGAGCAGTTCAAGGCTCGCCGCGCTCGCGGTGTAGCAACAAACATCATGGGCTTCATGGCTGAGTGTCGGGAAGCAGCCGGATGGGCCCCGGCCAAAGCCGAGATGATTCAGTGGTTCCACCAGCACCGCGCCCGCTTACATCTGCGCCTGCAGTTGGCTGCTCGACTCCCATGACGATTTCACTGGCAGCTCTTCTCACGAGGAGCTGACGGGAAATCAACCGGAGACAGCAGCATGCAAATCAATCAGCAGAAGACGGTTCAGGTAGACGTGACTGAGCTTCACCTGTGCATCAAAGTGCGCGACGGCTTTGCGGGTGGATTGAAAGACGCTCAGGGCGAGGAAGTAGGCCGCTACGAAGGCTATGTGCCGGACTTTTTCCCTGGCGAGCATTACGGCGACTACCTGATGCTCAACATCGACCTGGAAACAGGCCAGATCAAGAACTGGAAGAAGCCCGCCGCCGCCGACATCGAAAAGATGATCGAAGCAGACGAACAAGACTGAACAACCAGCGCCACGACAGCCTGTCGTTAACTGCCCGATCCTCTCGAAGAGAGCGCATCGGGGTGTGATTTGCAGGGTGGTAGAGCAGTGTTAACCCTAAAGCGGTCATTCGCGATGGCGCCAGGGGTTGCGTAGGTATGGCGAAGCATAAGCGCTGTGCACAAGCGCTGAAGTTGTAGCCATAACCGAGGCTTAGCTCGCCAGCTGTGGAAGCTGGAGGTCGCCCGAGTGGGCCCACCCTGCAAATCACACCCCGATGCGGAAGCGGCGTGGAAAGCAGACACGCAGGGCAACGGATAGGCGCCCACCTGAAAAACTGCCTGTAATGCCAGCCGCTGTGAGCGACGTCCGGTATGCCTGCTGGGGCTATAGCCGGAACCTGAGAGAAAGGCTTTGTCGGCCCAATGAGGATAGCCGGACGTAGCGACCGGCCTTCTGCATCAACGCGGGGTAGCTTGCGCGTAATCAAGCCAGCAACAAGCACCACGGCGGTGAAGCCCGCGCCGTAGACGTAACCGGCACCCCTCCCCGACCAATCCCGAATGCACTCCCCTTCGCGCCCAACGGCAACCAGCGGAGCGGATGAGTGCATTGCGAGTTTTGTTGGATCAACCGCACACCGGAGGTCGCCATGAAACGCAAGTCATCACCAACCAAACCTCGTCCTGACGTCCACGACTGTGCCAAAGGCCGGATGCATGACGCCATGGCGAAGAAGATCGTTGTCACTTTGCCTGGCGGGTATATCGCATGAGCAGCTGGATCAAGTGCAGCGACAAACTGCCTGCCTACAACGAAAAAGTTCTGGCCTGCTTCGTGAACGCCCTTGAAAGGAAGACAGTCGCCGCTGCTGAGCTTTGCCACGAAAAGCGCTGCGCATCGCCAGAAAGCCATGATTATGACGATGTCTGGTACGTCCACCCAGGCTGGGGACACAAGATAAAGCCAACCCACTGGCAGCCACTCCCGGCGCCACCCACCGATTAACTACTCAGCCAGGAGGCGCCATGCGCAACAAGCACCCGGGCACCTGCTACCGCTGCAACATGCGCGTTGAGGTAGGCCAAGGCCACTTTGAGCGCCACGCTGGCGGATGGCGAGTCCAGCACGCCAACTGCGCCGTCAAGGCCAGGCAGATCAAGCAAGAACAGCAGAACGCCCAGTAACGCCGATTTGGAGGCGACCATGTCAGCTCTACGCAAGCTCATCCCAGAAGACGACTTCCTCGAAACGCAGGCCGGCCAGGAATGGCTGAGCGCGTCAGTCGACGACCTGCTTTCTCGGAACCATGTAGAGGCTCCGAACCCCGTTGGCCGGAACCTCGTCCTGGTCAACGCCGATCACTTGCCTGAAGCGCTGGCTGACCACATGGCCGCGAACCCGGATCCAGATCGGTGCATCGAGAAGATACTGATCGAGCTGATCAGGCGCGGTGGCGACGGGATGCTGCACGCCTGGGCCGTTGAGGCCGTGGGTGGCGATCCGCTCCTCGTTCGAGCACTGGCCGGCGACCTTGTGGCAAGGCATGCCAACAGGTATCGCGATGCGAAACGTGAAAGCGATCGCGTGGAACAGGAGTGCGGGTTTTGAGCCCGCACATACTGATCGACCAAGCGCTCGAAGGCGTCGCCACGTCGCCGGGAGACGACGAGGTCAGCCTGCTGGTTCAGGGGCTGATCACCCGCCTCTTCACCGACGGCGCCATCACCATCGACGAGTTCAACCACTACTGCAAACGCCTGCGTGACCTCTGTCAGCGGCGTAAGGAGGCAGCATGAGCACGGCCCCCGTTAAAACCCTGATCGACGAGCAGATCGAAGACATCGAGCGCAAGATCGCGATCCTCGGCTTCGGTCTGCCCTTCAACGAGGTGATCGGCCGCAAGCGCGAGGATCTGGTCGCAGACCTTCCGCGGCGCCTGGCGTCGACGATGAAGGGCCGGCGGATCGCCGTGCGGGTTCGCCCATGAGGCTCACTTACTGGGCCATGGCTGCCCTTCTGATATCCCTGCTGGCCGCCTACAGCGTGGTGCGCGACTCGTCTGGCGTCTGCCAGGTGCCGCACTCGATCACCTACCGGGTGTTCCGGTGAGCGGCGAAGGCGCCCTGAAGCGCCAGCAGGCAACGGCGAAACGCTGCGCCAGGCTGCGTCGGCAGGGCCACACCCTGAGCGAAATTGCAGACCTGACCGGCGTGGATCGGACGCGTGTCGCTGCGCGGATCACGCTTGGCGAGCGACTGCTTAGCCTCGAAGTGTCGCCATGACCAGTCGCCAATGGCTGCGCCGCGTCCTGATCTGGCGAGGCTCGTTCTCCGCCCTCTCCGTGATCACCTTCCTGATGCTGCTCAGCGCCCTCGCCGACCGCATCACCTCCTGAACCAAGCACTCAATCGCTGCGCTCGGCGCGGCAAGGAACAGTCATGTCCACGAATATGCGGATCTGGGATCAGGTCAACACGACCGACCCAAGTGCCACGAAGAACTTCACAGGGATGGGTGGTTTCAAGGGTACCGCCATCAAACCGACCTACCTGATGCGAAAAGCCACTGAGGTCTTCGGGCCTTGTGGCGAAGGCTGGGGGTGGACTGTCATTGAAGAGCGATTCGACGAAGGAGCTCCACTTCAAGCACCCACCAAGGAATGGCCTACCGCGCCTCTGATCTACGCGAAGGTGCACACAGTCAAGGTCGAGCTTTGGTACCAGGGCGAAGGCGGACAGAAATGCACCGTGACGCACTACGGGCACACACCGTTCGTTCTCCTGCAGCAAGGCAAGATCATCACCGACTGGGAAGCAGCGAAGAAGTCACTCACCGATGCCATCGGTAAGTGCCTCCAACCGCTTGGGTTCGCCGCGGACATTCACATGGGTCTGTTCGACGACGCCGCCTATGTCGAAACAGTGCGCGACGAAGTCGCCATTGCCAAGGCTGAAGACAAGCAGGAAGAGATCGACCGCCAGCAGCAGGAGCGGCTCGATTACATCAGGTCTGTCATCGAAACCATGGGCGGCGCGCAATCAGCCCAGGAACTGAAGAAGATCCACGACGTGGCGGTGCGCAAACTGAGCCTGCGGAAAGACACGAAAGGCGCCGAGCGCATCTCGCTGGAGTGGAAACGCATCACTGAAGCCGCTGAACGTGAGGACGCAGCATGACTCAACTCTACGCATTGACCGGCAAGCTTGCTGAACTGCAGGGAATGGCTGACACCGACGATGAGGGTCTGAAAGAAGCCCTACAGCATGCCATGGACGAGATCCAAGGCGAATTCGAGATCAAGGCCGACAACATCGTCATGCTGCGCCGCAACATCGAGAGTGATATCGACGCGATCGAGAAAGAGGTCGATCGACTGAACGAGTTGAAGCGTGTGAAGAAGAACGGTGTCGCACAGATCAGCGACTACCTACGCCGGAACATGGAAGCCGCTGAGATCAAGTCGATCAAGCGGCCGTTGTTCACCATCACCCTCGCCCTGGCACCTGAAAAGGTCATCGTCGACAAAGAGGATGAGATCCCGGACGACTTCATCGAAACGAAGACAGTCTTCACTCCCGACAAGAAGTCGATCGCCGCAAGGCTCAAGGAAATCCGAGACCACAACGACGCCGTGCGCAAACGCATCGAGGCCGGCGAGGACGCCGAGCATGAACTTTCTCCCGAGCCAGCCTGGGCGCATCTTGAGCGCGGTGAAAGCTCAATCCGGATCAAGTGAGGTCAGCATGATCAGCAACCATCTCAACCTAGTCGAGCAGCAGCGAGAAAGCGCCGAGGCGATCTCCGGCCAGGTCGCCCAGTTCCTCGCCGCCGGCGGCCGCATCGAGCAATTGAAGAGCCACCCGCGCACCCAGCCGCGGCCCCGCTCCCAGAACATCGACCCCGAAACGGTGCTCCAGCGCCGGCGCAAGAAATTGTCGCCGGCCGACCGCGGCGCCATTCGCAAAATGGCGGACTCACTATGAGCAAACGCAAGCCCCACAACATGCGCGCCCGGCTGGAACGCGCTTGCCGGGCGCTGCTCAGCACCAACCACGTCGCCGTGGTGAACATCGACCCCAGCGGGCGCCAGGGCATGGTCAACTGGGTGAACTGCAAAAACATCCCGCCCGGCCAGCAGATCGCCAACGCGGTGTGCGACATCCCGCACCGCTGGACGATCTACCTCAGCGTCCAGTGCCGAGATCAGCGCGGGCACCGCTACACAAAGTCGGTGGAGGTTGCACCCCAGGGCAACTACCTCGCCGCGCACCTCGAGGACGTGATCGAGGGCACCTACCAGGATCTCATCGCCGAGTCGAACCCGAACCACCAGGTCGCCTCGGGCTGGATCGCCATCCCCGCCGAAGTGTCGCTGAGTGAAGAGCAGGCCGCCCGGGTGTTCGACGCCGTCGGCGTGTGGAATCAGCAGAGGGCTGCATGAGGCGGATCAACAAACTGGCCGGCGCCCGCCGCCGGAAAACCTGGCTGGACATGCCCGCCAGCGGAATCGAAGAGGTAGGCCATGGCCAAAACTGGACAAGAAAGATCGGCGAAGGCCGCACTGAAGCGTATCGCGTTCGACGAGAAGGAGCTGCGGCACCGGTGCAGGCTCGGCACGCGGCAGAAGCTGGTCTGGAACGAGGATACCGAACAGGCCTCGGTGATTGAGGGTTGCCTTCGGTATGTGCATTCGCTTGGGCCTGAAGCTGCACGGGAAGCGTTGAAAGCGCGCCACGAAATTGTGATTAGCGATAACGTGGCGATAGAACTTCATAATCAGAGCATCATGGAATTGAGGCGGGATCCCGGGGATGAGATTCTCAAACCATCGGTCATTTAACCGCCTCTCTTTTGACTCGATCCATCAAATCGACAAAGATTCCTATCGAGACTGTGACGATTTCAGACCTCGGGTAATTAGGCGCCTGCCAGGGATCTATGAGGGCCAAGGCTATCAATAGTGAGTTCACAATCCCTATTTGATTATTTATAAAAGCGCCTACATCCCCGGTGGGTTTCGGAATCCCAGCTGGAGTTGCATACAGGATTGTATTTCTGAAATTAGCACGTTTATCAATAAGCCCTCGAATTTCCGAAGTTTTCTCAAACCCAAGAAGCTCTTTCATTTCTTCCTGAAAGTGCTCGCCAAGCGTCTTTGGCCCTTCTGCTCGGACGTGAAGAGGTGGTGTCGGCTGGACTTCTGTATCCGTTTGGCCAAGTTGAATCCCGATCCGCAAACCTATGCGACCATCGACGTCGTCGAAAAAAATACGATGGCGCCCAAACTGTCCGCCAGCTTGTTCCTTGCGATTTTTGAACCACTGCATAACGGTACCGACGAATAAAACCACTGCATGCTTATCGGCGTGATTTCTGAACCACAACTTGTCCGCGCCGGGGTACTCCTGCTCTTTTAGCGAAGACAGTAATGCAGTCGCCGCCTCCTCCTCGGCGCACACCGCTCGGAAAGCTGCCATAGCAGGGTCTATTACCGCTATGTCGATAGCTTTTTGAATGTGGCTAACAGCATTGACAGATGCCCATTTTGTTCTACCAGAACACCCTTCGAGAAAGTCAGTGAACTGTAAAAGTGGACTCGGATCCAGCTTGCCCGTTTTGTCATCCATGTTTTGTCACTCTCGCGCAAAAATTTACAAATACCCCAACATTAATCAAATTGCCACCACCGGTCACGGAGGGCGGCGCCTACCCGAGGTAATCGCAATGCCTGTTCTCCATAGCGTGATTCACAAGATCGACAAAAAGCCCGACGGCTCGCCGGCAGTTCTGTTCCTCGGCGGCGCCGAGCAGGTCGAGAGCCAGGCGCGCGACGACCTGGTGAACCAGTTCAATGAAAGCTACAACGCCACCACCGGCAAAGGCTGGGGGTTCTTCCACGCTGAATCTGGAGCGTTCCCACTCAGCGGCTGGCTCGCCAAATACCTGGCCGGCGGATCGGACTTCCTCGACTTCAGCATCATCTCCGTCGAGCACCTGACCCGGCTGATGGAAGAGTCGAACCTGACCACGGGCGGCCACGCCCTCTTCTGCCATTACCGGCAAGGCCTCACTGACTACCTGATCATTGCCCTGGTGCAAGAAACAGAAGCGGTGACCATGACGGAAGAACTCAGCCTGATGACGGTTAAGCGTCTGGATCTGGATCACATCCGCCTGGCCGCGCGCATCAACATCAGCGAATGGCAGAACAACCCGCAGTCGAAGCAGTACATCTCGTACATCAAGGGAAAACAGGGTCGAAAGCTCAACGACTACTTCCGCGACTTCATCGGCTGTCAGGAAGGCGTCGACGGCCCCGGGGAAACCCGCACTCTGCTCAAGGCGTTCAGTGACTTCGTGGAGAGCGAAGACCTGCCGGAAGATTCCGCTCGCGAGAAGACGCAGACCCTCGTCAGCTACTCGATGGCCCAGGCCAAGCTTGGCGAGCCGATCACCCTCGACGAACTGTCCGAGCTGATCAACGAGGATCAGCCGAAGGCATTCGTTGACTTCATCAAGTCTTCCGACTACGGGCTGTCCGACACTCTTCCGCCGGACAAGAAGACCCTCAACAAATTCCGGCGATTCACCGGCCGGGCCGAGGGATTGTCGATCAGCTTCGAGCAGCACCTGCTCGGCTCGAAGATCGAATTCGATCCGGCCGATGGCACGCTGACACTGCGCGGCTTGCCGAGCCAACTTGTGGAGCAGCTCAATCGCGCAGGCGCCTGACATCAATCACGCGCCGCCACCAAGGGCGGTGCGAACAACTGCCCATGACACTCCGGCGCTGTCCGCCAGCGCCTTTCCACCTTCTACGAATCACGCCAGCCGGCAAGGATCCCGCATGGAAATCACCTACGGTTCGGTCTGCTCAGGGATCGAGGCCGCGACGCTCGCCTGGAAGCCGCTCGGCATGCGCGCCAACTGGTTCGCCGAGATCGAAGCCTTCCCCAGCGCAGTGCTGGCCCACCACTACCCGAACACGCCGAACCTCGGCGACATGACCAAGCTCGGCGCACAGGTGCTGTCGGGCAAGATTGCGGCGCCGGACATCCTCGTCGGCGGCACCCCGTGCCAGGCCTTCTCGGTCGCCGGCATGCGTGAGGGCCTCACCGATCCGCGCGGCGCCCTCACCATCAAATACGTGGAGCTTGCTGATGCAGTTGACTATGTTCGAGCAGGCCAGCGAAAGCCCGCCAGCGTCATCGTCTGGGAAAACGTCCCCGGCGTCCTCAGCGACAAAGGCAACGCCTTCGGATGCTTTCTTGGCGCGCTTGCTGGGGAAGACTGCGAACTGCAGCCTTCAGGGAAGAAATGGCCGGACGCTGGTTGTGTGTATGGACCCAAAAGAGCAATCGCGTGGCGGATCCTGGACGCCCAATATTTCGGCCTGGCCCAACGACGCCGCCGTGTGTTCGTTGTCGCAAGTGCTCGAGACGGATTCGATCCCATCGAGGTACTTTTTGAGCGCGACGGCGTGCGCCGGGATACTGCGCCGCGCCGAGGCGAGGGGCAAGACCTTACCGGATCAGCTCCTTTCCGCCCTGCGCTCCAGTGCGGGTGCGGATGCACCTTCGATGAACGATGCGGCGCCTGGGGATGCCCCAACTGGGAAGGAGATGAGGGCCCAGCGGTCAGCGTGACGGCAGGTGTCCCGGCGTTCGGCGGGCACAGCCTGGGCGGCACGATCGAGCAGTCTGCCACCCTCACCCATCACGAAGGCCGGCAGGACATCGAGAGCGAGACGTTTTTCGTGGCCCCAACCATCGCCGGCGGCGCGCGCAAGTCCGGCGGCTACAGCTACGACGACGTGCCCTGCGTCGCAGCGACACTCGATGCAAGCTATGGACGACTGCATGGCTGCTCGGGACAGGATGCCAACCACGGTCACAGCCATTTGGTGGTGCACGGCACGCAAGATCCCTGCGTGATGCTGGATCAGGCCCATGCCCTTGGGCGCAACAGCGGCCAGGAGAATGCCGTTCTTGCGATCCAGAACGCCACCCGCGGCAAAGCCCAGAACGGGCTGGGGATCTCCTCGGACGGCGAGCCGATGTACACCCTGGACAACGGTTCGCAGCACGCTGTGATGGTGGCAGATCTGTCGCCGACGCTCAGATCTGCCAACTTCCGCAGCCACAGCAACCCGTCCACCCAAAAGGACACCCTCGTGGTCGCATCGGACGTCCGCCGCCTCGTCCCGCGCGAGTGCGAACGCCTCCAGGGCATGCCAGACGACTACACGCTGATCCCGTGGCGCGGTAAACCCGCCAGCGAATGCCCTGACGGCCCACGCTACAAGGCGATCGGCAACAGCAAGGCCGTGCCGTGCGTTCGCTGGATTGGCCGGCGCATTCTCAAACAGATCACTCCTAGCCCGTACGACGAATTGATTTGAGCTAATTCCCGCTACTCAGCGGCTGGCGGCGCCCCCCTCGTCGATCGACCATCCAGCGCTGGCATTGGATCTGTTTCGATAACAGAAAGAATGGAGACCCACGCTTCATATGCCGATTTTTGGCGGTCAACAGCGTCACTCCAGTTTGTGCCTGAAGTATCAGCTGCAATCACCAGCATCATCAGATGACTCGTAGTAGCATCCAAATCAAGCAAATATTGATGAGCTTTGAGTCTGAATCCGTCATTTTCATGCATTTTTAGCACGCGACTGTGCAAGGACTGGCTCGGAACTACGGGCCGCTATTCCTATGAAATGAGTATGTCACCAACCTGATCGGTTCGATACAAGCTATTCCCTCCCCCTTCAAAGTCAGCCGCTATAGCGGCAAGGACGAAGTCATGCCTGAAGAAAAAGTCGTGATGTACGAATCACCCGAAGCCGCCAGCATCCAGACCTTGACTGGCTGGGTCTCCGCTAATGGCCGCTTCTGGGGCAACGATGAACACATGGCCCGTTGGTGCGGCGCCACACATCGCCGTTGCGAGAAAAACCCGGAACATCCCATCCACGAAGTCCGGAGCTACTGTCGTCAGTGCCACGACGAGAGCCGAATGGCGAAGTTCGCAGCGATGCCATTCAAGGACTGGGCCGGGGAGCCGTTGGTTATCTTCGATGGCGACCAGTACTTCTTCGACGAAGACAGCTTGCGTGATTACCTGATCGACAGCGATTTCGAACTGGCCGACCTGAAGCTCTGCATCTGCGAGCCGAATATGCCGAGCGAAATCGACCCGTCCGACGTATTTGTTGACGACCTACCAGAGGATGGCGAAATCCGCGATCAGCAACTTTTCGCGGCGTTCGAACTGCTGAACGAGATGATCCGTCAGTCCGAGCCGCTGTCGTGGTCGCAGGGCAACTTCGCCGCCCGCCTTCCGCAGTCGCTCATCGACGAGGTCGCCGCAGCGAGGGCAAGCCATGCGATTGAAGAAAGCTGACCGCGAGCAAGTTCGCCTGAAATACGGCGGCCATTGCGCCTACTGCGGCGCGCTACTGGGCGATCGTTGGCACGCCGATCACCTGGAACCAGTTATCCGGGTCGCTGATGAACGTGTCGCCGAGCAGATCAACAACCATAACCTCGGCAACATGATGCCAGCCTGCGCGCAATGCAACATCAGCAAGGGCCGACAGACACTGGAAGGCTGGCGGGATTGGATCGCCGGCCACGTCAACAGCCTCAACAGCTACCACCCAATCTACCGGCTAGCCAAGTCGTACGGCCTGATCGCCGAGACAGGAGCGCCGGTGGTCTTCTACTTCGAAAAGGTGCAGCCATGATCCTCATATGCATGGCCGGCTGCGCCCTATTCTTCTGGCTTCCATTGGCCCTGACCATTAAGGCGGTGATCGGATGAACGACAAGATGCGTGAAGAATTCGAGACTGCGGCGCGCGCTCAAGGCCTGCCGCTCGCTCGAACCCATCAACCCCTGCGCTTTGCCAACGGGCACAGCCGGGAGGCCGGCGACTACATCGCGCTGGAAACTCTTTGTGCCTTCTGGGCTTGGCAGGCCTCCCGCGAGGCGCTGGTAATCGTCCTGCCGCCAGCACCCAACGAACCCGAAGACCCAGAAGACGCCATCGACGACAGCCACTTGGATGCCTTCCACGCTGCCATCCGCATGCGGAGCGACTGCCAGCAATCTATCGAATCCGCAGGACTGAAGGTGACGCCATGATCATCCTGATCCCCGCCCTGTTTCCCGTTCTCGCTGGAGGCGCCCCGATCTACATGGCCTGGCTCATCTACAAGGGGCCGTGGCGATGAACATCTACCGGCACACCTTCGCAGCCGTCTGTCCGGCCGACGGCGAAACGATCATCTACCGCCTTGAGTTGCGATCGACATCGATGATCCACGTCGAGCACATCAAAACAGCGACCGCGCTGATCAAGCAGGGTTGGCATGAGCAGATCGCCGACAGCCTCTCCGAAAAGCTCGGCGGCGATCAAACCATCGTCGCCACTCACCAAGGCGTTGAGATTGAGACATTGAGGCTTAGCGGATGATTGCGTACCACGGCACTCCAGTCGGTGGCACCAGGCAGGACGGCGCTCGCTTTCTTGCAGGACGGCATGCTCTGGTGCCTTTTCCGCGCCAGGATGACATGGGCATTGTGGCCGACGTCTGCCAGTCGTTCGTCTTCGACAACGGCGCATTTTCGGTCTGGAAAAAAGGCGGAACGCTGGATGTGGATGGCTATACCCGATGGGTTGAGCAGTGGCACCGGCATCCTGGTTTCGACTGGGCGCTAATCCCTGACGTCATTGATGGGGACGAAGCTGCGAACGACGCACTACTGTCAGCTTGGCCTGCGGAACTACGAGGTGTGCCGGTCTGGCACCTGCATGAATCGCTCGATCGTCTTGTGCGCCTGGCGGCGGGCTGGCCAACGGTGGCAATTGGAAGCTCCGGCCAGTGGGCGAGCCCGGGAACGGCTGCGTGGTGGAAGCGGATCGGTTCAGCTATGGATGCAATCTGCGACGACCAGGGTCGACCTGTTTGCCGCCTGCACGGGCTGCGAATGCTCGACCCGACCATTTTCCAGCACCTCCCGTTTGCCTCTGCGGACTCCACAAACGCTGCAGTTAACGGAGGCAGCATCAGCCGCTTTGGAATGTACGCCCCACCCACCGCCGGGCAGCGAGCCTGCGTGATCGCCGACCGCATTGAGTCGCACAACAGTTCTCCGATCTGGCAACGCGAAGCCCAAGTCGAACTCGCTTTGTAACCCTACCCAACACAACAGCCTGCCGGCGCCCGGCGGGCAAGGAACCCCTATGTCTGCGAACAACAACGACAAGACCACCCAGCGCATCAGCACGCCCGAGTTCATCGCCTCCATGTCTCTCGGCCAGCTCCACGCCGCCGGCGACCTGATCCGCGACAGGATCCGCGTGGTCGAGGCGGAGAAGAAACGAATCGTCTGGCAGGTGTGCCGCGGCGGAATCATCGACAGGTCTTTCCGCGAGGAACAGTTCGAGGCGGCCGCCGACCACCTGCTCAGCATCTTCAGGAAGCACTTCCTGGAGATCGCCGCCGACTTCGTTGCGGGCCGGACCGGCACGACGCGCGAGATGGCACAGGAGATCCCCCGCATCGAAGCCGAGCTGGTTCCCCAGTTCGAATATGAGACCCAGTGGTTCCCGGCCAAGTCCGAATAACTAACCAATGGCCCGCCGGTGTGCGGCGGGCGAGGAAGACTCATGTCAGATCAACAGTATCCGTTCAAATCCTGGGTGTTGACGCCCAGTTTCGCGCCGAAGGAAGTCGAACTGGTGGCTGCATCCCACTACAGCGACTACCACCACACTGCCGCGAACAAGTACTACCACCAATCCGAGCTGTATGCCTCGAAACGAGTGGCAATCGAGGCCGGCTGGCGAAAGCTCGACGAGCAACAAAACACCCTCAAAAAACGAGCAGACGCAATCGCGAAGAAGAAAGCCACCCTCACGAAGCACTCCAGCGACCTTTAGCCACCCTCCGCCGCCAGCGCGGCACCGCCCACCAGGGCAAGGAAGTGCGCCATGACCATCACCAAGATCATCAAGGGCCCACACCGGTTCGCCGGACTCTGGTGGGTCGTCGCCGACTGCGGCGGAAAGATCCAGTACATCTCACGCCGCACCGAGGAACTGGCCCGCCAGATCTCCGCCGGGCAGGACAGCGTGACCCTTCACTGAACACTCAGCCGCCGCCGGCGGCGTGGAGCATCACCTATGGCAAATCGAAGCGCGGCACAGGCTGCGCCCCTCCTCCCGCGCTTTATCCGCGCCGGCGAGGCCTACGGATACCTCGGCATGTGCCGGGAAGAATTCAACAAAACGGTCAGGCCGAACGTCCGCGAATTCCCCATCGGCAAACAGGGCGTTGGATTCGACCGGATTGAGCTCGACCAGTGGGCAGACGCTTACGTCGAGTCCATGGCAATTGAAAAAGCGGCGAATCAGGACAACAATCAGCCCCGCAGTGGGCGCCAAGGAGGTAATAAGTGGCGCGAAAAACGATCTCCGGTCTCTACGAGAGAAATGGAATCTGGCATATCGACAAGGTCGTCAGAGGTCACCGACTTCAGGAAAGCACTGGAACAAGCGAAAGGCAGGAGGCGGAGCAGTACCTGATCCACCGGCTGGAAAAGCTAAGGCAGGAAAAGGTCTACGGCGTGCGCCAGGTGCGAACCTGGCGTGAGGCGGCCACCAGGTATCTGGTTGAATTCAAAGACCAGGCATCGATCGGCCTGTCCGCATTACACATTGAGCAGCTGGATCCGTACATCGGGGATCTGCCGATCACCCATATAGATGACGGAACCCTGGCTCCTTTCAAGCGGGACAGGCAGAAGCCGACGAAGAACGAAAAGGGGAAGGTAAAGCCAGGCGTCTCGAACCGGACGGTGAACATCGCACTACAGCGAGTCGTTCGGATCTTGAACCTGTGCCACAGGAAGTGGCGAGACGCAGAGAAGCGGCCGTGGCTGGATAGCGTGCCGATGATCTCGATGCTGGAGGAGAATAAGTCGAGCAGGAAGCCTTATCCGATGTCCTGGGCGGAGCAGTCGATGCTGTTCGCTGAAATCCCCGATCACCTGTTGAGGATGGCGCTCTACAAGGTGAACACGGGCTGCCGAGAGCAGGAAGTCTGCAAGCTTCAGTGGGATTGGGAAATCCGGGTGCCGGAACTGGGGACAAGCGTGTTCCTGATACCTGCTGACTTTGGCGGAAGAAGTGAAAAGTCTGGCGTGAAGAACGGCGACGAGAGGCTGGTGGTGCTGAACAAGGTGGCGATGTCTGTCATCGACGGTCAGCGCGGCTTGCATCCGGAGTATGTCTTCCCGTATGGGCAGCCGGACGAATACGGCCCGACCCCAATGCACCGGATGAATGACACGGCATGGAAGAAGGCCAGGGTGCGATCGGCGGCGAAGTGGGAAATGGAACACAAGTCACCGGCACACCCCGGGTTCAGATCGATCAGGGTTCACGACCTCAAGCACACCTTTGGCAGAAGGCTTCGTGCAGCGGGCGTGACACTGGAAGATCGGAAGGCGCTCTTGGGGCACAAGAATGGCAGCATTACGAGCCACTATTCTACCGCAGAGCTTGAACAGTTGATTGAGGCGTCAAACAAAGTGTCAGCGACGGATTCACGCGGGCCGGCTCTGACCATCTTGAGGAGGAAAACAGGATGAACCCCCGCAAAAGTCCCTGCGCATGAAAAAGCCGAACTGGTTAGAGTTCGGCTAAGTCATTGAAAAATATGGTCGGGACGGAGTGATTCGAACACTCGACCCCTAGCACCCCATGCTAGTGCGCTACCGGACTGCGCTACGCCCCGACTAGGCGTGAATCTTGTTCCTCATCTCGAGGAACGCTCAAGAATATATCGCAAGCTTTTGAAAACTGGAAGTATTTAAAAGCAGTAATTTATTGCTTGAGTACCACCAGCACATCTTCAAGCTCGGCGATCATCTGGCGGATCATCTGTTTGTACTGCGTGGTGTCGTCTTTGGCCTCATCGCTGGATAGCCTTAGACGTGCACCACCGATGGTGAAGCCTTGATCGTAAAGGAGTGCGCGGATCTGCCGGATCATCAGCACGTCCTGGCGCTGATAATACCGGCGGTTTCCGCGCCGCTTGACAGGGTTGAGCTGAGGAAACTCCTGCTCCCAGTAGCGCAGCACGTGCGGTTTGACCGCACACAGCTCGCTGACTTCACCGATGGTGAAGTAGCGTTTGCCCGGGATGACGGGAAGTTCGTCGTTATGACTTGGTTCCAGCATAAGCCTCAACTCGGGCCTTCAACTTCTGCCCTGGACGAAAGGTGACCACACGGCGAGCCGTGATCGGGATTTCTTCCCCCGTTTTCGGGTTGCGGCCAGGCCGCTGGCGTTTGTCCCGAAGGTCGAAATTGCCGAAACCCGACAATTTGACCTGCTCGTTGTCTTCAAGAGCGTGCCTGATTTCCTCGAAAAACAGTTCGACCAACTCCTTGGCTTCCCGCTTGTTCAGGCCCAGCTCTTCATACAGACGTTCCGCCATCTCAGCTTTCGTCAAAGCCCCCATACGTCACTTCCTTAACGTGGCGTTCAACCTTTGTTCGAGCGAGGTGAGGATGTTTTGCGTCGTCGAATTCACCTCATCGTCATTAAGAGTGCGCGATGGATGCTGCCAGGTCAAGCCGACGGCAAGGCTTTTTCTATGCGGATCAATGCCTTTACCCTGATAGACGTCAAACAGCCTGAGATCTGTCAGCCATTCGCCTGCATTTTCACGGATTACGTCAAGCACAGCACTGGCGGCGACGTCTTTGTCGGCCAACAGCGCCAAGTCACGACGCACTTCAGGAAAGCGCGACAACTCACGGAATTCAGGCATTTTGCCCTGCGCCACTTCAGCCAGAACCAGCTCGAAAACAAAGACCGGACGGTCAAGACCCAGGGCCTTCGACAGTTCAGGGTGAATGGCACCGATGAAGCCGACTTCGCGGCCGTCTCGCTCGATGCGTGCGGTCTGACCCGGATGCAACGCAGGGTGCTTGCCCGGTACGAACGTGAAAGCACCCAATGCACCGGCAAAGCCCAGCACCGCTTCCACATCGGCCTTGACGTCGAAGAAGTCCACGGCGTCGCGACCTTGCGCCCAGCCTTCCGGCAGACGGCTGCCGCAGACCACACCGGCGAGCATCGGCTCTTGCTTGAGCCCTTCCAACTGACCGACGAAGCGCAGGCCGCTCTCGAACAGACGGACGCGATCCTGCTGGCGGTTCAGGTTGTGCTGCAGCACCTTGACCAGCCCCGGCCACAACGACGAACGCATGGCGGCCATGTCGTTGGAGATCGGGTTGGCCAGCAGCAACGGCTCGACACCTGGATTGAACAGTTCGAACTGTTTCGGATCGATGAAGCTGTAGGTGATCGCTTCCTGATAGCCGCGAGCCACCAGCAGACGACGCAGTTCCGGCAGGTCGCTGCGCGCTTCCGCCTTGGCCTGCGGAGCCAGACGGGCTTGCGGGTAACGGACCGGCAGGCGGTTGTAGCCATACAGACGCGCCAGCTCTTCGATCAGGTCGACTTCCAGGCTGATGTCGAAACGGTGGCTTGGCACCTCGACACGCCACTGCCCTGCTCCTTCAGCCGAGATCTTCAGGCCCAAGGCGCCGAGCAGACGCTCGACTTCGGCCGAGTCCATTTCCATGCCCAGCATCTGCGCGATGCGCTGCGCACGCAGGGTGATCGGCGCGATCGACGGCAGATGCTGCTCGCTGACCGTCTCGATGATCGGGCCGGCCTCGCCGCCGGTGATGTCCAGCAGCAGGCCAGTGGCGCGCTCCATGGCTTCACGGGCCAGTTGCCAGTCCACGCCACGCTCGTAGCGGTGAGAGGCATCGGTGTGCAGACCGTAGGAACGTGCCTTGCCGGCGACCGCGATCTGGTCGAAGAACGCGCTTTCAAGGAACACGTCGCGGGTGGTCGCGGAGACGCCGCTGTGCTCGCCCCCCATGACACCGGCAATCGCCAGTGCGCGAGTGTGGTCGGCAATCACCAGCGTATCGCTGCGCAGACTGACTTCCTGGCCGTCGAGCAGCACCAGTTTCTCGCCCTCTTCCGCCATGCGCACGCGGATTCCGCCATTGATCTCGGCCAGGTCGAAGGCATGCAGCGGCTGACCGAGCTCGAGCATCACGTAGTTGGTGATGTCCACGGCGGCATCGATGCTGCGCACGTCCGCACGACGCAGGCGCTCGACCATCCACAGCGGGGTTGGCCGGGACAGATCCACATTGCGGATCACGCGGCCCAGGTAGCGCGGGCAAGCGGCCGGCGCCAGTACGTCGACCGGACGCACCTCATCGTGAGCCGCCGGCACCGGGGCCACGACCGGGCGCACCACCGGAGCGTCGTACAGCGCACCGACTTCACGGGCCAGGCCGGCCAGCGACAGGCAGTCGCCACGGTTCGGGGTCAGGTCGACCTCGATGCTGGCATCTTCCAGATCCAGGTAAACGCGGAAATCCGCACCTACCGGCGCATCGGCCGGCAGCTCCATCAAACCGTCGTTGCCTTCACCGACCTGAAGCTCGGATTGCGAGCACAGCATGCCGTTGGACTCGACGCCGCGCAGCTTGGCCTTCTTGATCTTGAAGTCGCCCGGCAGTTCGGCGCCGATCATGGCGAACGGAATCTTCAGGCCAGGGCGCACATTCGGCGCACCGCACACGACCTGAAACGTTTCGCTGCCGTTGCTCACTTGGCAAACGCGCAGCTTGTCGGCGTCCGGGTGCTGCTCGGTGCTCAGCACTTCGCCCACCACCACGCCGCTGAATGCGCCGGCAGCCGGGGTGACGCTATCGACCTCCAGACCGGCCATCGACAGACGGGCAACCAGCCCGTCACGATCTACCTGCGGGCTGACCCAGCCACGCAGCCATTGTTCACTGAATTTCATCCTGCTCTCCTAAGAATTCGTTACGACTAGCGAAATTGCGCGAGGAACCGCAAGTCGTTGTCGAAGAACAGACGCAAGTCGTTCACGCCGTAACGCAGCATGGCCAGGCGCTCGACACCCATGCCGAAGGCGAAGCCCGAGAACTCTTCCGGATCGATGCCGGACATGCGCAGCACATTCGGATGAACCATGCCGCAGCCCATCACTTCCAGCCAGCCGGTCTGCTTGCAGACGCGGCAGCCTTTACCGCTGCACATCACACATTCCATGTCGACTTCGGCGGACGGCTCGGTGAACGGGAAGTAGGAAGGACGGAAGCGCACGGCCAGTTCCTTCTCGAAGAACACCCGCAGAAACTCTTCGATGGTGCCCTTGAGGTCGGCGAAGTTGATGTCGCGGTCGACCAGCAGGCCTTCGACCTGGTGGAACATCGGCGAGTGGGTGATATCGGAGTCGCTGCGGTACACGCGACCCGGGCATACGATGCGGATCGGCGGCTTTTTCGACTCCATGGTGCGGACCTGTACCGGCGAGGTATGGGTGCGCAGCAGCATGTTCGCGTTGAAATAGAAGGTGTCATGCATCGACCGGGCCGGGTGATGGCCTGGGATGTTGAGCGCCTCGAAGTTGTGGTAGTCGTCTTCGACCTCCGGCCCTTCGGCGATGCCGTAGCCGATGCGGGTGAAGAACTGTTCGACGCGTTCCAGAGTCCGGGTCACCGGATGCAGGCCACCCGAGGTCTGACCGCGGCCCGGCAGGGTCACGTCAATGGACTCGGCGGACAGTTTGGCGGCCAGCTCGGCCTCTTCAAACAGAGCCTTGCGCGCATTGAGAACCTCTGTGACACGCTCCTTGGCAACGTTGATCAGGGCGCCGACCTGCGGACGCTCCTCTGCCGGCAGGTTGCCCAGGGTCTTCATCACCTGAGTCAGCTCGCCCTTCTTGCCAAGGTAGTGAACCCGGATTTGCTCCAGGGCATTGATATCTTCAGCGCTTTGCACAGCCTCTAGTGCTTGAGAGACCAGCGCATCCAGGTTTTCCATGTACAGACTCCAGATACGAAATAGGGGAAGAGCTTGAAGGCTCTTCCCCTATTTATGACGTTTAACACCTGACCCCACAGATGCAGGGCCGGGTGACTGTCGGGGGTACTTAAGCCAAGGTGGCTTTAGCTTTCTCGACAATCGCAGCAAACGCCGCTTTTTCGTTCACTGCCAGATCAGCCAGAACCTTACGGTCGATCTCGATGGACGCTTTTTTCAGGCCGGCGATGAAACGGCTGTAGGACAGACCGTTGGTACGAGCACCAGCGTTGATACGAGCGATCCACAGAGCGCGGAACTGACGTTTTTTCTGACGACGGTCACGGTAGGCGTATTGGCCTGCCTTGATTACCGCTTGCTTGGCAACACGGAATACGCGCGAACGTGCACCGTAGTAGCCTTTAGCAAGTTTCAGAATTTTTTTGTGACGCTTACGGGCAATGACGCCACGCTTTACACGAGCCATGAGTTACTTCCTCTATTCTTGATCCAAAAATTAACGAAGGCGCAGCATGCGCTCGACTTTTGCCACGTCAGACGGATGCAGCAGGCTGCTTCCGCGCAGTTGACGCTTACGCTTGGTCGACATTTTGGTCAGGATGTGGCTCTTGAAAGCGTGCTTGTGCTTGATGCCGTTAGCAGTTTTCAGAAACCGCTTGGCAGCACCACTTTTGGTTTTCATCTTTGGCATGTTCGGATACTCCGCATTCAGTGGATAAACATAATCAGAAGGCCTGCCGTGCCCTGTTGATTACTTCTTCTTTTTCGGGGCGATGACCATGATCAGCTGGCGTCCTTCCATCTTAGGATGCTGTTCGACCGATCCGTACTCGAGCAGGTCTTGTTCGACCCGCTTGAGGAGATCCATCCCCAGCTCCTGGTGGGCCATCTCACGGCCGCGGAATCGCAAGGAAACCTTGGCCCTGTCCCCGTCACTCAGGAAACGTACCAGGTTGCGTAGTTTTACCTGGTAATCCCCTTCCTCCGTCCCTGGACGAAACTTGATTTCTTTGACCTGAATCTGCTTCTGGTTTTTCTTCGCCGCAGCAATCTGCTTCTTCTTCTCGAAGATCGATTTGCCGTAGTCCATCACCCGGCAAACCGGCGGGACTGCGTCGGCGGAGATTTCCACCAGATCAAGCTTGGCTTCTTCAGCTATACGAAGCGCTTCATCAATCGAGACGATGCCAATCTGCTCGCCGTCAGCGCCAATTAACCGAACCTCGCGTGCCGAGATATTCTCGTTGATCGGGGCCTTCGGTGCAGTTCGTTTATCCTGTCTCATTTCACGCTTAATAATAATTACTCCGAATCTTGGCGACCACGCCGGGAAACCGCTTGCGCGAGGAACTCGGCGAACTGGGCGACCGGCATCGAGCCGAGGTCAGCACCTTCACGAGTACGCACAGCGACAGTCTGCATCTCGACTTCCTTATCCCCAATAACCAAGAGATATGGAACCTTGAGCAAAGTATGCTCGCGGATTTTAAAGCCGATCTTTTCATTTCTCAAGTCAGACTTGGCACGAAACCCGCTTTCGTTGAGAGTTTTTTCGACCTGGGCGACGAAATCCGCCTGTTTGTCGGTGATGTTCATGATCACCGCCTGGGTCGGCGCCAGCCACGCAGGGAACGCCCCTTCGTAGTGCTCGATCAGAATCCCGACGAAACGCTCGAAGGAACCGAGGATCGCCCGGTGCAGCATCACCGGATGCTTGCGGCTGTTGTCTTCGGAAACGTATTCGGCACCGAGGCGCACCGGCAGGTTGAAATCGAGCTGCAAGGTGCCGCACTGCCATACGCGGCCGAGGCAGTCCTTGAGCGAGAACTCGATCTTCGGACCGTAGAACGCACCCTCGCCCGGCTGCAGGTCATAAGGCAGACCCGCGCTGTCGAGCGCCGCCGCCAGCGCCGACTCGGCACGATCCCACAACTCGTCGGAACCGACGCGCTTTTCCGGACGGGTGGACAGCTTCATCTCGATGTCCTTGAAACCGAAGTCGGCGTAGACATCCATGGTCAGCTTGATGAACGCAGCGGATTCGGCCTGCATCTGCTCTTCGGTGCAGAAGATGTGCGCGTCGTCCTGAGTGAACGCACGTACGCGCATGATGCCGTGCAAGGCGCCGGACGGCTCGTTGCGGTGGCAGGCGCCGAACTCGGCCAGGCGCATCGGCAGTTCGCGGTAGCTTTTCAGGCCTTGGTTGAACACCTGCACGTGGCAAGGGCAGTTCATCGGCTTGATCGCGTAATCGCGGCTTTCCGACTCAGTGGTGAACATGTTGTCGGCGTAGTTGGCCCAGTGCCCGGACTTTTCCCACAGGCTGCGGTCAACGACCTGCGGCGTCTTGATCTCGAGGTAACCGTTGTCGCGCTGCACCTTGCGCATGTACTGCTCAAGCACCTGATAGAGCGTCCAGCCGTTCGGGTGCCAGAACACCATGCCCGGCGCTTCTTCCTGGGTGTGGAACAGCCCGAGACGCTTGCCGATCTTGCGGTGGTCGCGTTTTTCGGCTTCTTCGATACGCTGGATGTAGGCGGCCAGCTGCTTCTTGTCTGCCCAGGCCGTGCCGTAGACGCGCTGCAGTTGCTCGTTCTTGGCATCGCCGCGCCAGTAGGCGCCGGACAGCTTGGTGAGCTTGAAGGACTTCAGGAAACGGGTGTTCGGCACGTGCGGGCCGCGGCACATGTCGACGTATTCTTCGTGATAGTACAGGCCCATGGCCTGCTCGTTCGGCATGTCCTCGACCAGGCGCAGCTTGTAGTCTTCGCCGCGGGACTTGAACACTTCGATCACTTGCGCACGCGGAGTGACCTTCTTGATGACGTCGTAATCCTTGTCGATCAGCTGCTGCATGCGCTGTTCGATGGCGGCCATGTCTTCCGGCGTGAAAGGACGCTCGAAGGCGATGTCGTAGTAGAAGCCTTCGTCGATGACCGGACCGATGACCATCTTGGCGGTCGGGTACAGTTGCTTGACCGCGTGACCGACCAGGTGGGCGCAAGAGTGGCGAATGATCTCCAGCCCCTCTTCATCCTTTGGCGTGATGATTTGCAGCGTCGAGTCGCTGTCGATGATATCGCAAGCGTCGACCAGCCGACCGTTGACCTTGCCGGCCAGGGTGGCCTTGGCCAGGCCCGCGCCAATGGATGCGGCGACCTCGGCTACGGAAACCGGATGATCGAAAGAACGTTGACTGCCGTCGGGAAGAGTAATAGTTGGCATGGCGCCTCCTCTCCTAGTGGTGACCCCTACCAAAGGTCACGTGGGTTGGGATGAGCCAGTACAAGATCCGATCCAGGCCATTCAATGACGAACGCCTGCCTTACAGCGGCAGGAGCCTTGCGGCCAACCGGAAAACCGAACCAGAGTGACTGGGATTCAAACAGAAAACACGGGAGCCGCATGGGCCTTGGAGGCCTGCGGTCGCCCGAGCCCGGCATGCTAGCACAGATGAACGGCTGCGGACGCTTCAGGGTTGCATTCCAGAGCAGATCATCCGTTTTTATGCCAGAGTGATGAACTTGATCCGTCCTTCGCCCATCTGATGAAGGACATTGACCCACAAGGAGCATCTTCGCATGCGTCTGCACACCCTTTTCGCCGCTCTCGCCCCCGTTGTTCTGCTGCTGCCGCTGAGCGCCCATGCCGACTGGCCGAAAGGCGAGCGCGAGAAATACATGGCGCAGTGCACCCAGGCGGCGACACCGCAGATCGGCGCTGCGGCCGCCAAGTCCCATTGCGCCTGCGGCGCCGATGCCATCAAATCCTACTCGGCCAGCGACATCCAGGCCCTGATGGACAACAAGGCCAGCCAGGAACTGCAACAGAAAGCCTTGGGCCAGATCGCCAAATGCAAGGCCAACGTCCCCGCGAAAAAGTGAGCGGACGGCACGCCTGAGGCCCCCCGGACACGGGGAAAAGGCTGGCAAATGACGAATTCCCACCTGTTTCGTGCAGGTTTTACAGGTTTTTTACTGCAGCCCCAAAGCCCTTGAAAGCCTTTCAAACCGGGGCCTCCAGCCGAAACAACCTGCAAAGAAAACACGACTGATTGGCAAACAGCACCTGCGGGGGGCTACCAAAGCGAACATTTCGACTATGATACCCCGGTGTGCCCAGTTGGCCTGAGCAGCACAGCACTACTGAAAATATATGTTTCTTGGAGATACACCATGTCTAATCGCCAATCCGGCACCGTCAAATGGTTCAACGATGAAAAAGGCTTCGGCTTCATCACTCCTCAAGGTGGCGGTGACGACCTGTTCGTACACTTCAAAGCTATCGAAGTTGACGGTTTCAAAAGCCTGAAAGAAGGCCAAGCCGTATCCTTCGTGGCTGAGAAAGGCCAAAAGGGTATGCAAGCTGCACAAGTTCGCCCAGAGTAATCTCCCGGCGCACAAAAAAACCCCGTCCATGTGACGGGGTTTTTTATGCCTGCCGAAAAGCCCGCAGCGATCAGCCGCAGCTGGCGCGGGTGACGATCAGATCGGTGTCGGTGTTCAGGTTCAGGCGATCGGAACGGTACTCCAGGGTAATCATGTCATTGGGCTTGAGGAACCTGGCGTTCTGCGCACCGGCACGGGTGCGGGCCTGATCCAGAAGCTGCGGCGAAGCCTTTTTGCCGATGGCGAATTGCGCAGCCGATGCCTCGCAGCGGCCATGACCGGCCTCGCTGGCCACAGGATCCTTCGCCGGCTCGCTCGAAGTCGAACTGCAACCGGCCAGCATGGCAATGGCCGCCAGCGCGCCCAGCGAGGTGAATTTCATAGGCATGAAGCCTCCTTTTCCAATGGTTGTTTCGAGATCGTGCGACCACCAATCCTGCGTTTGGTTTCACGGCGGGGCTGACACACCCCTCCTCCACGACCCCAAAGGCGCCGAGTCTGCCTGAACAGCCGGTCATGCTTCATCACGCAATCGTGACTGAATATTAATCGGCCTCAGTAAACGTCGATGTAGTCGAACGGCGGATTCGGCCAGTTGCCCTTGAGTGCGTTGTAGATCTGCTGCACCCACACGTCATCGCTCGCCGCCACACGCCCGACGTACCCTGAACCCTTGGCCCAGGTCTCCAGACGGAAAGACAGGCCATCGATTTCCTGACCGCCCGTCACGCCAGAAGAGATATAGGCAATCCCGCCTTTAGTCACCCGCAACTGCGTATGCATATCGTCACTGGCCTCAGCCAGCAACCGGCGCACAGCCTCAAGCGTCAGGCCATCGGGGGCATTCAAATCAATCTGCACGGTGCAATCCTGGGTTCGGCCGAAAACGACCAAGTGTCGCACAGCCCTGCGCCCATGCCTAAGTCGCAGTGCCAAACGCCGGGCAACATGATTTACTCAAGGCTTCGACAGACCCGACCTCCAGAGCCCGCCATGACCACCGTAAGCATCACCGCCGACATCAAGGCCATCTGGCCCCAGGGGCACAGTTCCTACAGTCCGGGCAGCCCGGAAGAGCTTGCGCTGATCAGCGTCGACCTGCTGATCCGGACGCTCGGCACGCAAGGCGCACGGTCATTCATCGACCAGGTCTTCGAAAGGTACCCCGACGACTTCCAAGGCACCCCGGACAGCGAAAGGGAATAGAAGCCCGCAAACTCGATGCCTGCGGGCGCATCACTCATTTCAAACGCTTCAGGCGCTCGGTCAGCAGATCGAAGAAGCCCTGGGCATCGCCGTTCTCCACCCAGAATGCGTTCTTCGGCTGTTTCAGGCCGTCGTACCAGTCAACGATGGTCTGACCGAAAGTCGGCCCTTCACGGCTGTCCACCACCACATTCACCGAACGGCCGGTGAACAGCTGAGGCTTGAGCAGGTAAGCGATCACCGTGGCGTCATGCACCGGGCCGCCCGGGATCCCGTAGTGCTCCATGTCGCCTTTGATGTATTCGTTGAGGATGTCGCCGACGATCTTGCTGGCATTGTTGTTCAGCGCCGCGATCTGCTTGAGCCGCGCGTCGCTGGTGAGCACCTTGTGGGTGACATCAAGCGGCAGGTAGGTCAGCTTCACGCCGCTCTTGAGCACCACCTCGGCCGCTTGAGGGTCGGCGAAAAGGTTGAACTCCGCCACCGGGGTGATGTTGCCGCCGTTGAAGTGCGCACCGCCCATGATCACCACTTCCTTGATGCCTTGGACGATCTCCGGCTCCTGGATCAGCGCCAACGCCAGGTTGGTCTGCGGGCCTAGCATGGCGATGGTGATGCTGTGGGGCTTGGCCTTCTTCAGCGTGTCGATCAGGTAGTTGACCGCATTGCCTTCGGCCAGGCCTTTTTTCGGCTCGTGGACGGTGACTCCCGACAGGCCTTCCTTGCCATGGATGTTTTCGGCATAGATCGGCGTGCGCATCAGCGGCTTGGGCGCGCCGGCATACACCGGCACGTCTTCGCGCCCTGCCCACTCGCGGGCCAACCGGGCGTTGCGCGAGGTCTTGTCCAGGCGCACATTGCCCGCCACGGTGGTCAAGGCGCGGATGTTCAGCTCATCCGGCGACGCCAGGGCGAACAACAGGGCGACCACATCATCGGCGCCCGGGTCGGTGTCGATGATCAGGTCGATCTTTTCCGCCGCCTGGGCGCCGGTCGCGGTCAGTAGGGACAAAAGCAGCAGGCTCCGGAACAGTTGAGGCAGTTTTTTAGCATAGCGGCGCATGGCGCACTCCTTGTGCATGTGAAATCGAATGGGTTCGCGACCCGTCAGAAGGTGACGCCGGCCACCAGCACGATGTTGCAGTACGGCTGGCATTCGCCGGTACGGACAATCGCCCGCGCCTGGCGGCTGAGCGCCTTGAATTGCTCATGGCTGAGCAGGTCGCGCCGACCGAGCGCCCCTGAGCCGTTCAGCTCATCGAGGACGGTCAACGGCGCGGGACGTCTCTCGAGAATCTCCTGGGCCAGCACGTGGCTTTCCACCTGCATCTCGCTGAGCACGACCTTGAGGGTGTCGATGAACGCCGGAACGCCGTGGGTCAGCGCCAGGTCGATCAGCTCGACGCCGGGCGGCACCGGCAGCCCGGCGTCCCCGATCACGAGCATGTCGCCGTGACCGAGGGAGGCTATCAGGCGCGACAGGGCGACATTGAGCAATGGGGTCTTTTTCATGAGGATTTGAATGCCTGCACTTCGGAACGTGTGGGAATGGACGGCTGTGCGCCGGCGCGGGTGACCGACAGCGCCGCGGCGACCTGACCGTAGCGGATGGCCTGCGCTTCAGACTCGCCGCGCGCCAGCGCCGCGGCGAAACCGCCGACGAATGTGTCGCCCGCCGCCGTGGTGTCGACGGCTTTGACCTTGGGCGCCGGGAAATGCTCGAAGCCTGTGCCGCTGGCGAACAACAGCCCTTGGGCGCCTAGGGTGATGAGCACTTTGCCCGCGCCCAGGCCGATCAGATGGCTGGCCGCCCGTTCTGCCGACGCCCGTGAATCCACGGGCAGCCCGCTCAGGGTCGCCGCCTCGCTTTCGTTGGGAATCAGGTAATCGATGGCGGCGTACCAGTCCGGCGGGAGCGCCCGACCGGCAGGCGCCGGATTGAGGATGACGGTCTTGCCGAGCGCCCGGGCACGCTTGAGGGCGTGACCGACCGTGGCGTCCGGAACCTCGAGCTGGCAGATGACCACATCCGCCGCCTGCAGCACGTCATCGAACCGATCCACTACAGCGCAGGTCAGCGCACCGTTGGCACCGGCCACGATCACGATCGCGTTCTGACTGTTGTCGTCGACCACGATCAGCGCCACACCGCTGGAATCCTCGACCGTGCTGACTGCGCGGCAATCGATCTGTTCGGCCAGGAGCGCATCACGCAATTGCGCGCCATACGCATCGTTGCCGACGCAGCCGACCATCGCCACAGCCGCTCCCAAACGGGCAGCCGCCACTGCCTGATTGGCGCCCTTGCCGCCGGGCACGGTGGTGAACGAATGGCCGATCAGCGTCTCGCCGCCAAGGGGCAGCCGAGGCGCACGGGTCACCAGATCCATGTTCAGGCTGCCTATTACCACTACATTTGCTGACATACGTCGCTACTCATCAATTCGGTTTCAGCGGTATTCGGTGAACACGCCGAACAGGGGGGCCGTCGACTCGCGCAAGACGATGCTCGGCGTGACGATCCGTTGGTCGGTGGCCAGGCTCGGGCTGGCGATCCTGCGCAACAGCACTTCCGCCGCCATTTCCCCCAACTGCAGGATCGACTGACCGACCGTGGTCAGCGCAGGGTAAACGTACCGGCTCATCTGGATATCGTCGAAACCGATCACCGACAGTTCGGTGGGCACGCGCACGTTGCGTTCCGCTGCAGCCCGCAGCACACCGATGCCGATCATGTCGTTGCCGGCGAAGATCGCCGTGGGCGGATTGCCCTCGAGCAGCAGGGCCGCCGCGTTGTAGCCGCCGGTGCTGGTGAAGTCGCTTTCCAGCACACGACCGGGCGACACGGTCACCCCCGCTTCATCCATTGCCCGGCGGAAACCGGCCAGACGCATCTGCGCGACGCTGGTGCTGACCGGCCCGCCGATGGTGGCAATGTCGCGATGCCCCAGTTCCAGCAAATGGCGGGTGGCCAGGTAGGCGCCGTACTCATGGTCGATGCGCACCAGATCCGCATCCACGCCGTCCAGGCCACGGTCGACAATCACCATGGGGGTCTTCACCCCGGTCAGACCCTGGACAAGGCCGTCGTCCCCGCCGGCGGAGGCGACGATCAGACCGTCGATGCGTTTTTCCAGCAGCACCCGCAGATAATTGCGCTGTTTTTCCGGATCGTCATCGGAGTTGCAGAGGATCACGCAGTAACCGTTGCGCTCGCAGTAGTCCTCGATCCCCCGCGCCAACTCGGCAAAGTACGGGTTGAGGCTGTTGGGCACCAGCAGGCCGATGGTCGCTGTGGTCTTGGCCTTCAGCGAACGCGCCACCGCGCTGGGCACATAGTCGAGGCTCTTGATCGCCGCCTCGACCTTCAGGCGCACTTCTTCGCTGACCGGCCGGGTCTTGTTCACGACATGGGACACGGTCGTGTAGGAAATCCCCGCGAGCGCCGCCACATCCTTGATCGTTGCCATGCGTCAGCCCCGCCGTGCAGCGCGTTGGCTGCGGTAGGTGTCCAGCACCACGGCGATGACGATCACGGCCCCGGTGATGATGCGCTTGGTCGGCTCGGTCGCACCGATCTGAGCCAGACCGGCCGCCAGCACGGAAATGATCAGCACGCCAAAGAAGGTGCTGATCACCGAACCGCGTCCGCCCATCAGGCTGGTGCCGCCGATCACCACAGCTGCGATGACTTGCAGTTCCAGCCCGGAACCGGCGTTCGGATCCGCCGCCTCCAGGCGGGAAATCTGGAACAGCGCAGCAATGCCCGCCAACAGACCCATGAGGCTGAACACCAGGATCTTGTAAGGCTTCGGATTGATGCCCGCCAGGCGCACGGCCTCCTCATTGGTACCGATGCCGACCAGGTAACGGCCGAACACGGTGCGCGTCAGCACTGCCTGAGCGATGAAGATCACCAGCAAGGCGATGATGAACGACGGCGAAATGCCGAAGGCGATGGGGTTCGACAGCCAGGCGAACGCATCGCCGATGTAGGCGGTGCGCGAACCGGTCATCTGATACGCCAGGCCACGGGCCATCTCCAGCACACCGAGCGAGACGATGAACGACGGGATCCTCCAGGCCACGGTGATCGATCCGGTCACCGTGCCCGCCAGCGCGGCCACCGCCATGCCCAACACGGCGGCCGGCAATACGCTCCAGCCCCAGCCGAGGATCGCGACGCTGACGGTGGAGGCCGACAGGGCCAGCACCGAACCGACCGACAGATCGATGCCGCCGATGATCAGCACGAAGGTCATGCCCACTGCCAGCACCATCAGGTCGGGAATCTGGTTGGCCAGCGTGGTGAAGGTGTTATAGGACAAAAAGTGGCTGCTCATGACCGAGAACAGCGCGACCATCGCCAGCAAGGCCCCGGCCAACCCCAGATAGGTGCCCAGGCCATAAAGATTGCCACTACGGATACCGGCGGGAGATGCAGTTTTCATGGGAGATCCCTAGGCGCCGCTTCGTTGAGCAACGCATCACGTTTTTGGTAGCCGGCGAACGCGGCGGCAAGCAAGTCATCCTGGGTCCAGCTGTCACGCTCGAAGGTGTCGATCAGGCGGCCGGCCGACAGCACACCGATGCGGTCGCAGATCAGCATCAGTTCGCGCAGGTCGCTGGAGACCACCACCAGCGCCTTGCCTTGGCGCGTCAGCTCGCCGAGCAAGGCGTAGATGTCGAACTTGGCGCCGACGTCGATGCCGCGGGTCGGCTCGTCGAACAGCAGCACGTCACAGTCGCGCTCCAGCCAGCGGCCGATCACCACCTTTTGCTGGTTGCCGCCCGACAGCTCGGACACCCGTTGCGCGGGGCTCGAGCTGCGGATGCGCATGGCGCCGATCTGTCGTTGCGCCAGCGAGATTTCCTCGCCGTCATTGAGGACGCCGCCCCGGGAAATCTTCGGCATGTTGCCCAATGCGATGTTGGCGCTGATCGACTGAGTGAGCAGCAGCCCCTCGCCCTTGCGGTCTTCGGTGATCAAGGCAATGCCGTTGCGCACCGCATCCACCGGCGAGCGGATGCTCACCACTTGCGCCGGCGTACCGAGCGCGACCGTACCGCTGTCTGCGGCATCGGCGCCGAAGATCAGGCGCAGCAACTCGGTGCGCCCTGCCCCGATCAGCCCGGAGATCCCGAAAATCTCGCCGGCCCGCACCTCGAAGGACACATTCTGCACCTTGTCGGAACGGCTCAGGCCGTTGACCGTCAGCAGCGGCGCGCCGATCTGGCGCGGCCCCATGTCGATGTGTTCGCCCAACTCCCGGCCGACCATCAGGGTGACCAGTTGCTCGCTGTTGTAGTTGGCCATCGGCTCGACACAGACCAGATTGCCGTCACGCAACACGGCGATGCGCTGGGCGACACGGGCCAGCTCTTCGAGGCGATGGGAAATGTAGATGATCGAGACGCCACGGGCCTGCAGGCGGGTGATCTGCTCGAACAGCATCTCCACCTCGCGTGCCGTCAGCATGGCCGTCGGCTCATCGAGGATCAACACATGGCAATCGCCGATCAGGTTGCGGGCGATCTCGACCATCTGCTGGTGACCGATGCCCAGCTCGCCGACCGGCGTGTCCGGGTCGATGGCCTCCAGCCCGACCTGGGCCATGGCCTCGATGGCGGCCTTGCGCAGTTGCTTGCGGCTGATCCAGCCGCCGTGGCTGGGCAGGTTGTCGAGAAACAGGTTTTCCGCCACCGACAAGGTCGGCAACAGATTGAGCTCCTGCATGACCATGCGCACACCCAGTTCTTCAGCCTGAGTTCGGCTGCCGGGGCTGTAGGCCTTGCCCTGGAACTGCATCTGGCCGGCGGTCGGCGTCACCAGGCCGCCGATGATCTTCGACAGCGTGCTTTTTCCGGCACCGTTTTCGCCGGTCAGCGCCAGGACTTCGCCTCTCATCAGCGTCAGGTCGATGCCGGCAAGCACAGGTTGCGCGTAGGTCTTGCCGATGCCGCTGACCGTGAGGACAGCGTTCGGGGCGGAAACAGACATAAGGAATCTCCATGCGCCTGCCGGAGCCGGCAGGCGCCGTTGTGTCGCCGGAAAACTATTGGGTGACCAGTGCGACCGGCGTTTCGATCACGCCGTTGGCGCTGTCGACTTTCTCGCCCTTGAGGGCCTTCAGCGCGGTCTCGATGCCGAACACGGCCTGCTTGGCCGCGAACTGGTCGGCGGTCGCCAGGACGCGACCGTCCTTGAGCATCGGCTTGATGGCATTGATGTTGTCGTAGCCGACCACTTTCACCTGCCCGGCCTTGCCTGCGGCCCGCACGGCCGACACCGCACCGACGGCCATGCTGTCGTTGCCGGCCAGCAGCGCCTTGATTTCCGGGTATTCGCTGAGCATCGAAGCGGCGACCTTGTTGCCCTTGTCGATTTCCCAGTCACCCGACTGCAGCGACACCACCTTGATCTGCGCCGCGCCCATCGCATCCTTGAAGCCTGCGGTGCGGGCCTGGGCGTTGGTCGTGGTGGGGACGCCTTCGATGATGCCGACTTCGTCGCCGGCCTTCAGTTGCTTGGCCAGGTACTCGCCCACCAGGCGAGCGCCCTTGCGGTTGTCGGGCCCCACGAACGGAACGTTGATGTCCTTGCTTTTGACGACGGCCGGATCCAGCTGATTGTCGATGTTGATGACCTTGATGCCGGCATCCACGGCCTTCTTGATCACCGGCACCATGGCCTTGGAGTCAGCCGGGGCAATGACCAGGGCGTCGACCTTGGCGACGATCATCTGCTCGACGATGCGGATTTGGTTGGCGGTGTCGGTTTCGTCCTTGATGCCGTTGGAGAGCAGGTCGAAATCGGCGGCGTGTTCTTTCTGGTAGGCCTTGGCGCCGTCTTCCATGGTCAGGAAGAACTCGTTGGCCAGGGATTTCATGACCAGCGCGACCTTGGGTTTTTCGGGAGACTCGGCGAAAGCCGAAGAGACGGGCAGTGCGGCGGATGCGGCAGCCAGCATGGCGACAGCGAGAAGGCGTCCGGCAAATGGCAGCTTCATGGGTTCACTCCGATCTTATGATTATTGTGAGCAACGCTTGCGCTGACGTAAGCTTCGCGGCATTCCAGAATGCCGAATACGCTACCGGGAATGCCGCGCAAACGTTTGCGTAGACCGAACTATGCGAACCCTGCCGAGATTTGTCAACGACTGGGAATCTGCTTTTTTTGTAGGGCGATTAACCGCAACCGCCCGCGACGTCACACCGTCGTGTTGACCAGATTTCCGCTTCCCGTCGCTTTCGCCAGCTCTTTGGCCAGTTCTTTGGCCAGATCGCCGGCGACCTGCGCAATCGCAGCAGCAGTGCCGGAGATCTGCCCCTGGATAGCCATCACGGCAGTGGATTTGGCTTCAGGCGTGGGATAGCTGGCGGCTTGCGCGGCGGCCAGTTGCTGTTGCTGCTGCTGCATTTGCTTCTGCAGTTCCTGCATCCGCTTGAGCAGCATCTTGACGACAAGGCTGTGGGTGTCGCCGGCGTCTTCCTTGTCCTCGCTCGGCGCTGCGCCGCCGGTTCTGACCTTGCCGTCGTCTTCAACCTGCCCCAGCGCCTCATCTGAATTTTCGGCCGTCGCCTCGTTCAGGCTGGCGATCATGGCCGGGGTTTTCCCGCCGATGGTGACTGCGCCGGGATTTGAGAAACCGATGGTCATCGACATGTGAGCTCCTGAGAGAAATGGATTCCTTTGAAAGCAGCATCGGCCAACCGGCCTGTTTCTTTAATCCGGATCGCCGGAGTGGCCATTCCTCTGATTCGATCTGTTGCGTAGTACCTTTCGGAGAGCCGAACGCGAAATCGGGAACCGTTCGGAAAACCGGATCCAACATCCCGGCCATTTTTCACGCATCAAAAAATTATTGATGTAAATCATCAGGTTAAACGTTTCTCTCAAGCAGAGTGTGGCTGGTACAGATCCTGCTCCCCTCCTGAACCCCCGGCTTTCAGATGGGTCTGGGGCGCATCTAGATGAACCTGCATCCGCACCGTCTCACTACTAGAGAGAAAAACAATGAAGTCTGCTTTCAATACCCTGGTTCCGGGCGCCTTGGCGCTTCTCATGCTCCTGCCGACCGCCCTCCAGGCCAAAGAAGTCGAAACCCAGGCCAAGCTGGCCAACGTCGTGGTGCTCGCCACCGGCGGCACCATCGCCGGCGCCGGTGCCAGCGCGGCCAACAGCGCCACCTACCAGGCCGCCAAGGTCGGCGTCGAACAGCTGATCGCCGGCATTCCGGAACTGAGCAAACTGGCGAACGTGCGCGGCGAACAGGTCATGCAGATCGCATCGGAAAGCATCAGCAACGAAAACCTGCTGCAACTGGGCCGGCGCGTTTCCGAACTGGCCGACAGCAAGGATGTCGACGGGATCGTCATCACCCACGGCACCGACACCCTCGAAGAGACCGCCTACTTCCTGAACCTGGTCGAGAAGACCGAGAAGCCGATCATTGTCGTCGGCTCGATGCGTCCGGGCACCGCCATGTCAGCGGACGGCATGCTCAATCTCTACAACGCCGTCGCCGTCGCGAGCAGCAAGGAAGCCCGCGGCAAAGGCGTGCTGGTGACGCTGAACGATGAAATCCAGTCCGGCCGCGACGTCAGCAAAATGATCAACATCAAGACCGAAGCCTTCAAGAGCCCTTGGGGCCCGCTGGGCATGGTGGTCGAAGGCAAGTCCTACTGGTTCCGCCTGCCGGCCAAGCGCCACACGATGGACTCGGAATTTGACATCAAGAACATCAAGAGCCTTCCTGACGTAGAGATCGCCTATTCCTACGGCAATGTCGGCGACACCGCCTACAAGGCCCTCGCCCAGGCCGGCGCCAAGGCGATCATCCATGCCGGCACCGGCAACGGCTCGGTCTCTTCCCGCGTGGTTCCGACCCTGCAGGCCCTGCGCAAGGACGGTGTGCAAATCATCCGCTCGTCTCACGTCAACGCCGGCGGTTTCGTCCTGCGCAACGCAGAGCAGCCCGACGACAAATATGACTGGGTCGTCGCCCATGACCTGAACCCACAGAAGGCCCGCATCCTGGCGATGGTCGCTCTGACCAAGACCAACGACAGCAAAGAGCTGCAGCGGATGTTCTGGGAATACTGATACACCCTCGCCCGACCGGTTCCGGCTCGGACAGCCACCGCCCGTCATCCGTGACGGGTGGTTCCCCGGCAAAAAAATATCGCGCAATCCCTGCCAAAAACGGAAAACCGTTGTCAGAGGATCCTCTTGTTTTTTAAGCAGTTGCGAAATCGCCTACAGTTAAATACTGTATGCACGTACAGCTTAATAAGGATAACCTCGTGGCCACCTCCCCTGATGCTCCTGACGCTTACGAACGCATGGGCATGCGCATTCAAAAAATCATCAACGCCCCCACCGCACAAAAAGCCAGAGCCGCACTGATCTTTCGCCTGCCGGACGAACCGGAGGACGCCTGGGAGCGCTTGCTGGAAGAGATCGACGAGAACGACAACGTCACCCTCGCCTACCGCGACGACGGTGGCGTGCAGATTTTCTGGGTTGTACCGAAGGAAGACTGATCCAATGAGTGTCCGCTGCTTTGCCCTGCTGTTGCTGTTCATCTCCCTGGGAGCCCAGGCCGGTGCCCCGCGCACCTTCACCGAAGCCAAGAAGGTCGCCTGGAAGCTCTACGCCCCGCAATCGACCGAGTTCTACTGCGGCTGCAAGTACACCGGCAACAAGGTCGACCTTGCCGCGTGCGGCTATGTGCCTCGCAAGAACGCCAAACGCGCATCGCGCATCGAGTGGGAGCACATTGTCCCGGCCTGGGAGTTCGGCCACCAGCGCCAGTGCTGGCAGGAAGGCGGACGCAAGAACTGCACCCGCTACGACCCGTCCTATCAAAAGGCCGAAGCCGACCTGCACAACCTGGTGCCCAGCATCGGCGAGGTCAACGGCGACCGCAGCAACTTCAGCTACGGATGGCTGCCGGAAGAGAAAGGCCAATACGGCGCCTGCCTGACCCAAGTCGACTTCAAGGCCAAGAAAGTCATGCCCCGCCCCTCTATCCGCGGCATGATCGCCCGAACGTACTTCTACATGAGCAAACAGTACGGCCTGCGGCTGTCAAAACAGGACCGCCAATTGTATGAGGCGTGGGACAAGACCTACCCGGTGCAGGACTGGGAACGGCAGCGCAACCAGAGCGTGGCGTGCGTGATGGGACGCGGCAACGACTTCGTCGGGCCGGTGAACCTGAAAGCGTGCGGCTGACCGCTCACTCAATACAAAAGGCCTCGCGCTTGATGCCCGAGGCCTTTTTTGTGCTCAGCTGCCGGCCTTGTCGTAACGCCAGTAGCCCATCAGGTTGAGCGACTCGCGAGGAATGCCGCGCTCCTTGATCAGATGCCGACGCAGGCTCATGACGGCGGCAGATTCACCGGCGACCCAGCCGTAGAAACCTTCGGCGGACGCTTCAGCGATTTCCCAAAGGATCTCCTTGTCGATATCGACGTCGGCCAACTCGACCGCCCGCCCCGCCGGCGACGAATCGACAGGCAATGCCGCCCCCTTCACCGCCTCCACCATCAGCGCTCCCGCCACGGCGCCACCCGCCTGCTCCCGGACGAGCCACTGCACCGAAAGCCCGGGCCAGTCGGGAACCGGGAGCATGTCCTGCGCACTGTCGACCTCGAAGTAGGCCTGAACCTGCGGCGGCTCCGCGAGCGGCGCCAGGGCTTCGAGAATCCCCATGGCCGCCGGCAACGCTGTCGGATCGGCGACCAGCAGAACGTGCCTGAGCGCCTGCGGCGGCCTCCATTCGAAGCCCCCGGCTTCCTCGGCCGAAAAACGCCGGTCGGGCGCCAGCATCTGCATGGACGCCCCCGGCTGCGCCCTCAACGCCCAACGGGAAGCCGGCCCGGTTTCGCCATGCAGGACAAAATCGACGTCCACCTCGCCAAGCTCCGCGCGCAGTTGGCGAATGGTGTAGGTGCGCATCGCCGGACGCCGGTCGGCCAGCATCGCCCGGAAACGGCTGTACCAGCCTTCCCCCTGCGACAGCTTCGAGGGCGAACCGTCAGCCGCCGGAAAGAACAGCTTCACCCGCTGATCAGGCGCCCATGTCGCCATGTCCGTGACGGCGGAACCGGCCAGCGTGATCCTCATCAGATGCGGCGTCAGCTGGACTTTGCGGTGCAATACGACATCGAACAGCTTGTAGGGGGTGGCGGAGGCCATGGATCGCTCCTTCTGGAAATCGTCGGTGACTCTCAAGAAAACGAGTCAGACAGAACTTCCTTTACCCGGCTCCGCCGAACGGACCTGTCACTGCGCCGTATTGCGCTCGATGACCAGCGATTCGATGTTCTGCTTTTTCGCCCGCACCAACGCAGCGCTCAGATCGGCCTGGCGCGCCTCGGCTTCGGCCTTGGAGTTGAACGGCCCCAGCAGGATGCGGGTGTTGCCGGCGGCATCCTTGATGACGTTGGGCACGAAGGCATGCTCGATCAGCCAGCCGCTGAGGTCGCTGACCGCCTGCGTGGTTTCACCGCGCACTTCCAGATCCCACTGGGCAGCAGGAACGACAGCGGATGACGTCACCGCAGTCGGCTGCGGCTTTTGCCCCGCGACATTCTTGCCCTCTCCACAACCCGCCAATGCCAATGCCGCGACGACCCAGACCAGTTTGCGCACAACGCTTCCCTCGAAAATCACAAAGGCGGCATCTTAGCATTCGCGAATACTTCACGAACGCCGCAAAATCACCACAAAACAACGAGATTGATGATTGCGGCCCCTGTATAGTGACGCGCTGGGAATTAATGCCTCGTCTGCGCGTCAGAAAGATGCACCCAAACCGCGAGACTTCGCACTAATCTATACGTACCACCGACTCTGCACTGTCCGAATCAGGTGCCCTACAAAGCAATCAAGGAGAACACCATGCTGATACTCACCCGCAAAGTCGGTGAAAGCATTAACATTGGCGATGACATTACGATCACCATCCTCGGTGTCAGCGGCCAGCAGGTCCGAATCGGCATCAACGCTCCAAAGAACGTTGCGGTGCACCGTGAAGAGATCTATCAGCGCATCCAGGCCGGCCTGACCGCTCCGGACAAGCCGCAAACCCCTTGAGCCCTGCCGCAGTCGCTAGCCAGTCCGCTGCCTTCGTGTGATGGCTGGCTAAAGATTCAGCGCCGTATTGCCTCTGCTTCATTGGTCACGGCGCCTGCCATGCCCCCTTCCTTTGCCCCGCCCAATACTAACCACACCGCCCAAGGATGGCTGTCAGACATTTCCCTTAAGCAGCAGGGAATTGCACCCTCCTAAGCGAAGACCACCCCTCGCGCCATCCCGGTAGCCGCCACCACCATCAGCACCAGCAACAGCGCCTCGGCATGACTGATGCGCGCAAACAGCCTGGCGCGGCTCATATCGGGCACTCCGCCGCGCGCCAAGGCGATGCGCCACTTGATCAACGTCACCATCGGCGCAAGCTCCAACAGCAGGATCAGCACGAACAACGTCATCTTCAGGTGGAACAGCGGCTGATGCAGATAGTAGTCGGTGCCCTTCTCATAGCCCCCAAAGGCGCGCATTCCTCCGCTGACCAACAGAATCAACGCCGAGATCCCCCACAGGTTGTCGGCCAGCAGCACACGCCCCACAGCCCCCTCTCCAACGGCAAGACGGCTGAACGCCGTCCCTCGGGTCAGCACAGCCCAGAACCCCAAAGAGACAGCCAACAAATGAACCGCAGCAAGAATCCAGTGAACCAGCATCGATGCACTCCCGTCAGGCAGCCTTGTCGTTCGGCCAGACAGTAGTAGCTGAAAAAGCGCGAACTCGCCCGATGCAGGCGCACATGCAAGGGCGCCCGGGCGCTTTCTGAAGGAAGGAGGCAAATCGCAGGCAAAAAAAATCCCAAGCAGCTGATGGAAGCTTGGGATTTAAAAATGCATAAACCGTGGTGGTGAACGCGGGGCGAATGTTACTGAATTATACGAGCTGTAACAACGTATTTTTGATAACCGGTCAGTTAAAAAAAATCGTAACCCATTAAATATCCACATATTTTTCAGGGGCGCTCAAAGAAAAGGCACAGAGGCGGTGCACATTCCTGCGAATTGTATGCAAAGGAAAAGGAGTCGCGAGGAAGCTTCAGAAATTCGGATTCGTCGAGGTCAACGACTTGCCGATTGAAGTGGGGTTTGCAAAAGCTTTGCAAATGACAGAAAGCAAAAAGGGGTCACCGTTTCCGGTGACCCCTTCTAGACCGCCCAGCAGAGCGGATTTTGTTTGGTAGGCACGATTGGACTCGAACCAACGACCCCCACCATGTCAAGGTGGTGCTCTAACCAACTGAGCTACGTGCCTGCTGTGAGGCGGCATTCTACGGAATTCCGGAGGGGTGTCAACACCTTTTTTTCACCTAACCCTATGAATATGCAAAATTTTTAATTTCACCCCGATAAAGAAGATTTTCCGGTGGCTGGCGGAGGTTTTTCAAACCGGGTAGGATCGTCGCACTCGTAAAATATATTAAACAGAGGCAGCAGGATGGCGAACACCCCTTACCCAGAGTCTTATTACGCTGCGTCGGCCAACGCCGCACCGGCCCGCCCGGCCCTGCAGGATGACGTGGAGACGGATGTCTGTGTGATCGGGGCTGGCTATACGGGGCTGTCCTCTGCCCTGTTCCTGCTGGAGAACGGTTTTCGCGTGACGGTGCTGGAAGCCGCCAAGGTCGGTTTCGGCGCGTCGGGCCGAAACGGCGGGCAGATCGTCAACAGCTACAGCCGCGACATCGATGTGATCGAACGCACCGTCGGCCCGAAACAGGCGCAACTGCTCGGGCAGATGGCCTTCGAGGGCGGCCGGATCATCCGCGAGCGCGTCGCCCGGTACAACATTCAGTGCGACCTGAAGGACGGCGGCGTGTTCGCCGCGCTCTCGGCCAAGCAGATGGGCCACCTGGAGTCGCAGAAGCGCCTGTGGGAGCGTTTCGGCCATACCCAGCTGGAACTGCTCGACCAACGCCGCATCCGCGAAGTGGTGGCTTGCGATCAATACGTCGGCGGCATGCTCGACATGAGCGGCGGCCATATCCACCCGCTGAACCTGGCACTGGGCGAAGCGGCCGCCGTGGAGTCCCTGGGCGGCACTATCTACGAGCAGTCGCCTGCCGTGCGCATCGAACGCGGCGCCAATCCGGTGGTGCACACACCGCAAGGCAAGGTCAGGGCGAAGTTCATCATCGTCGCGGGCAACGCCTACCTTGGCAACCTGGTGCCGGAGCTGGCGGCCAAATCGATGCCGTGCGGCACTCAGGTGATCACCACCGAACCGCTGGGCGAGGAACTGGCCAGGTCACTGCTGCCGCAGGACTACTGCGTCGAGGACTGCAACTATCTGCTGGACTACTACCGCCTGACGGGCGACAAGCGCCTGATCTTCGGTGGCGGCGTGGTGTACGGCGCCCGGGATCCGGCCAACATCGAGGCGATCATCCGCCCGAAAATGCTCAAGGCTTTCCCGCAGCTCAAGGATGTGAAGATCGATTACGCCTGGACCGGCAACTTCCTGCTGACGCTGTCGCGCTTGCCGCAGGTGGGGCGCCTGGGCGACAACATCTATTACTCCCAAGGGTGCAGCGGCCACGGCGTGACCTACACGCACCTGGCGGGCAAGGTGCTGGCCGAGGCATTGCGTGGCCAGGCCGAGCGCTTCGATGCGTTCGCCGACTTGCCGCACTACCCGTTCCCCGGCGGCCAGATGCTGCGCACGCCGTTCGCGGCGCTGGGCGCCTGGTATTACGGATTGCGCGACAAGTTGGGCGTCTGACCACCATTACCTGACGGCAGAAACACTTGCGGCGAGGGCATCTGCTCCCTCGCCGCAATTGTTTCAGAGGCTGTCCCGAGCGATGCCGCTGCGGATCCGCAAGATATCGGCCAGCACCGCCAAGGCAATTTCGGCAGGCGTCTTGCTGCCCAGGTTGAGCCCGATGGGCGCATGGATCCGCGCAAGCTGCGCCTCGCCCAAGCCGCCGATCCGGCGCAAGCGCTCGAAACGCTTCTGCGAGGTCTGCACCGACCCCATCACGCCGATGTAGAACGCCTCGGTGCGCACCGCCTCCATCATCGCCAGGTCATCGATGCGCGGATCGTGCGTCAGGGCTACCACTGCAGTGTCACGATGGCAGCCGCCTTCGGCGATGAACACCGACGGCAGTTGCCGACGGATCTCCACACCCTCCAGCACCACCCCCTCCAGCACCTCGTCCCGCGGATCGCACAGGATCACCTCGAAGCCGAGGCCCAGCGCAAACTCGGCACACGCCTGCGCCACGCTGGAGTAGCCCGCCAGCAGCAAGCGCTGCGCGGCGCCGATACGGATCCTGACCCGGTCGATTTCACGTTCGATCCGCGCGCCTTGCTCGGCATCGGCCAACACTGCACGGGCACCGCTGGCCAGGTCGACCTCACGGATCAGACGGGAATGCCCCAGCAGCGCCGACTCCAGTTCGCGCAAATGCGCCTGCACGTCGCAACCGGCGTCAAATTTCTCTACCAACACATCGAGAATGCCGCCGCAGGGCAGGCTGACCCGCGAACGCGGATCCTCGCCCTCCCCGTAGCGCACCACATTCACCGCCTCGAAAAACGCACCTTCGGCAACCCGTTCGAGAAAGTCTTCCTCGACGCATCCGCCGGACAACGAACCGATCCACTGCCCGCTGTCGTTGACCGCCAGCAGCGAGCCCGGCGCACGGGGCGCCGAGCCATAGGTGGCCAGCACCGTGCACAACCACAGGCGCTGGCCGGCGACGGACCACTCCAGCGCCCGACGCACGACTTGCAGGTCCAGATGCTGCATGTCAGTGCGCCTTGTGCTCGACGGACGGCGCATCGGCCCGCAGCTTCTGCACGTCGCCCACGGCCAGATCCCCGGCCTGACCGCCCCAGCCTTCGCGCAGGTAGTTAAGCAGGTCGGTCAGTTGCTCGGCACTGAGCTTGTCGGCGAAGCCCGGCATCGGCTGCATGTGTTCGAAGCCGGCGAACTTCTGCTCGCCGATGCCGTCATCGATCACCCGCAGCAGGTTGCGTGGATCCTCCAGCCGCAGCGTGGTGTTGCCGCGCATGGCCACCGCGATGTGCGGTTTGCCTTCGCCGCCGGCGGCATGGCAACCGGCGCAGACGTTCAGGTATTCCTGACGGCCGCGCTGGGCGCTCGGGCTGAGCTTGTCCAGCGGCACCTCAGCCAACTCTTTTGCCTTCGGCGGCTGATCGCCGAGCAGGAACGTCGCCATCGCCGCCAGGTCCGGATCGTTCAGGCCCTGGGTGCTGTTGTGGAACACCGGGAACATCTCGTTGAACATCGTGCCCTGAGCGCTCATGCCGTGCTTGAGGAACGCGCTCAGGTCCTGGTGACTCCAGCCACGCGCCGCCAGGTCGGTGGCCAGCAGGCTCGGCGCCAGATAGCCGTTGAGGATGCCGCCGGTCATGCGTTTGTCTTGCTGCATCGCGCCCGGCAGGCCGCGCGGCGTGTGGCATTCGCCGCAGTGGCCGAGGACGTCGACCATGTACTGGCCGCGCTTCCAGGCCTCGCTTTTGCCTTCACCGGACTCCAGCTTCACGTCCTTGCCGTAAAGCATGTTCCAGCCCATCAGGCCCAGGCGCACGTTGAACGGGAAGCTCAGGCTGGTCACCGGTGCCGGACGCTCGATCGGCTCGATGGTCTTCAGGTACGCATGGATCGCGTCCGAGTCTGCACGCGGCATCAGGTGATACGAGGTGTACGGCATCGCCGGATACAGGTTGGCGCCGTCACGGCGCTTGCCTTCGGTGAGCGCGGCGAAGAACTCGTCATCAGTGTAGAGACCGATGCCGTGCTCCTTGCTCGGCGTGATGTTGGTGCCGTAGATCGTACCGAACGGCGACACGATCGGCAGCCCGCCGGCAAACGGCGCGCCGCCCGGCGCGGTATGGCAGGCCATGCAGTCGGCGGCGCGGGCGAGGTATTCGCCGCGCTTGGCCTGGTCGTCCGCATGGGCCAGGAACGCCGGCGCAGCCAGCCCGACCGCCAGGGCCAGACGGGTCAATGTACGCTTCATGCTCAACCCTCCTTGACCAGGCCGAGATCGGTCAGCACGTTGCGGGTGGCGTTGTAGTAACGCACGTACCCGGTGCAGCGGCAGACGTGATGACCGAGGCTGTCCTCGATGACTTGTTCCAGCTTGCTTTTGGCCACTGGCTGGCGCTGAAGCTTTTCCACCAGCACCGTCGCGGCGTTGACGAAGCCCGGTGCGCAGTAGCTGCACTGGAAGGCGAACTCATCGACGAAACGCTGCTGGATCGGGTTCAGCTCGGTGACGCGCCCTTGCTCGTCACGCTTGGCGTGGCCTTCGATGGTGCGGACTTTCTTGCCCTCGAAGTAATGCGCACCGGTGATGCAGGTGCGCACTTCCTCACTGGTGCCGTCCGGGTTGTCGACGATCACCACGCAGGCATGGCAGATGCCCTGGCCGCAACCCAGGCGCGAGCCGGTCAGGTTTTCGTGCTCGTGCAGGTAGTCGATCATCGGCAGGTCATCAGGGATGTCCACTGGACCTACGGGTTGACCGTTGAGGGTCAGTTGAAGCGGACGGTTAGCCATTGAGGGCCTCCTTGATGCGGGCAGCGGTGATAGGCAAGTCGCGGACACGTTTACCGATGGCATGGGCCACGGCGTTGCCGATGGCGCCGACCACGGGGATCATCACCACCTCGGCGATGCCCTTGGACGGGTCGCTCGGCGACAGCGGCGGCAGGATTTCCGCCGTCTGCTTCCAAACAGCCACGTGACGCGCCATCGGCAAGCGGTAGCGGTTGAAGTTCCAGTCGCCCTCCCCCGGCCCGCCTTCGTACAACGGCATCTCTTCCATCAAGGCGTGACCGATGCCCATGGCGATGCCGCCTTCGAGCTGCCCCTTGACCAGTTCCTCCACCAGCACCCGTCCGCATTCCAGCCACGAATGGTGGTTGAGCACTTCGACTTCAGCCGAACCTTTGTTGACCTTCAGCTCCACCAGCGTCGCCACCGGGCTGTAGTAGGTCACGGCCGCGTTGTTCAGTTGAACGACCGGATAGGCGACGTTCTGCCGATCCAGCAGGTGGAAACCGGCGCTGGTCATCTGCGCCTGTTTCGCCTTCGGCGCGCCGTCGCCGTACTTCACCGCCAGGCCGTCGAGCGGCAGGCGCTCACGCACGCCGTCAATACTGAATTCGGCCTCGGCCCAGCTCCAGCGGTTGAAGCCGTGCACCGTGGCGCCGGTCACCAGGCCGCGCTCGTGGGCGCGCCGGGCCAGCTCTTCGAAACTCAATGGCTGCATGCCGTTGGCGGTCAGCTTGCCGTCGACCCAATGCGCATCTTCACGGCGCACCACGTAAGGGTTGGCCTGACCGCCGTACGGGCCCTGACGCCAGATCTCCAGCGCTGCCGGCCACAGGCCATGGTTGAACAGCACACGCGCCGCTTCACGGGTGGCATGGCTGAAGTAGTACGCGGAGTTGGTCGCCGAGGAGGCCGACGCCAGCTTGCCGACCCAGCGCGGGTTGCGCAGGAAGTTATCCTGCTCGGCCTGGCTCATGATGTAAGGGTTGCCGGCGGTGACCAGCTGCATTTCCTTCCATTCGGTTTCGCCGGTCTTCACGTCGTGGGCCGGGCTGCCGAGGAAATCGGCCACCACCAGCGCCTGCGAAGTGGACATGCCGGTGCCGATCTCGATGCCGATGTGGCGCAGGGAAATGCGCCCGTCGGCCGTGAACTCGATGCTCGCCATCGGCGCCTCGGAACCGGTGCCGAAGTCTTTCTGGCAGATGGCGAAACCGACGCCGTACCAGTTGTCCGGATCCGCCGCCTCGCGCTGTTTCTTGATCGCGTCGCGGTTGCGCCAGACTTCGTGCAGCGAGGCCTTGTCGAGAATCTCGTGCAGGCGCAGCGCACCGGCCGGGATCGCGCCCTGGGTGTTCTTCATCCCCGAGCGCAGCGCGTTCTTGCGGCGCAGGTCGATGGCGTCGACACCGAGACGGCCGGCGATTTCATCGACCATCATTTCGGTGGAGGCCATGCTCTGCAGGGTGCCGTAACCACGCATGGAGCCGGCCTCGACGGCGCGGGAATGGTAAGCGGTGACCTGCAGGTCGTTCTGCGGCATGTAGTAGATCGACTGCGCCGCCGTGGCGCCCACCGCCGCCACCGAAGGGCTGTAGTTGATGCGGCCGCCGCCGTCGACGCTCATCTCGGCGCGGAAGATCTTGAAGCTGTGGTCGTCCTTGTCCACCGCCAGCTGATAGCGGATGTCGAACGGATGGCGCTTGATGCCGCTCTGGAACTGCTCGTAGCGGTCGTTGGCCAGGCGCACCGGCACACCGGCGCCGTACAGCGCGGCCAGGGCTGCGTAGTAGACGAAAATGTTGTGGTCCTTGGAGCCGTAACCCACCGTGTAGCCCGGATGCAGGTTGAGATGGGCCAGGCCGAAGCGCGACGGCGCGATCATCTTCGCGGTCTCGGTGGCGGTTTCCAGCGGGCATTGGGTGGCGACCACGAAGTGCAGGGTCTTGGTCGCCGGGTCGTACCAGCCGTTGCCGTTGTCCGGCTCCATGGCGGCCGGCTCGATCGACGGTGTCTTGTAGCGTTCGTCGAACACCAGCCAGTTGTCCGGCGGCGTGTCGATCTGCTGCTTCATGCGCTCGGCGTAGAACAGGCCGCGCTCGGTCAGGTTGCCGTGCAGGTTCGGCTGAGCGTTCCAGACCGGACGGCGGTTGCGCAGCATCGGGAACAGGATCGAATCCTTGAGGCTGGCGAACTCGTCCTCGTCCGCCGAGGTCGGGCCGCCGACGCGCACGTAGCGGAAACTGCCGTAAGGATCGCCTTCGTAGAACGGCACCTGGGCGCCGTAGCGGATCGCTTTGTCATTGAACTTGAGTTTGGCCTTGGCCCGACGGAAGCGCTCGAAGTCGTTCCAGATCAGGATCGCCACGGGGTGACCGATGAACATCGGCACCTTGCCCGGCGGCAGCAGCGGATCCGGAGCGTGCTCTTCCGGGAACACGATGCCGTCCTTGTCCAGGTCGGCGGCGGTGACGATGCGGTCAGGCTGCAGTTCGGCACCCAGCCACGACAGGTCGTAACCGTCATAGATGCGGTCGGCCTTGATGGTCTTCAGCAGCATGGCGTGGCCCTGCTGGCCGGGCCAGCCCGGCATGTCCTTGGCACGGATGTCGCGGGCAAAGACCTTGCTGCCGCAGACCTTGGACAAGGCATCGTTGCGTTGGCGCGCCTTGCCGTTGTGGCCGAGCCACTGCTCGGACGGCACGGTCACGCTGTTTTCCATCAAGGCGGCCAGCGCCGGGCTGCCGATCGGCGCAAGCGTGACACTCACGCCGGCTACGAGCCCGCCCTGAAGGAACGAACGCCGGGATATTTCACGGTTGGACATGGATCATCCTTTGGGCGGTTATGAATCCGCCCTTCTGGTTATCTACGGGGAATCTCGAGTCTTGCTGAAGCCCTTTCTGGCGAAGCGAAGGGCTGTGATGAGCATGCAAAGCTGACCGAAAGGTTAACTTTAAAGGTTTCTGCGCCAGCAGCAAACAACTGGACACAAAAATTTGACTAAAGAATCAAAAAATTTGCTTGCGAAGTCTTCGGACTTTTCCGCATCTGCATCGACTGAGAGAACGCTATCGCGAGCAGGCTCGCTACCACCGGGATTGGTGTTGAATACGGGTGGCGCCAGGGAGGGAATGGCGGAAGGACAAATTTCAGGCACAAAAAACCCCGGTCTCTCGACCAGGGTCTTTGTTATCGATCCGAATCAGCCAGTGGCTTGCTTCGGCGCTTCGAGGCGTTCAGTAGTCCTCGAAACAGATATGGCGCAGCGGACGGGACTCGAACCCGCGACCCCCGGCGTGACAGGCCGGTATTCTAACCGACTGAACTACCGCTGCGTATCGCTGTGGACTTGCGTCCGGATAACTCGTTTTGATTGAAAGCTTCGGTGCTTTGCAATCGCGAACCAGGCATTGCCTGACTCGTTGAAAATGGCGCAGCGGACGGGACTCGAACCCGCGACCCCCGGCGTGACAGGCCGGTATTCTAACCGACTGAACTACCGCTGCGCGTCGGTGGAGGCATTTCAGCCTTCCATCTTGCTTTCGCAAGACTCTCGGGAGTGGTGGGTGATGACGGGATCGAACCGCCGACATTCTGCTTGTAAGGCAGACGCTCTCCCAGCTGAGCTAATCACCCGTTTGCATCTCCGAGGCCGCGAAATTTACGCAGGTGCCGAAGCTAAGTCAATACCCTGCTTGAAGTTTTTCTGAAAAAGACGAAATCGTTTCAATCAGGGCACCGCGAAGCGCCCTCCAAACCCGCCACCTATTCGGAATAGATCATCTTCTTGGTCATGCCGCCATCGACCACAAACTCCTGGCCCGTGACGAACCCGGCGTTCTTCGACAGCAGCCAGGACACCATCGCCGCCACATCTTCGACCGTCCCTACCCTGCCCGCCGGATGCTGAGCGTGATCGGTGTCGGTCAACGGCTCGGCGCGACGCACGGAAGGATCCCGCGCATCGATCCAGCCGGGGCTGACGGCATTGACGCGGATCTCCGGCCCGAGGCTGATGGCCAGCGCATGGGTCAGGGCCAGCAGGCCGCCCTTGCTCGCCGCATAGGCCTCGGTGTCCGGTTCCGATTGCCGCGCACGGGTCGACGCCAGATTGACGATGGCGCCGCTGTGCGCGCGCAGGTACGGCGCACAGTGCTTGGCCAGCAGCATCGGGCCGCTGAGGTTCACCGCCAGCACCCGGTTCCACCAGGCCAGATCGAGGCTTTCCAGGGTGATGTTGTGCGGATCGGCCACCGCCGCGTTGCACACCAGCGCGTCCAGCCGGCCGAACTGCCCCAGCACCTCTGCCACGCCCGTCGCCACCTGCCCCTCGTCCGCCACGTCCATGGCGATGAACCAGGCGTTTTCGCCCAGCACCTTGGCCACTTTGGCGCCGCGCACGCGATCCAGGTCGGTCAGCACCACCCGCCAGCCTTCGCTGATGAGCCAGGCCGCGATACCCAGACCGATGCCGCGCGCCGCGCCCGTGACCAGTGCGACACGGCCATGGACGCCTGCGACCTGAGCCGGCAGCTCGATCACAATGCCGCCAGCCCGCGGGACAGGTCGGCCTGCAGGTCCGCCACGTCTTCCAGGCCGACCGCCACGCGGATCAGACTGTCGCGGATGCCCGCCGCCTCACGCTCCTGCGGCGCCAGGCGACCGTGGGACGTGGTGCTCGGGTGGGTGATGGTGGTCTTGCTGTCACCCAGGTTGGCCGTGATCGACACCAGCCGGGTCGCGTCGATGAAGCGCCACGCCCCTTCCTTGCCGCCCTTGACCTCGAAGCTCACCACCGCTCCGAAACCCTTCTGCTGACGACGGGCCAGCTCATGCTGCGGATGGCTTTCGAGGCCGGCGTAGTGCACTTTCTCGATGCCGTCCTGCTTCTCCAGCCATTCGGCCAGTTGCTGGGCGTTGGCGCAGTGCGCCTTCATCCGCAGGTTCAGGGTTTCCAGGCCCTTGAGGAAGACCCAGGCGTTGAACGGGCTCAGGGTCGGCCCTGCGGTGCGCAGGAAACCGACCACTTCCTTCATCTGCTCGCTGCGGCCGGCGACAACGCCGCCCATGCAACGGCCCTGGCCGTCGATGAACTTGGTCGCCGAATGCACGACGATGTCCGCGCCCAGCTTCAGCGGCTGCTGCAAGGCCGGGGTGCAGAAGCAGTTGTCGACCACCAGCATCGCGCCCTTGGCATGGGCGATTTCCGACAGCGCGGCGATGTCCACCAGTTCCGCCAGCGGGTTGGACGGCGACTCGACGAACAGCAACTTGGTGTTGGCCTTGATCGCCGCGTCCCATGCCGACAGGTCCGCCAGCGGCACGTAATCGACTTCCACGCCGAAGCGCTTGAAGTACTTCTCGAACAGGCTGATGGTCGAGCCGAACACGCTGCGCGAGACCAGCACATGGTCGCCCGCGCTGCACAGGCTCATCACCACCGCCATGATCGCGGCCATGCCGGTGGCGGTGGCGACCGCCTGTTCGGCGCCTTCCAGCGCGGCGATGCGCTCTTCGAACGCGCGCACGGTCGGGTTGGTGTAGCGCGAATAGACGTTGCCCGGCACTTCCCCGGCAAAGCGCGCCGCCGCATCGGCCGCGGTGCGGAACACGTAGCTGGAGGTGAAGAACATCGGATCGCCGTGCTCGCCTTCCGGCGTACGGTGCTGACCGGCACGTACCGCCAGGGTATCGAACGCTACGCCTTCGAGGTCGCTGTCCAGCCGACCGGCATCCCATTCCTGACTCATGCTGTCACTCCTTGCCCTGATCCTGATAAATGAACGTCTTGCGACAGATGCAAAACCGGCCCCTCAGGGCCGGTGGAAACTCAGTTGTTGTACAGATCGATGATCGCGCTGACCGCCTGGGTCTTGGCCTTGGAGGCATCGTTGCGCGCCTGCTCGATCTTGTTCAGGTACGCCTCGTCGACGTCGCCGGTGACGTACTTGCCGTCGAACACCGCGCAGTCGAACTGTTCGATCTTGATCTTGCCGCCGCCGACGGCTTCGATCAAGTCAGGCAGATCCTGGTAGACCAGCCAGTCGGCGCCGATCAGGTCGGCCACGTCCTGGGTCGAACGGTTGTGGGCGATCAGCTCGTGGGCGCTCGGCATGTCGATGCCGTACACGTTCGGGAAGCGCACGGCCGGGGCCGCGGAGCAGAAGTAGACGTTCTTCGCGCCGGCTTCTCGGGCCATCTGGATGATCTGCTTGCAGGTGGTGCCGCGCACGATGGAGTCGTCCACCAGCATCACGTTCTTGCCGCGGAACTCCAGTTCGATGGCGTTGAGCTTCTGGCGCACCGATTTCTTGCGCGCGGCCTGGCCGGGCATGATGAAGGTACGGCCGATGTAGCGGTTCTTGACGAAGCCTTCGCGGAACTTCACGCCCAGGTGGTTGGCCAGCTCCAGGGCGGCGGTGCGGCTGGTGTCCGGGATCGGGATGACCACGTCGATGTCGTGGTCCGGACGCTCGCGCTGAATCTTCTCGGCCAGCTTCTCGCCCATGCGCAGACGGGCCTTGTACACCGACACGCCGTCGATGATCGAGTCCGGACGCGCCAGGTAGACGTGCTCGAAGATGCACGGGGTCAGGGACGGGTTGGTCGCGCACTGACGGGTGTGCAGCTTGCCGTCTTCGGTGATGTATACAGCCTCGCCCGGCGCCAGGTCGCGGATCAGGGTGAAACCGAGCACATCCAGGGAAACGCTTTCGGAGGCGATCATGTACTCGACGCCTTCGTCGGTGTGACGCTGGCCGAACACGATCGGGCGGATGCCGTGCGGATCGCGGAAACCGACGATGCCGTAGCCGGTGATCATCGCCACCACCGCATAACCGCCGACGCAACGGTTGTGCACGTCGGTCACGGCGGCGAACACGTCCTCTTCGGTCGGCTGCAGCTTGCCGCGCTGGGCCAGCTCGTGGGCGAACACGTTGAGCAGCACTTCCGAGTCGGAACTGGTGTTGACGTGGCGCAGGTCGGACTCGTAGATCTCCTTGGCCAACTGTTCGACGTTGGTCAGGTTGCCGTTGTGCGCCAGGGTGATGCCGTAAGGCGAGTTCACATAGAACGGTTGGGCTTCGGCCGAGGTCGAGCTGCCGGCGGTCGGGTAACGGACGTGGCCGATCCCCATGTGGCCCACCAGACGCTGCATGTGACGCTGCTGGAACACGTCACGCACCAGGCCATTGTCCTTGCGCAGGAACAACCGGCCGTCATGGCTGGTCACGATACCGGCAGCGTCCTGGCCGCGGTGCTGGAGCACGGTTAGCGCGTCATACAGCGCCTGATTGACGTTCGACTTACCGACGATACCGACGATGCCACACATGCGACGCAACCCCTACTTAATGGATCTGAACTGAACAACACTCACTGCGGCGTTTTGGCCGACGGCAAGAGCTGCTCCTTGAACGGTATTTCAGCGGGTACGCTGATACCGCTGGCAAGCCACTGACTGCTCCACCCGAGAATCAGGTTCTTGGACCAGTCGGCGACCAATAGAAACTTTGGCACGAGCTGTGATTCTTTCCACCACCCGTCCTGCTGCACCGGCCCCAGGCTCAAGAGCCCGACGGCCACGACCACCAGCAGCACGCCACGCGCCGCGCCGAAAGCCATGCCCAGGAACCGGTCGGTACCGGACAGTCCGGTGACGCGAACCAGTTCGCCGATGAGGTAATTGATCATTGCGCCCACGATCAGCGTGGCGACAAACATGATGGCACAGCCCGTGATCACACGGGCCGACGGAGTCTGGATGTATCCGGCGAGGTACTCGGACAGTGAGCCACCGAACATCCAGGCAACCGCTCCTGCGATGATCCAGGTCACCAGCGATAGCGCTTCCTTGACGAAGCCGCGGCTCAGACTGATCAAAGCGGAGATGGCGACGATTGCAACGATCGCCCAGTCAACCCAGGTAAATGGCACAGTGCAGCCTACAGACGGATAAGGCGGCGCATTTTAGCAGAGCCCAGGGCTGTCGGTAAGCTGCGATTGTCAGTGCATTTCAATCGGGACGATAGTTTTCAGCCGCGCTCAGGCTGGAAACGCACGACGAACCCCTTGAGGTTCTGCTGGCGGCTGAGCAGATCCCGCAGACGGTCGGCCTCGGCGCGCTCGATCAGCGGCCCCACGAACACCCGGTTCTTGCCGTCGGCGGAACGGATGTAGGCGTTGTAGCCCTGGCTGCGCAGGGTTTTCTGCAGGCTTTCGGCACTGGCGCGACTCGACAGGCTGGCCAGTTGCACCGACCAGCTCACCGACAGGCCGTTCGCATCGACGCGGCTTGCGCTGGTGTCCGGTTTGGCCGCTGCCGCGGCAATCGGCTGGGCCGGAGCCGGGGCCGGCTTCACCACCGGCGCCGGCGCAGGGGCCACCGGCTTCGCCGCCGCGACCGGCGCGGCCGGTGCAGGGGCTGGTGCAGGCGCGGCCGGCGCAATCGGCATCGCAGGCGCCGATTGCTCGGCGACGTCTTCATCGCTCGGCACCGGCTCTTGCGGCAAGGCTTGCGGCTCAGGCACCGCCACCGGCTCCATCTGCACTTGCGCCACGGCAGGCGCCTGCGGCGCGGACGGGGCATCGACGGTCACCTGACGCTGCTCGTCCTGACGGGAAAACAGCATCGGCAAAAAGATCACCGCCAGCGCCACCAGCACCAGGGCGCCGACCATGCGCTGTTTGTACGCCTTATCCAGCAATGCCATCTGCCGCTTCCTCCGTGGAGCGCCGGGCCAGCCATTCGAGGGCCTCGGCAACACAATAAAATGATCCGAACAACAGAATCTCGTCTTCGTCCGTGGCCACGGCGCACTGCCCTTCCAGGGCGGCCGCCACGCTGTCGTAGGACGTGACCGACGCACCGAGCCCCTGCAACGCCGCATGCAGTTCGGCGACCGGACGGGCCCGCGCCGAATCCAGCGGTGCCACGGCCCAGTGCTGGACACTAGCATTCAACGCGCCGACGACGCCATCCAGATCCTTGTCCGCCAGCAGGCCGAACACCGCCAGGCGCTTGCCGACCGGTGGCCGCGCCGCCAGGCGCTGGGCCAGGTACTCCGCCGCATGCGGGTTGTGGCCCACATCCAGCAACAGGTTCAGACGCTTGCCGTGCCAGTCGAACGAGCGCCGGTCGAGCCGGCCGACCACGCGGGTCGCCTGCAACGCACCGACGATCCGCTCAGAATCCCACGGTAGACCCGACACGAGATAGGCCTGCAGCGCCAGCGCGGCGTTTTCCATCGGCAGGTCGAGCAGCGGCAAGTCTCGCAATTCGACAGCCTGCCCCTGGGCATCCGTACCGCGCCATTGCCAGTTCCGCTCGGTCACGCCGAGATCGAAATCGCGCCCGCGCAGGAAAAACGGGCAGGCCAGCTCACGGGCCTTGTCGAGCAACGGTTGCGGAGGATTCAGGTCGCCGCACAGCGCCGGCTTGCCTGGGCGGAAGATGCCGGCCTTTTCGAAGGCCACGGATTCGCGGGTATCGCCCAGATAATCGGCATGATCGACGCCGATGCTGGTGACCAGCGCAAGATCGGCGTCCACCACATTGACCGTGTCCAGGCGCCCGCCCAGGCCGACTTCCAGCACCACCGCATCGAGCCCCGCGCGCTGGAACAGCCAGAACGCCGCCAGGGTGCCCATTTCGAAGTAAGTGAGGGAAGTGTCGCCGCGCCCTGCCTCGACCGCCGCAAAGGCTTCGCACAGCTGCGCGTCGGTGGCTTCGACGCCGTTGAGCTGCACCCGCTCGTTGTAGCGCAGCAGGTGCGGAGAATTGTAGACACCGACGCTCAGGCCCTGCGCCCGCAGCAGCGAGGCCACGAATGCGCAGGTCGAACCCTTGCCGTTGGTGCCGGTGACCGTGATCACCCGAGGCGCCGGCTGGCCCAGCCCCATGCGGGACGCTACCTGTTGCGAACGCTCAAGGCCCATGTCGATGGCCGAGGGATGCAACTGCTCAAGGTAGGCGAGCCACTCGCCAAGGGTGCGCTCGGTCATACGTTGGCAGGCACCGGCGGAACGACGATCGGCTCGACCGGAGCGGCGACGTAGGTCGGCGTCGGCTGGCCGGTCAGTTGCGCCAGCAGGTTGCCCAGGCGCGGACGCAGCTCGCGGCGGTCGACGATCATGTCGATGGCGCCGTGCTCCAGCAGGAACTCGCTGCGCTGGAAGCCTTCCGGCAGTTTTTCGCGCACGGTTTGTTCGATCACGCGCGGGCCTGCGAAGCCGATCAGGGCCTTCGGCTCGCCGACGATCACGTCGCCGAGCATCGCGAGGCTAGCGGAAACGCCGCCGTAGACAGGGTCGGTCAGTACGGAGATGAACGGAATGCCTTCTTCGCGCAGGCGCGCCAGCACCGCCGAGGTCTTGGCCATCTGCATCAGCGAGATCAGGGCTTCCTGCATGCGCGCGCCACCGGAGGCGGCGAAGCAGATCATCGGGCAACGGTTTTCCAGGGCGTAGTTGGCGGCGCGCACGAAGCGCTCACCGACGATGGCGCCCATGGAGCCACCCATGAAGTTGAATTCGAACGCCGACACCACCACCGGCATGCCCAGCAGGGTGCCGCTCATGGAGATCAGGGCGTCTTTTTCGCCGGTCTGCTTCTGCGCAGCGGTCAGGCGGTCCTTGTACTTCTTGCCGTCACGGAACTTCAGGCGGTCGACCGGTTCCAGGTCGGCGCCCAGTTCGCTGCGGCCTTCGGCATCCAGGAAGATGTCGATGCGCGCACGTGCGCCGATGCGCATGTGGTGGTTGCACTTGGGGCAAACGTCCAGGGTCTTTTCCAGCTCGGGACGGTACAGCACAGCCTCGCAGGATGGGCACTTGTGCCACAGGCCTTCAGGCACCGAGCTCTTCTTGACCTCCGAACGCATGATCGAAGGGATCAGTTTGTCTACCAACCAGTTGCTCATGCTTTCTTTCTCCAGTACCGGCGGCCCGAACGCTCTGGTTCGCGGCCCCGCGTATGCCCTTCAGCTAAATTCATTGTGTGCGGCGATGACCGGTGGACTGCCGGGTCGGCGTGAAGCGACCTTGCGCGCAATCCAAACATCCTCAGCCGCGCCTGCTTGTTGCAAGTGCAGTTATGGACGGCGGCAGTCTGCCAGCCGTCACATCGGTGCTGCGTTGCCGCGTGCGGCGTTGATGAACGCCCGGATCTTCGCGTGATCCTTGATGCCCTTGCTCGCTTCCACCCCGCCGCTGACATCGACGGCGTACGGCCGCACCCGGGCGACGGCGTCGGCGACGTTGTCCGGCGTCAGGCCGCCGGCGAGGATCAGCGGCTTGCTCAAACCTTGCGGAATCAAAGACCAGTCGAACGCCTCGCCGGTTCCGCCCGGCACGCCTTCGACGTAGGTGTCGAGCAGCACGCCGCTGGCGCTCGGGTAGGCATTGCAGGCGGCGGCGATGTCGTCGCCGGCCTTGACCCGCAGGGCCTTGATGTACGGCCGGTGCCAGCCTTCGCATTCGGCGGCGGTCTCGTCGCCATGGAACTGCAGCAGATCCAGCGGCACGGCGTCGAGGATCTCCCCCAGCTCGCAACGGCTGGGGTTGACGAACAGACCCACCGTGGTCACGAACGGCGGCAACGCCCGGATGATCCCCCGCGCCTGCTGCACGGTCACCGCCCGCGGGCTCTTGGCGTAGAACACGAAACCGATGGCGTCGGCCCCGGCCTCGACGGCCGCCAGCGCATCCTCTAAGCGGGTAATCCCGCAAATCTTGCTGCGAACGGCTGACATGTCGATAGAACCCCAAGGCAAATCCGAGAAAGTCCCGGATGGTAGCAAATGCATTCGAGGGCGTCAGCCGTCCAGTTCAGCGAAACCGGTCAGGAAATGCGGCCCGATGAAACGCTCCGGCAGCGGGAACTCGTCGTGGTACTCGACCTGTACCAGATACAGCCCGAACGGGTGCGCCGTCACCCCTCCGGAGCGCCGTTCACGGCTCTCCAGCACCTCTTTCATCCACTCCACAGGGCGCTCGCCGGCGCCGATGGTCATCAGCACCCCGGCGATGTTGCGCACCATGTGATGCAGGAACGCGCTGGCGCGGATGTCGATCACGATCATCTTGCCGTGACGGGTCACGCGCAGGTGGTGGAGCTTCTTGACCGGCGACTTGGCCTGGCACTGGCCGGCGCGGAACGCGCTGAAATCGTGGGTGCCCACCAGGTACTGCGCCGCCTGCGCCATGCGCTCGACGTCCAGCGGACGGTGGTTCCAGGTGATTTCCTCATTGAGGTGCGCCGGACGGATCTGATCGTTGTAGATCACGTACCGGTAACGTCGGGCGATAGCCTTGAAGCGCGCATGGAAGTGGGCCGGCATCACCTGAGCCCAACTGACGCTGATGTCGTGGGGCAGATTGATGTTGGCGCCCATGACCCAGGCCTTCAGCGACCGCACAGCCTGCGTGTCGAAGTGCACCACCTGCCCGCAGGCGTGCACCCCGGCGTCGGTGCGGCCGGCGCACTGGATCGCCACCGGCGAATCGGCGACCTTCGACAGGGCCTTCTCCAGCTCTTCCTGCACGGACGGCACACCCGAGGCCTGGCGTTGCCAGCCACGGTAGCGCGAACCTTTGTACTCAACGCCCAGGGCGATGCGGAAAAAGCCTTCGGGGGCCATTTCGGCGGCCGGGTTATCTATGTTTGCCAAAGCGGGACAGCCTGCAGATGCACAAAGGCGGGCATTATAAGGCCATGGATGGGGGATGCCAGAAAGTTCTCCAGCGACCGCCGCCGGCCCACAGCCTCACCTGCAGCACCGATTACCTGTGGGAGCCAGCCTGCTGGCGATGGCGGCCTGCCTGGCATATCGATGCCGGATGTGCCGCCGTCATCGCCAGCAGGCTGGCTCCCACAGTTTTATCTGCACGCTCCCCTTCAAGCCTGAGCACAGAAGAGGGCTTACCGATCTAAAGCGAAAAAAAACGGCAGCCCCAATGGGCTGCCGTTCTCATTACCGCCGAACGCCGGATCAGGCCAGGTGCGAAAGCATCTCCCGGGCCTCGTTCTTCTGCTTGTCGTCACCCTCGCTGAGCACTTCGTTGAGGATGTCGCGCGCGCCGTCGTTGTCGCCCATGTCGATGTAGGCCTGGGCCAGGTCAAGTTTGGTGGCGGCCTCATCGGTGCCGGAGAGGAAGTCGAAGTCATCCTCGCCCAGTTCACCGAGATCACCGCCCATGGCCGCGTCAGCTTCGCTGAAGCTCGGCTCGCCGAGGCTCTGGGACAGGCGGTCCAGCTCGGCGTTGACGTCGTCCAGCTCGGCGGAAAACGCATCCGGCTCAGCCGGGGCCGCGTCCATTTCGTCCGCCAGGGACAGGTCGAAATCGGCCGGCAGATCCAGCTCGTCGATCGGCGCCTGGGCCACGGCCGGCGCTTCGACCGGCGGCAGATCCTTCATGCCGTCATCCAGATCCAGCAGGAAATCGTCTTCGGCCAACGTGGCCGGCGACGCTTCGGCGCCCAGGTCCAGATCCAGGTCGAACTCCGGCAGGTCGTCGAGGTTCTCCTTGATTTCGGTCTGCTGCTGCAGCACGGACTCGAAACTCAGGTCGTCATCGGCCGGAAACTCGTCCAGCTCGACCGGTGCTTCCGGCTCGATGGCCGCAGCAGGTGCAGGCTCAGCCACCGCTGGCTCCACCGGCTTGATGTTGTCCAGATCGTCGAGGCTCAGGTCGAACGCGCTGTCCAACTCGTTGTCGGTTTCGGCCGGGGCCTGCGGCTCGTCGAGCAGCAGTTCCTTGACGTATTCGGCATCCAGCTCGGCGGCCATGGCCGCAGCGGCCAGCCCGGTGGCGGCAACGACCGCCATGGCCGGGAAGCGCTTCTTGAGCTCTTCGACCTTGGCGAAGTTCTCGCCGTTGGCGACCAATTGACGTTCCTGGCCGACAAACATGTCGCGGTCGCCTTGGCGGCCGTAGACTTCCATCAGTTTCAGGCGCAGGTCGCTGCGCTGCGGCTCCAGGCTCACGCCCTCCTCCAGCAGCGCGGCGGCCTGGTTCAGGCGACCGCCGTCGATGTGCGACTGGGCCTTGGCCAGTACGTCATCGGTGCGTTCGGCCGCCGGCGCGACCAGCGGCGCAGCGATCGGCTGCGCCACGACGACAGGCTCAACGGCCGGCGCCGGGGCTGGAGCTGGCGCCGGAGCAGGTGCCGGGTTCAGCTTGACGCTCGCCGCCGGCGTTTCCAAGCCTTCGAAGCTGCTTTCCGGCAGATCGAGCTCAGGCTCGAAGGATTGCTCCTCCAGGGCCCGGGCCATGCGCAGGTGCTTCTCGGCTTCCTGCTGGGCCTTGCGCCGGCGGGCCAGCAGCAACAGCAGAAGCAGCAGGACGATGGCGCCGCCGCCGGCCAGACCCAGCAGGATCGGGTTGGTCAGCAGTTCGTTGAAGGCCTTGTCGTCATCGGCGGCCGGTTTCGGCTCGACCACAGGCTCGGCGGGCGCAGGCGCAGCTGCCTCGGGCGCAGGCGCAGCCGGAGCAGTTTGCACCGGAGCGACCGGCGGCGTGGTCGCCAGCTCGGCGGTGATGGCCGGCACCGGAGCCGGCGCAGGCGCAACTTCCGGTGCGGCGGCCGGCGCAGCCCCTTCGGCCTGCATCTTCGCCAGTTGATTGTTCTTCAGTTCGATCAGGCGTTGCAGCTTGTCCAGCTGGCTCTGCAGGTCAGCCATGCGGCTTTTCAGCTCGGCATTGTCGCGACGGGTCGTGTCGAGGCTTTCCTGGGTCACCGCCAGCTTGTTGCTCAGGGCCTTGGCGTCGCCCGCCGGGCCTTTGCCGCGGGCCTTGCCGCTTTCGGCGGAGACCAGGCTCAGGTTGTCCTTGGGGTTCGGCGCAGCGCCGGCATTGCCGCGGCCACGCTTGGTCGCGTCCAGTTGCTGCTGGCCGGTGCCCGGCTTGGCCACGTAACGGCGGCCCTGGCGCCAGGCGGTGTTCTGCGCCGCGACTTCGGCGATCGCCTTCGATTGCGGCAGCGCCGTGCTTTGCACCGAGTCCGGCAGGCGCAGCACCTGGCCGGTCTTCAGGCGGTTGATGTTGCCGTCGATGAACGCATCCGGGTTGAGGGCCTGAATCGCCAGCATGGTCTGCTGCACCGATCCGCCGTTGCGCGCCTTGGCCGCGATCTCCCACAGGGTGTCGCGCGGCGTCGTGGTGTACTGCGCCGGGTGAGTGGCGCCGGTGGTCGGTGCGGTGATGGTCTGCACCGGGGCCTGCTGGGCGGCGTCGGCGGTCTGCTGGGAGAACTTGGACGGATCCAGCAGCACGCTGTAGTCGCGCAGCAGGCGGCCGTTGGGCCACATCACCTGCACCAGGAACTTCACCATCGGCTCGGACAGCGGCTTGCTGGACGTCACGCGCAGCACACTTTTGCCGCTGGCGTTGAGCACCGGGGTGAAGGTCAGATCGTTGAGGAAGGCCTGGCGGTCGACGCCGGCCTTGGCGAAGTCTTCGGGCGAGGCCAGGCTCGGCACCACTTCGGCAGCGGTGAGGTCCTTGACGTCGAGCAGCTCGATCTCCGCCACCAGCGGCTGGTTCAGGGTCGACTTCAGGGTCAGCTCCCCGAGCCCGAGGGCATGCGCCATACCGGAGGACAGCGCCGAGGCGGCCGCTATTGCTAACACCAGTTTGCGAACTTGAACCATAGCCTCTTCCTTTGTCTGAACATTCCTCGGCCAGCGAGAAGTCTTGAATACCGCTGCCGCAAGGCATTGCGCGCGACGACGGGAACGGGCCGCGCGCGATCATTTCTTTGATGCCCCGGAAAGTCCCGGAGAGTGACTCGTTGCCAAGCGCTCCGGCCAAGCATAGCGCCCGGCTAGAATCAGTCGACAAATTGTTGCCAAGTATCTTTTACAGCAGGCCTTTTATCAACAATTCGGCGACCTGCACCGCGTTGAGGGCCGCGCCTTTGCGTACGTTATCTGACGTCAGCCACAGATTTAGTTCCGCCGGCTCATCGACACCGCCGCGCACCCGCCCGACATAGACCACGTCCTGCCCCACCGCGTCACCGACCGCCGTCGGATAATCGCCGGCTTCGACCAACTCGATGCCCGGCGCGTCTTCGAGCGCGGCGTTGACCTTTTCCAGGTCGACCGCGTCCGCTGACCGCAAGGTCACGCTAAAGCTATCGCCAAAAAACACCGGGGCTTGAATGCAAGTCGCGGAAATCTTCAAGGAAGGGTTGGCCAGCACCTGACGCAGTTCGCGCACCAGGCGTTTTTCCAGGGAGGTGTGGCCGTCGGCGTCCGGCGTGCCGACCTGGGCCAGCAGGTTGAAGGCGATCTGACGGTCGAAGAACGACGGCTCCAGAGGGCGCATGTTCAGAAGCTCGGCGGTCTGGCGCGCCAGCTCGGTGACGCCTTCGCGCCCCAGGGCGGACACCGCCAGGCTGGCGGTGACATGCACCGATTGCAGGTCGAGCAGACCGCGCAACGGCGCCAGCGCCACCGCCAGCGTCGTGGCCGACGGGCTCGGGCTGCCGACCTGGAACGGCGCCTTCAGGCCGTCCAGCACGCTGGCGTTGGCTTCCGGCACCACCTGCGGCGCCCGCTCGGCCGGCAAGGCGCCGGACAGGTCGATCAGCGAGCAGCCGGCGGCATGGGCGCGGTCGGCAAAGCTCAGGGTGACGGCGGGGCCGGCGGCGAAAAACGCCAGTCTGACCTTGCCGAAGTCGAACGCATCGACTTCCCGCACCCGCACGTTCTTGCCGCGAAAGGGCACCGAGCTGCCGGCGGATTCGCTGCTGGCCAGCAGGTGCAGGTTGCCGACCGGGAAGTCGCGCTCCTCAAGAATCTGCACAAGGGTTTCGCCGACGGTGCCGGTGGCGCCGATCACGGCAATATCGATGGGCTGGCTCATGGTGCGACCTCAGGCAGAACGGGGGGGAGCGGCACTTTACCGGGTGGCCGGCACACAGGCAATTTCTGCCGAAGCCCGGCCATGCCGGCGACCGCCCCGCCCTCCCCGGAGACCACCCATCAAGGCATCAGGATGATCTTGTCCCCGCCGCCCTGATTCACCTCGGCATAACGGGCCAGCCCCTGCTCCAGCGGCGCCTCCACCAGCCCCTGCGGCAACGGCAGCAGGCCCTCGTCGAAGTAGCGGCCGAACTGCTCCAGCATTGCCGCACAGGCCTGCACGCCGTACAGCAGCGAGTTGATCCCGACCACCGACCCGCCCTTGCGGTACAGGGCCAGCGCCGGCAACTGCACATGCCCGTCCACCGGCGCGGCGATGATCGCGATCCGCCCGAACGTCGCCAGCGCCGCCACCGAAGCCGGCAGCCAGAAGCCCGTGGTGTCGAAAATCACATCGGCGCCGCCGCGGTACACCGCATTGACCTGGGCGCCCAGCGACTCCGGCGTGTCGAGCAGGATCGTCCGGTAGCCCTGGGCCTGCAAAGCCTCGACCTGCTCCGGCCGACGCGCCGCCGCCAGCACCTGGGCGCCGCGCACTTTGGCCAAGGCCAGCGCCGCCGTGGCCACCGCCCCGCCGCCGATCACCAGCAGCCGCGTTTCGGCGCTCACCAGGCTGCGTTCCAGCGCGTCCCACGCCGTGGTGTACGGCACGCCGAGGCTGGCGGCCTGGGTGAAGCTCAGGTGCGAAGGCTTATGCGCCACGCCGTTGGCCGGCAGTTTGACGAACTGCGCATGGGAACCGTCGGCGAAGAAACCCAGCTCACGGCCCGTGCCCCACACTTCCTGGCCGATCAGCGCCGACGGCCCTTCGACCACGACCCCGGCGAAATCCCGACCAGGGATGCGCGGCAGCGTGGTGTAGGGAAAACGCCCGAGCACGTTCTTCACGTCGCTGGGGTTCAGGCCCGCCGCCTTGATCTGCACCAGCACCTCATCGGCGCCCGGCACCGGGGTCGGCACCTCGACGAAGCGCAGGGAAGCCAAATCGCCCGTTTGATCGAATTGCAATGCTTTCATGGGTACATCCACCGAATGGAAAAGGAAGGGATTCAGGACAGCCAGCCGGCCACCAGTTGCCGGCCCATCGGCCACAGCTGCTCACCGGCCAGCATGCCCAGCAGGCCGACCAGCGCGATCGTCGGCGGCGCCGGGGAGCGGACATCCAGCGCGCCGTAGAGCAGGCCGACGCCCAGGCCGACCGCCAGGGAAATCAGGTAATTCATGGGACAGCTCCGCCTGAGAAAGGGAATGGGCAGAGTCTAGGGAAAGGCGTGCGGCGGCATCGGCCAAGGACTTCCGAATTTCGGCCAATCCTTCGGCGCCCTGAATGGCGCCATCGCCAGCCGCCTATTGGATTTCGGTCAAAGGTCCGGATCCCGCGCGACCGCTGTGGGAGCGGCGGAACATCCGGCACCGGCTTCGACTGACAGACCGCCATCGCGAGCAGGCTCGCCCCCACAAGGGATCGCGATCAACCGGAGCCGGCGCCTGCGCCGTACTGTGAAGGCGCCACGCCGAGCTCACGGCGGAACATGTCGCTGAAGCTGCTCGGCGAATAGCCCAGCTCCCGGGCGATGGCGCTGACCGGCACGCCCTGGATCAGCTCCGCCGCCGCGGTCGCCAGTTGCACCTGCCGCCGCCATTCGGCGAAGCCCATGCCCAGGCCGTCCTTGAACAGCCGCGCCAGGGTGCGCACGCTGGCCCCGGCGTTCTCCGCGTGCCGCTCGAACGGAATGTCCAGCGAAGGCGCGGCCATGACCGCCTGGCACAGGTTCATCAGGCGCCGGTCGGAATCGTCCGGCAGCGGGATTTTCAGCTGCGAGCGCCGGGCGCGCTTGAGCTCCAGCAGGGCCAGGCCGACCAGCGCGTCGTAATAGGCCGGATCGCCGCTGTCGCCCTCCTCCACCAGCCCGACGATCAGCTCGCGCAGCAGGCCGCCGACCTCGATCACCTGCACCGTGGCGTCGAGCGTCGCCGCCAGCGCCGGGCGCAGGTAAATGTTGCGCATCTGCAGGTCCGACACCACGCGGATCCCATGGGGCACGCCCGGCGGCAGCCACACCGCCCGTTGCGGCGGGACGACCAGCGCCTCGTGAGGCGTCTCGACCCACATCACCCCGCTCATCGCATACAGCAACTGGCCCCAGACATGCTCGTGGGGCTCGATGAACAGGCCGCGCGGGTAGGTGCGCGCCAGCGGCTGCACCGGCACGTCGGTATCGCTCAGGTCGGGAGGCGCGGCAAGGGCCATGGCAGGGGTTCATCGGTTTGAGGGAAGCGCCATGGTAACCAGTCGCCGATCCGCCCGCCAACGCGCCGCCGGACAATCCGAATGAATTTTCCCGGCCCGCCGCGATCCCTCTATAACAACAGGGAGGAACCGGGGCTTTATGAACAACGCAAAACTGTTTGTCATCGAATACACCCTCCACGGCGCGCCGAAGTCGTTCATCATCCGCTCGGAAAAGATGGACAACGTCGAGGCCTGGCACTGGGCGAGCTGCGACGCCGGCGTCGGCCGGATCCCGCGTTTCGGCCGGGAAAAGGTGCAAAAGACCAGCAAGCCGATGGCGGAGAAATTCGGCGTGGAGAACGTCACCTGGCGACCGGCAAGCTAAGCTTGTCCGCTCACCGGCAGACACGGGGGATAGCCGCCATGACATCGATCAGGAGCCCGGCGCGGCTCGACTACGGGCTGGAGACGCCGGCCGGGTACGTCATCAAGAGCGTCGAGTGCCAGGTCGGGCTGGAACCGGTCGAGGGCGATCCCTACCGGTTTGCGCTGTGCGTATCCGCCCCGCTGCCGCAAGACCTGGACCAGGCCAAGACCGTGGACGTGCGGGTGCAGGGCCGACGCCTGCAAGGCGCTGTCCTGCGGATCAAACGCTTGGACGACACGCGCCTGAGACTGGAAGTGGAGCCCGATTAGGCCCCACTTACCCGGCATCAGCTCCGTGGGCGCATTTGCAACCCTGTAGAAGTTGCCGCGGATGTCCAGTCTTTCACTGCAGGTGCGCACGCGCCGAAACCGGTGGGAGCCAGCCTGCCGGCGATGGCGCCCGGCCGGGCGCCGTATGGGTTTCAGATGCGGAACTGCCCCACCAGCCGGCCCAGGCGCTGACCGAGCTCGGCCAGGCTGCGCGAGGTCTGGGCGCCGAGCTGGGTCTCGTCCGCCACGCTGTCCACGGCCACGGCGATCTGGTGCACGCTGCGGTTGATCTCTTCGGCCACGGCGGTCTGCTCTTCGGCGGCGCTGGCGATCTGGGCGTTCATCGAGTTGATGGTCGCGATCAGTTCCGCCATCGCATCCAGCGATGCGCCGGCCTGATTGGCCTGGGCCGACGTGCCGTCGCCGGCCTCGCTGGAACGGCGCATGGCCTCGACCGCCGATTGGGTGCCGGCCTGCAGGCGGTCGATCATGCCTTGGATTTCCTGGGTGCTGATCTGCGTGCGGCTGGCCAGCGCCCGCACTTCGTCCGCCACCACCGCAAAACCGCGCCCGGCCTCCCCGGCCCGCGCCGCCTCGATGGCGGCGTTCAGCGCCAGCAGGTTGGTCTGCTCGGCGATGGAGCGGATCACCCCGAGCACGCCGACGATCGAGGACACGTCCTGCTGCAGGCTGTCGAGGGACACGCCGCTGTGGCGGATGTCGTCCACCAACGCATGGATCTGCTGGATGCTGCCGGCCACGACCCGCTTGGCGGCCTGGCCTTCCTCGTCGGTCTGACGGGCGGCGACGGCGGCGTTCTGCGCGCTCTTGGCCACTTCCTGGGCGGCGGCGGACATCTCGTTGATCGCCGTGGCGACCTGATCGGTCTCGTGGCGCTGGCGCTCCATGGCCTGATCGGAACGGTGTGCCTGGTCCGACACCTGGGTCACCAGGCCAGTAAGCTGGGACGTCATTTCGGTGATCTGCCGTACCAGGCCGTGGATCTTGTCGACGAAGCGGTTGAACGAGCCGGCCAGTTCGCCGAGCTCATCCTGGCTGGTGATGGCCAGGCGGCGGGTCAGGTCGCCCTCGCCCGCCGCGATGTCGTCGAGGTTGGCTTTCATCAGGTTCAACGGGCGCAGGATGGTGTTGGCCAGCAGCATGCCCGCCGCGGCGATCACCAGCAGCACCACCACGGCCACGCCGACGATGCTCAGCACCACACCCCGCATGCGCTCCTGCACCGTGGCCTCGACCGCCGCCACTTGCGCTTCGATGCCGTCCAGGTTCACCGAGGTGCCGACCGCCATGTCCCACTTGGCCAGGTATTCGGTGTAGCCAAGCTTAGGCACCAGCACCTGGGCATTGCCCGGCAGCGGCGAGCTGTATTGCAGGTAATGGCTGCCGTCCTTCGCCACCTTCACCAGGTCGCGGTTGACGTAGACGCCGTTCGGGTCGCGGTTGTCCTTGAAGCTCTTGCCCACGCCGTCGGGGTCGTTGGCCTTGAACAGGCGCACGGTCTCGGAGTCGTAGCCGAAGAAGTAGCCGTCCTTGCCGTACTTGATGCTCGACAGCAGCTTGATCGCCTGGGCCCGGGCGGCGGTGTCGCCGGGGGCGGCGGCGTCGTACAGCGGCTTGATCGTGGTCATGGCCACGGCGACGTAGCTCTGCAGCGTGGCCTTGGCGTCGCCGAGCAGGCGCTCGCGGGTCTGTTCGACTTCCTTGTGCGCCTGTTCCTGAAGGATGAACAGCACGGTCAGGCTGATCACCAGCGCAAAGAGCAACACCGGAAGGACGGCAAGGGACAGGACTTTAGCCTTGAGGCTCAGACGCATGGACGGGCTCACTCTTTTGGTTTTATTGGCGTGGATAAAGGCGTTAACGGCCTGCCGAACCAAAAGTTGAGCCGGAGGCTCCCACCCGTGCCGATGCGGGAGCCAACAAGTGACCGCTGGTGGTCAGAGCACCATCGCAGCCAGCCACCCGGCCGCCAGCAGCGGCAGGTTGTAGTGCAGGAAGGTCGGCACCACGGTGTCCCAGATGTGGTGGTGCTGGCCGTCGATGTTCAGGCCGGAGGTCGGGCCCAGGGTCGAGTCCGAGGCCGGCGAGCCGGTGTCGCCCAGGGCGCCGGCGGTGCCGACGATGCAGACGATCGCCATCGGGCTGAAGCCCAGCTGCACGCACAGCGGCACGAAGATCGCCGCCAGGATCGGCACCGTGGAGAACGACGAGCCGATGCCGATGGTCACCATCAGCCCCACCAGCAGCATCAGCAGCGCGCCGATGGCCTGGCTGTGGTCGATCCACGCCGCTGCGCTCTCCACCAGCGTGCGCACCTCGCCCGTGGCCTTCAGCACCTCGGCGAAGCCTGAGGCCGAGATCATGATGAAGCCGATCATCGCCATCATCTTCATGCCTTCGGTGAACAGGCCGTCGGTCTCGCGCCACTTCACGATGCCGGAGGCGGAGAAGATCAGGAATCCGGCCAGCGCCCCGATAATCATCGAGTCCAGCAGCAACTGAATCATGAACGCCGCCGCAATGGCCAAGAAGGCGATCCCGAGGGTCATCGGGTTATAGGCGACGCTGACCTGCTCCACCTGCTCGATCTTCTCCAGGTCGTAGACCCGCTTCTTGCGGTAGCTGAAGAACACCGCCAGCAGCAGGCCGAACACCATGCCCGCCGCCGGAATGGCCATCGCGTGCATGACGTTGACCTGGCTGATGTCCACCCCGGCCTTGCTGACGTTGGCCAGCAGGATCTGATTGAGGAAGATGTTGCCGAACCCCACCGGGAACACCATGTACGGGGTGATCAGGCCGAAGGTCATCACGCAGGCGATCAGGCGCCGGTCCAGTTGCAGTTTGGTCAGCACATACAGCAACGGCGGCACCAGCAGCGGAATGAACGCGATGTGGATCGGCAGGATGTTCTGCGACGCGATCGCCACCACCCACAACAGCCCGATCAGCAGCCACTTGACGCTGCCGCCGCCGGTGGCGTGCTGGCGGTCGACCATGGCCAGGGCCTTGTCGGCCAGCGCGTGGGCCAGGCCGGACTTGGCGATGGCCACCGCGAACGCGCCCAGCAGCGCGTAGGACAACGCCACCGTCGCCCCGCCGCCCAGGCCGCTGTTGAACGCCTTGAGCGTGGCGTCGATGCCCAGGCCGCCGGTCAGGCCACCGACCAGCGCACCGACGATCAACGCGATCACCACGTGCACACGGGACAGGCTGAGGATCAGCATGACGCCGACCGCAGCAATCACTGCATTCATTTCACTACCTCAAAAACACGGCGATGGATGCGCTTCACCGCCAGACAGGATGAGTCCGCCCGGCAACGCCCGGAGGCCGCCAGCGAATTTGGATCGAGGGTCTTGTTAGAAGGGCGCGCACTGTGCCGCAGAGTGGCCGCAGTGTCAAAGCGAGGGGCTGCATTGTCCTGTAACAACCGATGAATCCGTGGCGAGGGAGCTTGCTCCCGCCGTGGGGGGCGGCCCGCATCGCGCCTGCTGCGCAGTCGAGCGGGAGCAGGCTCCCTCGCCACAGGAACATACGTGGCACTGCCGCCGGATGCGGCAATCGGTCCTATTGCGTTTGCGCCATAAAGAAAACCGCCGCGCTGCCGTTACAGTGCAAAGTCTCAGATAAATATCGAATAAGGACGTCTCCATGTCGCTCAGACAACTTTCCATCCAATGGAAAATCACCCTGCTCGCCGGGCTCTGCCTGGCCGGTATCGTGACCCTGTTGGTGGGTCTTTCGCTGTACCGCATGGAGCACAGTTCCGAGCTGGTGAAGGCGTCGAGCATGGAAATGCTCACCGAGTCGGCCCAGGCCCGCATCGAATCCCAGGGCGAAGTGCAGGCGGCGTTCATCCGCCAGCAGTTCATGGACGCCTATCAATACGGCCACGGCTTTTCGCGCCAGGTACTGTTCCTGCGCGAACAGGCCGAGAAACGCTTCCTGGATGCCTTCGACCTGCGCGAGGACATGACCCGTCAGGTCAAGTCGGCCCTGCAGGCCAACCCTGAGCTGCTGGGCCTGTCGCTGGTGTTCGAGGCCAACGCGCTGGACGGCAAGGACGAACTGTTCGCCGGCCAGGCGGAACTGGGCAGCAACGACAAGGGCCGCTTCGCCCTGTACTGGTCGCAGCCGACGCCGGGCAAGGTCACGTCCATGGCACTGCCGGAAAGCGACATGGCCGACACCAGCACCGGCCCCAGCGGCCAGGCCGCCAACGCCTGGTTCACCTGCCCGCGCACCACGCTCAAGCCCTGCGTGATCGAACCCTACTTCTATGTGATCGACGGCCAGAAGGTGCTGATGACCAGCATCGTGTTCCCGCTGACGGTCAACGGCAAAGTCATCGCCTCGCTGTCGGTGGACATCAACCTCAACAGCCTGCAGGCCATCAGCCAGAACGCCAGCAAGAAGCTGTACGACGGCCAGACCGCCGTGAGCATCATCAGCCCCGCCGGCCTGCTCGCCGGCCACAGCCCGGACGCCGGCAAGCTGAGCCAGCGCCTGGACGCCGTGGACAAGGCCAGCGGCGCCGAACTGCTGGGCCTGCTCGCCTCCAGCAAGACCGTGAGCAGCCTGCACAGCAACCAGCAGTTGAAGGTGCTGTCGCCGTTCCAGCCGATCCCTGGCGGGCCGTCCTGGGGCGTGCTGCTCGATGTGCCGGAAAAGGTGCTGGTCAGCCGCGCCGAAGCCCTCAAGCAGCAACTCGACGCCAGCAACCGCTCGGGCACGCTGATCGAGCTGAGCCTCGGCGCCCTCGCCGCCCTGCTCGGCCTGCTGCTGGTGTGGCTGATGGCCCGCAGCGTGACCAAGCCGATCCTCGGCGTGGCGCACATGCTCGAAGACATCGCCAGCGGCGAAGGCGACCTGACCCGGCGCCTGGCCTACGACAAGAACGATGAACTGGGCCAACTGGCCGGCTGGTTCAACCGCTTCCTCGACAAACTGCAGCCGATCATCGCCCAGGTGAAACGCTCGGTGCAGGACGCACGCAACACCGCCGACCAGTCCTCGGCCATCGCCACCCAGACCAGCGCCGGCATGGAGCAGCAGTACCGCCAGGTGGATCAGGTCGCCACCGCGTCCCACGAGATGAGCGCCACCGCCCAGGACGTCGCCCGCAGCGCGGCGCAAGCCGCCGAAGCGGCCAAGGACGCCGACCGCGCCACCCGTCAGGGCCTGACTGTGATCGACCGCACCACCGCCAGCATCGACACCCTGGCCGCCGACATGAGCGCGGCGATGGCGCAGGTCGAAGGCCTGGCCGCCAACAGCGAGAAGATCGGCACCGTGCTGGAGACCATCCGCGCCATCGCCGAGCAGACCAACCTTCTGGCCCTCAACGCCGCCATCGAAGCGGCCCGCGCCGGAGAGGCCGGACGTGGCTTCGCGGTGGTCGCCGATGAAGTGCGCAACCTCGCCCGCCGCACCCAGGAGTCGGTGGAGGAGACCCGCCAAGTGATCGAGCAATTGCAGAACGGCACCCAGGACGTGGTCGGCTCGATGGGCAACAGCCACCGCCAGGCCCAGGGCAGCGTGGAGCAAGTCGGCCAGGCCGTGACGGCCCTGCGCCAGATCGGCGACGCCGTGACGGTGATCAGCGACATGAACCTGCAGATCGCCAGCGCGGCGGAAGAGCAAAGCGCCGTGGCCGAGGAGATCAACAACAACGTGGCGACCATTCGCGACGTGACCGAATCGCTGTCCGGCCAGGCCAACGAATCGGCGCGGGTGAGCCAGTCGCTCAACAGTTTGGCGAACCAGCAGCAGGGCCTGATGGACCAGTTCCGCGTCTGACCATTGGAAAACCTGTAGGCGCTGCGGTGCGATGACTCGACTTGCCAGCGAAGGGGCCGGCCCATCCGACATCGGTGGTGGCTGACCTTCCGTCATCGCTGGCAAGCCAGCTCCCACAGGGGGCTTGGCTGACTGCAAAAATCTGTGTTCACCGCAAAACCTGTGGGAGCTGGCTCCCACAGGAGGCTTGGCTGACTGCAAAAATCTGTGTTCACCGCAAAACCTGTGGGAGCTGGCTCCCACAGGGGGCTTGGCTGGCTGCAAAAATCTGTGTTCACCGCAAAACCTGTGGGAGCTGGCTCCCACAGGAGGCTTGGCTGGCTGCAAAAATCTGTGTTCACCGCAAACCCTGTGGGAGCTGGCTCCCACAGGAGGCTTGGCTGGCTGCAAAAATCTGTGTTCACCGCAAAACCCTGTGGGAGCTGGCTTGCCAGCGATGGCGTCGGTCAAGGCGCCGCCGCTTCCGCAGCCCTCAGCGCTTGGGCAGTTCGATCACCACGCTCAACCCGCCCCACTCGCTCTCGCGCAGCGCCAGTGTCCCGCCCCAGGCCTCGACGATGTCCCGCACGATCCCCAGCCCCAGGCCATGGCCGTCGGTCTGCTCATCCAGCCGGGTGCCGCGGCTGAACACCTGATCGCGCTGGGCCTCGGGGATGCCTGGGCCGTCGTCCTCGACGTTCAGCAAAAAACCGCCCGCCGCCTCGACCACGCTCAGGCGCACCTCGGCGTCGGCCCATTTGCAGGCGTTGTCCAGCAGGTTGCCGAGCAGTTCCAGCAAGTCTTCCCGGTCCCACGGCAGTTGCAGGCCCGCAGGCGCCGTGAAGCTCAACGCCAGGTGTTCGCCGTGGATCATGTTCAACGTCGCCAGCAGGCCCGGCAGCTCCGCACCGCAATCGAACAGCGCCCCCGGCAGCGCATCGCCGGACAGCCGCGCACGGTTCAACTCGCGGTTGAGCCGCTGCTGCACCTGCGCAAGTTGCTCGGTGAGCATCTTGCGCAACTGCGGATCCCCGTCGAGCCGTTCGCTTGAGGCCAAGCTCAGCAGCACCGCCAGCGGCGTCTTCAGCGCATGACCGAGGTTGCCCAAGGCGTTGCGCGAGCGTTTGAGACTGTCTTCGGTGTGGGCCAGCAAATGGTTGATCTGCGCCACCAGGGGTTCCAGCTCGGTCGGCACTTGCTCGTCGAGCTGCGAGCGCTGGCCCTGCTGCAACTGGGCGATCTGTTCCCGTGCAGTTTCCAGCGGGCGCAGGGCCCGGCGCACGGTGAGCCGTTGCAGCAACAGGATCAGCAACAGGCCGGCCAGCCCGAGCCCGAGCCCGACCTGGCGCATGCGCCGGAAGCTCTCGCGCACCGGGGTGTAGTCCTGGGCGACGCTGATGGAGATCGACTGGCCCAGGCGCCGGTAGTCCGAGCGCAGCACCAACAACTGCTGGCCGCCGGGGCCCAGTTGCAGGTTGCTGTGCAGGCCGGGGTGATCCAGCAGCGGCAGATCCTGATCCCACAGCGAGCGCGAGCGCCAGTGGCTGTCGGCGAAGTCGATGCGGAAATAGTGCCCGGAGAACGGCCGCTGATAGGCCGGCGACAGATGCCGCTCATCCAGCTGCAAGCCCTGCGGGCCGCGCACCAGCGCCACCAGCAGGCTTTCGCTGTCGTTGCGCAGGCCGGCTTCGAGGTAACGCTGCAGGCCCACTTCGAACAGCCACAGGCTGACCTGCGCCAGCACCAGGCCGACGATCACCATCACGCTGATCAGGCCCAGGCTCAGGCGCCGCTGGATCGACCTCACGAAGCCTGCCCGCCGAACAGGTAACCCTGGCCGCGGCGGGTTTCGATCACGCTCTTGCCGAGCTTGCGCCGCAAGTGGTTGACGTGGACTTCCAGTACGTTGGAGTCGCGCTCGGTCTCGCCGTCGTAGAGGTGTTCGGCGAGGTGGCTCTTGGACAGGATCTGCTGCGGATGGAGCATGAAATAGCGCAGCAGGCGGAATTCGGCGGCGGTCAGCTGAATGTCGGCGCCGTCGCGGGTGACGCACTGGCGGCCTTCGTCCAGGTGCAGGCCGGCGGCCTTGAGGGTCGGCTGGTTGGCCTGGCCCTTGGAGCGGCGCAGCAGCGACTGGATGCGCAGGAACAGTTCTTCCGGATGGAACGGCTTGGTCAGGTAGTCGTCGGCCCCGGCCTTCAGGCCTTCGATGCGCTCGACCCAGGAGTCCCGGGCCGTGAGGATCAGCACCGGCACGGCCAGGCCGCCGGCCCGCCACTGCGCCAGCACCTCCAGCCCCGGCACGCCGGGCAGGCCGAGGTCGAGGACGATCAGGTCATAGGGCTCGCTGCCGCCCTGATAGACCGCATCGCGCCCGTCCGCCAGCCAATCGACCGCATAGCCCTGGCGCTGCAGGCCGGCGAGCAGTTCATCGGCCAACGGTACGTGGTCTTCCACCAATAGCAGACGCATCGGTCAATCTTCCTTGTCTTTGATCAGTTGCCCGGTGTCGGCCTTGAGGTGCAGCTCGCGGGCCACCCCTTCGACCGTCAGCAGCTCGACTTCATAAACATAGACGTCGTGCTTCTCTTCCAGCTCGACCTCCAGCAGCTTGGCGCCGGGATAGCGGTCCAGCGCCTGTTGCAGCACCTGTTCCAGCGGCAGGATCACGCCCTGCTGGCGCAGGCGCAGGGCCTCATCCTGGTCGAGGTCGCGGGCCGCCGCCAGCGAGCAGAACGCCAACAGCGCCAGGGCCAGACGGCTCCCGACGCGCGGATGCAGAAAATACGGCTTCATTACGTGTCCTGATGATCCTTGAGCACTTGCCCGCTGACCGCGTCCAGTTCCATGTCCCACGCCTGGCCCTGCGGATCGCGCAGTTCGATCTGGTAGAAGTACCTGCCGTAATTCTCTTCCAGCTCGGTTTCGGTGACCGTCGAACCAGGGTGTTTGGCCAGCGCTGCGGCGTTGAGCTTCTCGAAAGACTGGATAGTACCAGCGTCGCGCAGGCGAAGGGCCTCATCGGGACCAAGGTCGCGGGCGTGGGCGAGGCTCGCGGTCAGGCCGATGATCGAGGCGATGGACAGGGCAGTCAGGGTCTTCATGGGGTGTCTCCGTATTTTTATGTGCTGCGGGGCGTCACCTTAGCGGGGTGAACTTAATTGAAACTGAATGGCCATCATTGCCCTGCCCGACACGACCTCCTGTGGGACTTCCTGTGGGAGCTGGCTTGCCAGCGATAGCGATTCTGCGTGCGACATCGCAGTGACTGTCCTTCCGTCATCGCTGGCAAGCCAGCTCCCACAGGGTTCGCAGTGGCTCTATAATCCCCGCTCGCCATCGACCGAGGCCGACATGACCGCCATCCACATCAAGTTCCCCGCCCTCACCCTCAAGGCCGGCCCCCGGGCCATGGCGCGCATCCGCGCCCGGGGCCTGAGCGCCGCCGACGTCAGCACCCTGCCCGGCGCCGCCGGCGGGCCGAAGGCGCTGGGGATCCAGGGGCTGGATCTGGCACTGTTCGGCGAATGGCTGCCGGCGGCGCCCCGGGAGCGCTCGCTGATCGGTGCGTCGGTGGGTTCCTGGCGCTTCGCCAGCGCCTGCCTGCCGGACGCCGCCGAAGGCATCCGCCGTCTCGGTCACCTGTACACCGAGCAAAACTTCAACAAGGGCGTCACCGTCACCGAGGTCAGCCGCAGTTCCCGGCGCATGCTCGACGACCTGCTCGACGGCCGCGACGCGCGCCTGCTCGACAACCCCCACTACCGCCTCAACATCATGGTGGTCAAAAGCCACGGCCGGCTGGCGGACGATCACCGCGGCCGGCTGGGCCTGGCGCTGGGCTCGGTGATCGCCGACAACCTGCGCGGCCGGGCGCGGCTGGCGCGGCACTTCGAACGGCTGATCATCCACGACCCGCGCCTGGCGCCGCCGGTCGAGGCGCTGAACGACTTCCCGTCGCGCTTCATCGCCCTGAACGCCGGCAACCTGCGCCAGGCGCTGCTGGCCTCGGGCTCGATCCCGATGGTGATGGAAGGCGTGCGCGACCTGCCGGGGGCCGGCGCCGGCACGTTCCGCGACGGCGGCCTGCTGGACTATCACCTCGACCTGCCCTACAGCGGCGACGGCATCGTGCTGTATCCGCACTTCACCGACCGGGTCATCCCCGGCTGGTTCGACAAGACCCTGCCCTGGCGCCGGGCGTCGACCCAGCGCCTGCAAGACGTGCTGCTGCTCGCCCCGTCGAAGGAATACCTGGCGCGCCTGCCCTACGGCAAGCTGCCCGACCGCAACGACTTCAAGCGCTTCATGGGCGATGCGCCCGCCCGGCAGAAATACTGGCGCGCGGCGATGGACGAAAGCCGGCGGCTGGGCGACGAGTTTCTCGAACTGGCCGCCAACGGTCGCCTCGCCGAACGCCTGCTGACCCTTTAGTCAGCGTTTTGCCGCACGGCCGCAGACAAGCTGGTAAACTCGCCGCCTGCCCGAATCGCTGACGCGACGCCATCTGAACAGAGCCGACATCACCGTGGAAATCTTCAAGGAATTTACGTTCGAATCCGCCCACCGCCTGCCCCACGTGCCGGACGGCCACAAGTGCGGACGCCTGCACGGCCATTCGTTCAAGGTGGCCATCCACCTGAGCGGCGATATCGATCCGCACACCGGCTGGATCCGCGACTTCTCCGAGATCAAGGCGATCTTCAAGCCGCTGTACGAGCGCCTGGACCACAACTACCTGAACGACATCCCGGGCCTTGAGAACCCGACCAGCGAAGTGCTGGCCAAGTTCATCTGGAACGAGCTCAAGCCCCTGCTGCCGGAACTCAGCGCGATCCGCATCCACGAGACCTGCACCAGCGGCTGCATCTACCGCGGCGAGTGAGCCCAGCGGCCTAAAAAAACCACCGGGAACGGTGGTTTTTTTGTGCCTATGCTTTTTGGCTCAACCCGCCAAGAGGACAGACCCATGACGGACTGGCTGCTGGATCAGGTCTTTGACTTCAACGGGCGAGGCGTTCGCCATGCCGTGCGCGGCGACGGGCCGCCGCTGGTGTTCGTGCACGGCACCCCGTTTTCGTCCTATGTATGGCACCGCATCGCCCCGCACTTCTACAGGACTCACCGGGTGCACTGCTTCGACCTGCTGGGCTACGGGCAGTCCGAAAAGCCTGACGCCGACGTGTCCCTCGGGGTGCAGAACGAACTGCTGGCGCAATTGCTGGATCACTGGAACCTGCAATGTCCGGACGTGGTGGCCCACGACTTCGGCGGCGCCACCGCCCTGCGCGCGCACCTGCTCAACGGCAAGGACTACCGCACCCTGACGCTGATCGACCCGGTCGCGCTGTCGCCCTGGGGCTCGCCGTTCGTCCAGCACGTGCGCCAGCATGAGGCCGCGTTCAGCGGCCTGCCCGACTACATTCAGCGGGCCGTCGTTCCGGCCTACATCCGTGGCGCCGTCCACCGCGACATGCCCGACGACGAACTCGCCCCCTACGTGCAGCCCTGGCTCGGCGATCCGGGCCAGGCGGCGTTCTACCGGCAGATCGCGCAGATGGACGAGCGCTACACCCGCCAAGTGCAGGACCTGTACCCGACGATCCGCTGCCCGGTGCAGATCCTCTGGGGCGAGGACGATCAGTGGATCCCCATCGAACGCGGCCGGGCGTTGCACGGGATGATTCCCGGGTCGCGGTTCCACGCCATCCCCAACGCCGGGCACCTGGTCCAGGAAGATGCCCCGGAGGCCATCGTCGCGGCCCTGCTGCGTTTTCTCTGATGTCCCAGCAGGGGCGGGTATTGCGCTAAGGTACGACGCAGTGACCGCACCCGATCCATGAAAAGGATGAGCCGATGCACATCATCAACGCCCGCTTGCGCAACCAGGAAGGCCTGCACGCACTGCACCTGGAAGACGGCCTGATCCGCAGCGTCGCCCGCCAGACCGAAGCCCCCACTTTGGGCCCCGACGACCTCGATGCCGGCGGCAACCTGGTGGTGCCGCCGTTCGTCGAACCGCACATCCACCTCGACGCTACCCTGACCGCCGGCGAGCCGCTCTGGAACATGAGCGGCACGCTGTTCGAAGGCATCGAATGCTGGGGCGAACGCAAGGCCACCATCACCTTCGAAGACACCAAGACCCGCGCCGGAAAAACCCTCCAGGCCCTGGCCGCCCACGGCATCCAGCATGTGCGCACCCATGTCGACGTCACCGACCCGCAGCTCACCGCGCTCAAGGCGATGCTGGAGGTGCGCGAGGAAAACCGTCACCTGGTGGATCTGCAGATCGTCGCGTTCCCCCAGGAAGGCATCGAGTCGTTCCGCAACGGTCGCGACCTGATGGAAGAAGCCATCCGCCTGGGCGCCGACGTGGTCGGCGGCATTCCGCATTTCGAGTACACCCGCGACCAGGGCGTGAGCTCGGTGAAGTTTTTGATGGACCTGGCCGAGCGCACCGGCTGCCTGGTGGACGTGCACTGCGACGAGACCGACGACCCGCATTCGCGCTTTCTCGAAGTGCTGGCCGAAGAGGCCCGCAGCCGCGGCATGGGCGCCCGGGTCAGCGCCAGCCACACCACGGCCATGGGTTCCTACGACAACGCCTACTGCGCCAAGCTGTTCCGCCTGCTCGGGCACTCGGGCATCAGTTTCGTCTCCTGCCCGACCGAGAGCATCCACTTGCAGGGGCGCTTCGACACCTTCCCCAAACGCCGGGGCGTGACCCGGGTCAACGAACTGCTGGAGGCGGGTATGAACGTCTGCTTCGGCCAGGACTCGATCGTCGATCCGTGGTATCCGCTGGGCAACGGCAACATCCTGCGGGTGCTGGAGGCCGGGCTGCACATCTGCCACATGCTCGGCTACCGCAACCTGCAGAACGCCCTGGACCTGGTGACCGACAACAGCGCCAAGGCCCTGCACCTGGGCGAACGCTACGGGCTGGAGCCTGGGCGGCCGGCGAACCTGCTGATCCTGTCGGCGGACAGCGACTACGAAGTGATCCGCAGCCAGGGCCTGCCGCTGTATTCGATCCGCGGGGGCAAGGTGCTGATGAAGCGGCAGATGCCGGTGGTGGAATTCGTCTAAGGTTCAGGAATCGGCGCCATCCCGGCGCCGATCTCCCGATGGACGCCGTGTCATGCCGTAATTTGTGCGAAGTTGCTCTGCTGCCATCCTCATTCGAACGTGAGGACGCGACATGAATCATCACTCCCCTTCCGATCCCATGGCCACGCTCTACTGCGAAGGCCGCCACACATTCATCGACCTGGTGCCCGATGGCGGATCCCGCCTCGATGCACTGTTCCATACCGCACCCGCCTTGGGTGAGCTGGCGGTCGGCGTGGTGTACGGGCACCTGCACGCCCGGCCGGGCCTGGATCCCCGCCTGCGCGAAGCGGTGTCATTTGCGGCGATCGTGGCGTCCGGCATGGTCGGGCCGCCGTTGAGCGTGCACCTCAAGACTGGCCTGGCCTCCGGCCTCGCGCCCGGCGAACTGACGGAGGTGCTTTTGCAGGCCTCGGCCTTCGCCGGTTTCCCCCGGGCAGTGAGCGCCGCCGACCAGTTCAACCGCCTGTTTGCCGACGCGGGCCTGCCGTCGCCTCCACCCGCTCCTCCCCGCGAAGTTGCCCTGGCATTCTGCGGGTTGGTGCGCGAGGGCCGTCCGCCGATGCCGGTCAGCGAGGCGGTCAAGCGTCATCTGTGCCGGGCCGAACGCCTGGCGTTGTTTGCCACCTCAGCGAGCGCCGTCGTGGTCGAGTGCTTCGACGGCATCGACACTGATCCGCAAGCCTTGCTTCACCTGAACGTGGAAGGCGAAGCCGTCGTGAGCGTCGCCTTGTTCAAGGCCCACTGAAACGGCCGGCCACTCTTCCGGGCCGGCATCAAGCCCGGGCGTGCGCAGTGCCGAACAGGCGCACGCCCGTCAACTCGTCGCCGAACGCCTCCAGCAGCACCGGCGCCGTGCCGCCGGGCATCACCACCTGCACCTGCCCTGCCTTCACCCAACCGACCCGCCAGGCCGCGCACGCCACCGCGCTGGCGCTGGTGCCGGAGGACGCCGTGGGGCCTTCGCCGCGCTCGAACACCCGCGCGATGATGCGCTGTTCGCCGCCGCGCTGCGCCCATTGCAGGTTGACCCCGGCCGGACAGGGTTGGCCGGCCCCTTCGGGCATGGCGTAGGCGATCCGGGTCAGGGGCTCGTTCAGCGGCGCATCGCGCAGTTGTTCGTTGTCCGGCAGGTGCGCCCCGTCGGCCACCAGCGTGACGCCATGGGGATTGCCGATGCGCACGAACTGACTGCACCCCCAGGCCGGATCGAGGCGTGCCAGCGGTTCGACCCGGCTGAGTTCGCGGCCCTCGAACATCACCGTTTCGACGCCTTGCGCGCCCACCGCCGCCGGGCCGAAGCTTGGCCGGCCGAGATCCAGCCAGAAGCCTTGCACGGCTTCGACCTGCGCCGGTTTGACCGAGGTGGCCACAGGCGAGACCGCGTCCTGCTTGTCATGGTGCACCCGCAGCAACGCCCCCTCTTGCGGCATCAGGCCTTGTTCGAGCAGCGCCTGGGAAAAGATCGTCAGGCCGTTGCCGCTGCGCTCGGCCAACGAGCCGTCGGTGTTGACGATCAGCAGGTCGAACGGCGGCGCGGACTGGAACGGACCGATCAGCAAACCATCGCTGCGGTGCGCCTTGGCCCCCGCCGGACGCTCGCCGTCGGGCCACTCGCAGCAGGCCGCCACCGCAGCGCGGCTCCACGACGGCCGCGACGCCGCGCAAGCTTGCGCCGTGGCGGGCAACGGCACGCCGGCGTCCCGCAGCGCCTTGGGTGAAACGACGGCGTAAAGGTTGCCCCGTGCATCGTAAAGCGGCGTCATCGGTCGATCCCTGGATGGTTCAAAGGCACCACTGTACCTCGTGTGGGCGCGCGCCTGCTCGCGCCCGCGGGCTCACTGTGCAAGGATGTCCGCCTGCTGTAACGATTCTGCCAAGGATTCCCATGACCGACCTCAACGCCCAAGCCGCTTTCGTTCCCGGACGCCTGCAACAGATGTCCACCCGCATCGCCTTCTTCATCGCCGGCCTCGGCATCGCGGCGTGGGCGCCGCTGGTGCCGTACGCCAAGGCCCGGGCCGGGCTCGACGAAGGCACGCTGGGCCTGTTGCTGCTGTGCCTGGGGGTGGGGTCGATCCTGGCGATGCCGCTGGCGGGCATCCTGGCCACCCGGTTCGGCTGCCGCAAGGTGGCCACCGGCGGCACGCTGCTGATCTGCGCGGCGTTGCCGTTGCTGGCGACGGTGTCGTCGGTTCCGGCGCTGATCGCCACGCTGTTCATGTTCGGCGCCGGGCTGGGCACGGTGGACTCGACGGTGAACCTGCAAGCGGTGATCGTCGAGCGGGCCAGCGGGAAAAACATGATGTCCGGGTTCCACGGCCTGTTCAGCCTCGGTGGCATCGTCGGCGCGGCGGGGGTCAGCGGCTTGCTGGGCCTCGGCCTGTCGCCGCTGGCGGCGATGCTGGTGGTGGTCGCGCTGCTGGTCGCGTCCCTGTTCAAGGCCGTGCCGCACATGCTGCCCTACGGCAGCGAAAGCTCGGGGCCGGCGTTTGCGGTGCCCCACGGCATCGTCCTGTTCATCGGCGGCATGTGCTTCATCGTGTTCCTCACCGAAGGCGCTGCGCTGGACTGGAGCGCGGTGTTCCTGGCCGAGGAACGCGGCATCGACAAGGCCTACGCGGGCCTGGGCTACGCCGCGTTCGCCCTGACCATGACGGCAGGCCGCCTCACCGGCGACCGCATCGTCCGGCGCCTGGGGGCGACGCGAGTGATCCTGTTCGGCGGGCTGACCGCGGCGGCGGGCCTGTTCCTGGCAACGTTCGCGCCGTCCTGGCAGGCGGCCCTGATCGGTTACGCGCTGGTCGGGGCCGGTTGCTCGAACATCGTGCCGGTGCTGTACACGGCGGTGGGCAAGCAGACGGTGATGCCGGAAAGCATCGCGGTGCCGGCCATCACCACCCTGGGCTATGCGGGGATTCTGGCGGGACCTGCGGTGATCGGGTTCGTCGCCCACGGCAGCAGCCTGAGCTTCGCCTTCGGCCTAATGGCGGTGCTGCTGGTGGCGGTGGCGATCGGCGGCAAAGTGCTGAAGGTCTGAACGAGCGGCCTGGCTGGCACATAGGTGCTGGATGGGCCGCCGTCATCGCGGGCAAGCCCGCTCCCACAGGGTTCTGCGGTGACCACAGCCCCTGCATTCACTGGAGATCTCCTGTGGGAGCCAGCCTGCTGGCGATGGCGGCCTGCCTGACACATCGAGGTTGGATGGGCCGCCGTCATCGCGAGCAGGCTCGCTCCCACAGGGTTCTGCGGTGACCACAGCCCCTGCATTCACTGGAGATCTCCTGTGGGAGCCAGCCTGCTGGCGATGGCGGCCTGCCTGACACATCGAAGTTGGACGGGCCGCCGTCATCGCGGACAAGCCCGCTCCCACAGGGGGAGCGGGGGCGCTGCGGGAGTCGTCAGAAGCCGACGCTGGCCTGCACGAAGAACGTACGCGGCGTGCCCACGTAGATCCCCGAGTTGTTGTCGCTGGAGCGGGTGAAGTACTGCTTGTCGAAGATGTTCTTCACCCCGGCGCCCAGCTTGAGGTTCGACAATTGCGCGCCGAAATCGTAGCCGCCGCGCACGTTCCAGGTCACGTAGCCCGGAATGTCGCCGTATTGCCCGTCCGCCGTGCCTTCGGTGATGTAGTTGCCGCTGAAGCTGCCGTCGGCGTTGACCCCGGTGCCCGGCGAGCGTTGCTTGGACTGGGCGAAGCCGTCGAGGTTGTAGGTCCAGCGGTTGATGCCGTAACGCAGGCCGACGGTGGCCACCTGGCGCGAATAGAACGGCAGGTCTCGGCCCTTGAAGCCCGGGATCTCCCCTTCATAGGTCGCCCGGGTGTAGGTGAAGCCGGCGTTGGCGGTCAGGCCGTCGAGGCGCGGGTCCAGCGCGGCCATGTCGTAGTGCACGGACGCTTCGACGCCCTGGTGCTTGGTCGCGCCGAGGTTGGTCCAGCCCACGTCGTTGCTGATGTATTGCAGCTCGTCGTCGAAGTCGATGTAGAACAGCGTCACCTCGCCGCCCCACACGTCATCGTTGTAGCGGGTGCCGATCTCGTAGGTCTTGGCCTTTTCCGGGTTCAGGCCGTTGGCGGTCTGGTCGCCCGAGCCACCCTGGCCGAGCTGGAAGTACTGCAGGCTGCCGAACGAGGTCTCGTAGTTGGCGAACAGCTTCCACGCATCGGACAGGTGGTACATCACGCTCAGGGCCGGCAGCGGCTCGTTGCTTTCGATGCTGCGGTTCTTCTCCGGCACGCGCTTGCCGGCGGTGTCGAGCACCGCGCGGTCGTGCCAGTCGGTGCTGATGTGCTCGAAGCGGATGCCCGGCGTCACGGTCCAGTTGCCGACGTCGATCTTGTTGTCGACGTACACCGCATTGGCCTCGGTGCCGCCGGTGCGGTCCTGGAACACGTGGCCGTCGGAGGTCTTGGTCACCACCGGCTGGTTGTTGACCAGGGCCAGGCGGCTGGACTGCTCGTGCATGGCCTCTTTCAGGTAGCGGTAGCCGACGCTGACTTCCTGGGTGGTGGGGCCGACGTCAAACACCCGCGACACGCGCGGCTCGATGCCCAGCGTGTAGTAGGAGCGCGGGAACGAGCTGAGGGTCTTCTGGTCGCGGGCGGCGATGGTGCTGCCGCGGAAGCTGTCGGAATAGTAGGTCAGCACTTCGGCCTGGGTGCGCTCGTCGATCTGGCGGATCCACTTGAACGACACGTCCTTGCGCCGCCCGCTGAAGCCGTCGTAGTCGCGGTCGGACTGGAACGGCTTGTCGTCGTACTGTTTCTGGGTCAGGCCGCCGGGCATGTCGGCGCTGGCGTCGTAGTAGTGGAAGTTGAGGCTGAAATCGTCCTGCTCGGTCGGCGCCCAATGGGTCTTGAGGATGACGTCGTCGATGTCGTTGCCGTTGTTGCGCTCGCGGTAACCGTTGCCGTTGACGCCGGAGTACAGCAGCGCCATGCCGAGGCCGTTGTCGGCGGTGCCGCCCAGGAAGGCGGTGTCGATGTGTTTCCAGCCGCCGTGCTGGGAGGTCTCCAGCGTCGTGCCGATTTCACCGGTGACCTTTTCGGGGATGGCGCGGGTGACGAAGTTGATCACGCCGCCGACGTTCTGCGGCCCGTAGCGCACGGAACCGGCGCCGCGCACCACGTCGATGCTGTCGAGGTTGCCCGACGAGATCGGCGCCATCGACAGCTGCGGTTGGCCGTAAGGGGCGAAGGCCGCCGGCACGCCGTCGATCAGCACGGTGGAGCGCGGCGACAGGCGCGAGGTCAGGCCGCGCACGCCGACGTTCAGCGAGATGTCGCTGCCGCCGGTGCCGTTGGCCTCCTGCACCTGCACGCCCGGCACCCGGCGCAGCACGTCGCCGACGTTCATGGCGCCCTGCTCCACCATCGCTTCGCGGCGGATCACGGTACGTGCGCCGGGGTGGTTCTGCACCACGGCGGCGTCGGCGTCGCCGAGCCAGTCGCCGACCACCTTGATGTCGGTCACGCCCAGTTCCAGCGGACCGTTGGCGGCGGCCGTCGGCGCCGGGGACAACGTCACCGAGCCTTCGTTGATCTGGTAGTCCAGGCCGCTGCCCTGCAGCAATTGGCGCAGGGCCTGTTCCGGCGAGAGGTTGCCTTCCACCGCCGGGGCCTGTTTGCCGGCGACCAGGTCAGGACTGAAAAACACTTGCAGCGAGGTTTGCTGGCCCAATTCGCTCAGGGCCTGGCCCAGCGGCTGCGCGCGGATGTGGATGGCGTCGGCGGCGAACGCCAGCGGCACGGCAGCGTTGACCGCCAGCGCGAGGGCCAGCGGCAGCCAAGGGGATTTCTTGTTGTTGGCGTTGGTGTTTTTCACGTCGAACGTAGTCCTGTGGATCGCAAGTGTATGCGTCTGTTAATGCAAACCAGTTGCAGTTGAACAGGAAGACGATGAACTCGAAAAAAACCTGAATTTTATTTTGAAATTATTTCCTGGCTGCCGTCGGCCAGCGTGCGCACGGCCACCGGCAGGATGTTCGGCAAGGCCTTGAGCAAGGCGTCGGTGTTGTCGGTGCGGAACACGCTGGTCAGGCGCAGGTTGGCCACGGCGGGGCCGGAGACCTTCAGAGGCTTGTCGCGGTAACGGGACACCTGCGCCGCCACATCGCTCAGGCTGGCGTTGTTGAACACCAGTTTGCCGCTGCGCCAGGCGGTCAGCTCGGCCGGGTTGACCGCGTAGGCCGGCGCGACGGCGCCCTGGGCGTCGACATCGGTGCCCAGGCCGGCGGTCAGGCTGACGAAGGCGTTGTCCGGCGCGTTGCGGCCCTGCACCTTGACCGTGCCCTGCTCCACCGCGACCCGGGTCTGCGCCGGGTCGCGGCGCACGTCGAAGCGGGTGCCGGTGACCGTGACCTTGCCGCTGCCGGCCTCGACCACGAACGGACGCGAGGTGTCGTGCTCGACACTGAACATCGCCTCGCCTTCGGTGAGTTCGACGACGCGGCGATCCTTTTCAAAGCGCACCTTCAAGGCACTCCGGCTGTCGAGGTCGACGACCGAACCGTCAGGCAGCGCCACATGCCGCCGTTCGCCGGTCTTCGTCGCGAATTCGGCGCTGTAGCCCGCCGGTGGGTTGAGCCCGCTGAACAGCCCCAGCCCGACCGCCACCGCCAGCACCCCGGCGGCCACCGCATAGCGCAGCGCCGGCCGGCGCTCGCGGCGGGCCGGCGGCTCGTCGCACAAGGCCTTCAGGCGTGGCGCCGGCAGCAGGTCGGCGGCGGTCCACACGCCTTGCAGCAACAGGAACTCGTCGCGGTGCGAGGCATGTTCGTTCAGCCAGGCATCGAAGCGCTGCCGCTCGTCCACGCTGACGGCCGCCTCCTGCAGGCGCACGAACCAGCGTGCCGCCTCATCGCGCACCGTTGCCTGCCCGCACGCGCAATCACGGGTCTGCATCATGGAATGTCCTGTCTGGCCGGGGATGAATGACGGCGCCCGCTCATGGCTGCAACCCGTCCAGACGGTCGCGCAGGTGCCGCAGGGTGCGGATCATATACTTTTCCACCATGTTCCTGGACAGCCCCAGGCGCTCGGCGATTTCCGCCTGGGTCAGGCCTTCGAGCTTCTGCCAGACGAAGATCCGCCGGCAGTTGACCGGCAGCTCCGCGAGCGCCCGCTCGATGGAATCGGCCAACTGGATCGCATGCATGTAATGCTCCGGGTCGCCGGTCGGCGACTCACTGAGATCGATCGCCTCCGACTCCATGGCGCCCCGTCGGTCCTCACGCCGAAAGCCGTCCACCGCGATGTTGCGTGCGGTCTGGTGCAGGTACGCCCGTGGCTGCTGCACTGTCGCCGCATCGGTTTCGAGCACCCGCACGAAGGTGTCGTGCGCCAGGTCCTCGGCCTGCTGACGATTGCGCAGGCGACGGGTCCAGGTGCCGATCAACTCTTCGTAATGCTCGAAAAAGCCGGGTCTGCGGGGCAGCATGGGGATCATGGCGGCGTGCTGAGGAAAGGGGCGTGAATAGTAATGTTTCGTATTACGCCCGGCAATCGTTCCTTGGGCCTGTCGACGGGAGGCGGCCTGCGCCCTATTTGGCCTTGATCTTGCCCGTCCCCTTGCCCTGATCCGGATCGACGATGCCGAAACACCCCTCTGGCGGATGCAGATACTGATAAAGCGGATTGACCAGCAGGTGCGCGTCACCGCAGGTGATCAGGTGGATGTGGTCGCGGTAGGTGTCGATCAGGCGCTGGATCGCGGGGGCGATGTAAGGATGGATGCCCGTGCGCAGCTCCATGCCGGCCCGCACGTAGGCCGAGTAGAGTTCCTTGAACTTGGCGCCGTCCGTTGCCGACAGCCGCGTCGTCGACGACGGGGTGGAACTGAAGATGGCCTTCAGGCCGGTCTTTTCCTCGACGTAGGGTTTGGCGAAGTCCACGAACGCTTGGTGCTCGGTTCTCAGAAACCCCATCTGCGCGACCTTGGCGCTGTCGCCCAACGCACCGCGGACAAACCCGACGGTGATGTTGGCGGGAAAGTCCTGCGCCCGGTTGTAGTAGTTCTTCATCAGGTTTTCGAGGATCGGGAACACCGCGTGCTCCCAGCCGAACACTTTGCCGTGGTCAAACACCGGGCCGAACAGCGGCGGCACCGAATCACGGGTGACCGCCCTGGGGTACTGCTCGACATGGCAGACGATCTTGTTGTCTTCGATCAGCGGTGCGAAGAAGTTCGCCCAGACGCCCTGCGCCGCCCATTGGAACGGCGGCTCGCGGTGGGCATCGCCGGTAAGGAAGATCATCGGGTTGTATTCGTCCGGAAAATGCCCGGCGGCGGCTTCGAGATCCGTCGCGCGCTCGTCGGACATCAACACCCCTTCATCGATCCACCAGCCGTTGCCGAACTTCTTGCCCATGTCGTTGCACCCCGTCAGTCCCTTGCAGTGAGCGTCCGTTCTCACACGCTAGTTGCAGGCCTGCGGGTTTTCCAGCGGGGGCGAAGAAATCGACGCAGACCAGACCATGCCCCCCTGTAGAAGCGAGCCTGCTCGCGATGGCGATGGAACAGGCACCTTTGCAGTGACTGGTCCGACGCCATCGCGAGCAGGCTCGCTCCCACAGGGGCATGCTTGTCGTTTGGGTTGAGGTCTGAAGAATGCAGGAGCGAGCAAGCTCGCTCCTGCAGGGTTGGACGGTGGATAGGGCTCATCCACCATGGGGGCTTCAGCCGCGTTCGTCGATGCCGGCCTGCAGCGTCTGGCTGTCGAAATGACCGCTGACGGTGACCGGGCCGGCTTTCAGCGTGCCGTTCTCAACCGAGACCTTCGGTGCGTTCTCTTCAGCCTTGTGCGGCAGGGTCAGGCCGGCCTTGACCCCGTAGTCGCGGTTGTCCAGATCCGTCTTGCCGACCGGCGAGCCGCCCAGGTGCACCCGGCCGCCCGCCGCCGAGACCCGCGCGCCGGTCAGTTGCGTGGCGCCGCCGACGTTCAGGTTCACGCCTTGCTGGCCGCTGATGCCGGACGCCTGGCCGACGCTGTCCTTATGGGCGTATTCGCCCTGGGCGGTGAGGGTCGGCTTGTAGTCGGTGCCGGCCAGTTCCTTCTTGTCGCTCGGCGGGTTCTTCTTGCCGGTCAGGCCCAGATCCACATCGACCTTGGCGTGGTTCTGCGTGTCCTGGCGGCTTTCGACGGTCAGGTCACCGGCAACGTTGCCGCCGACGGTCTTGCCCTCGACCTGCGCACCGCTCAGACGGGCGTCGCCCGCGCTGTTCAACACCACCGCATCGGCCTTGATCCGGCTGTTCTGCTGCGTGGTGCCCTGAACATAGTCCACGCCCACCTTGGCCCCGGCGTTGAAGCCGTGGTCGCTGGTGGCCTTCTCATCGGCGGCGGTCGGTGTGCTTTGGCTGAGGTTGCCGCCGGCGTTCAGGGCGACGTTCCAGTTGTTGCGGCTGTCGCTGGACTGCGCGGATTCCAGCGCGATGCCGCCCTTGCCGGCGTCGAGGCTCACGCTCGGCGCGCCGACCTGGGTGCCTTGCTGGCGCACCGAATCGCCGCTCAGGGCGATGCTGGTCTGGCTGTCAAGCTGGCCGCCCTTGAGGGTCTGGGTGTTCTCGTTCACCCGGCCGATGTTGAAGTTGCCGCTGAGGTTGCCACCCTGATCGCGGCTCTTCTCGCTGCTGGTCTTGCTGCCGCCCGCCTTCAGGCCGCCGCCGAGGTTGCCGCCGGTGGCGACGTGGGTGTCGGTGGCCGCTTGCAGGTCGAGGGTGCCGCCGGCCTTCAGGTCGATGGCGCCTGCGCTGTCGATCTTCGCGCCTTGCTGGACCTGGTTGCCGCCGCTGGTGAACTGCACAGGGCCGTTGCCCTGGACGCTCGCCACACGGGCCTGGCTGTCGTTGACCTGCTTGCCGGTGTGGTCGAGCTGGAACCCGGCGCCGAGATCGACGTTGGTGCCGTCGGTGCCCGGCAAGGTGCCGACGGTCAGCGAGCCGTTGCCGCGCAGGCTGGAAGTGTCGCTGCCCTGACGGTCGTTGGCCTGGTTCAGGGCCAGGTCGCCGCCGGTCTTGACGCTGACGCCGCCCTGGCCGCCGTCGAAGCGGCTGCCCTCGAACTGCGCGTCGCCGCGCACGTTGATGTTCACGCCCTGGCTGCCGGCATAGCCGCCGACCACCGCCGTGGCGCTGTCCTTGCGGGTCTGGCTGCTGCCGCCGGCGCCGCTGCCGGCGACGTTCACGTCTTCGCCGGTCTTGGTGTAGACGCGCACATCGACCTTGGCGTCCACCGCCTTGTCGCTGCTGCTGCGGGTATCGGCGGCCGCGTCGGCCACCAGTTTGTCCGCGCCGATGTTCACCTTGCCGGCGCTTGCGTTGTATTGGGTGCCTTGGTCCTTCAGCGTGCCGGCGACGTTCACGTCCACGGTGGCGCCGTCGAAGCGACTGACCACGGCGGTGCTGCCCTGCTCGGTCTTGCCGGCGCTGGCGTGGCCCACCGCGACATCGATGCCGACGTTCGGCTGCCCGAGGTTGCTCAGGGCGTCCTTGTCCGGCACCTTGCCGGCGAGCACGTCCTTGACCGCTGCGACGACCGGCCGGGCGATGTCCTTGTACTCGACGTTGGCGCCGATGTCCGCCGACCAGTGGCTCTCGTCGTGGGTGCTGCTGGAGGTGTTGCCGGCCGCACGGTTGTCCACCTCGTTGGCGACCACGTTCAGGCCGTTGCCGGACTTGAGCTGCGCGCCTTCGGTGACGAGTGTGCCGGCATTGATGGTCAGGCCGCCGCTGCTCTGCACGCCGGTGGTCTGCGCGGTGGTTTTGCGGGTGGCGTCGTGCGCCGTGTCGCGGGCGAAGTCGATGCCGCTGCCGGCGCGGTCAAGGCCGCCGGTGTAGTAGAAGCCGCCGCCGGTGTTGGCGGTGTCGGTGGAGGTCTGGTGGCTGTCCTGCTCCGCCAGCAGCGACACATTCTTGCCGCTGAGGGTCGTATCGCCTGCGGTGGATTTCACCTCGCCGCCCTTGACCGTCAGGTCGCCGCCGGCCTTCACCTGCACGGTGCCGCCGGTGAGGCTTGCGCCCTGCTGGCTGACATCGTTGGCGGTGACGGTCTTCTGCTTGTCTTCGTAATGAATGCCGGCACGGTACTGCCCGGCGTCCGGCGCGTTCTCTTTGGCGTAGGCGTCGAAGCCGCGGGTCTGGGTGCTGTCGCTGCGCTCGCGGGTGTCTTGCGCAGCCTTCACGTTCACATCGCCCGCCGCGTCGGCGGTCAGCGCGGCGCCGGCCTTGACCGAGGCGCCGGCGACTTCGATGTCCTTGGCGCTCTTGAGCTTGAGGTTGCTGTCGGACACCAGTTCGCTGCGCACCGTGGTGCTGTCCTTGGCGTTCTGCCGGGACTCGTCCTTGGTGATGCCGAAGAACTTGCTGTCCTTGTCGTGGCTGTTGCTGTGGGAGGTGTCCTGCACGCCATCGACAATCAGCGAACCGCTGTCGCTGATCACGCTGGCATCGGTGCCGCCGCGCACCTGACTGGCGCTGATGCGCACGTCGTCGGCCTTGACCGTCAGTTTGCCGCTCGCGTTGACCTTGCTGCCCTGGTGGCGGGTCTGGCCCTTGTCGGCGTCGCCGGTCTTGCCGAAGAAGCCGCCGCCCACCAGATCGCCCGCGTAGCGGTTGTCGCTGCTGCGGTCGGTGCGGCTGGCGGTGGTGATGTCCACTTGTTTGCCGGCCAGTTGCAGGTCGCCCCGGCTGGTCAGCTCTGCCCCTTCGGAGCGCAGCAGCGCGGCGGTCTGCAGGGCGATGTTGCCGCCCGTCAATTGACTGGTGACGCTGCGCTGGGTCTCGCTGCTGCTGTCCCAGTCGGCCTTCCACAGGTGCTTGCGGTGCTTGCCTTGGTCGGTCTGCACGTGGCGCTCGGTGGCGGCGGTCAGGCGCAGGTCGCCACCGCTCTGCACGCTCAGGTCACCGGTCGCTTCGACCTTGGCGGCGTTCAGTTCGGTGTCCTTGCCGGACGACAGTTGCGCATCGCGGCTGGCGACGATCTGGCTGCCGTGCTGGCGCGAATCGCTGTCGGTGCGGGTGCGTTCGTAGGTTTCCCAGGTGATGCCGATGGTGTTGTTGCTCCAGTTCTCACGCTGTTCCTGGAGCTTGCGGCTTTCCACGGTGGTGAGGGTCAGGTTGCGGTTGGCGTCGACCTTCACGTCGCGGCCGCTGACATCGGCGGCAGCCAGGGTCAGGTCCTTGCCGCTGTGCAGGCCGACATCGCCCTGGCTGCTGCGAATGCCGGCACGGGTCACGTCGAGGCTGTCGGCGACGGCCTGCCCGCTGACGCTCAGGTCGCCGGCCGAACGGATCTGCACGCCGTCGCGCCCGGCCACCTGCACCCCCCCCACCTTCACGCCGGCGCCTTCGGCGGTGCTGACGATATTGATGCGCCCGGCCTGCATCGCGCCGAACAGGCTGGCGTCGATCCGCTGGTCGGCGGTGTGGCCGCTCGGGTCCACGGTCTTCACCTGGCCGCTGGCGTAATCCACCTGGTTGCGTCCGACGGTGACGTTCAATTGGTCACGGGCGCTGAGGTTGCCCTGGCTGTCGATGCGCGGGGCGATCAGGTTCACCGAACCTTCGCCGTTGCGCAGGCCGCCGGCCTGGATCTGCAACTGGCCGCTGGCGTCGCGGGTGTTCAGCGATTGCAGCTTGCCGTCGTTCAGCTCCGGACGGCCGACCACCAGGCTGGCGTTCGGCGCGTTGATGAAACTGCCGCCGTTGACCGAGATGCCGTTGGGGTTGGCCAGCACGTAATCGGCGGCGCGGCCGAAGATTTCCTGGGCGCCGTTGATGGCCGACGGGTTGCGGCTGATCACTTCGTTGAGGATCACGCTCGCGGCCTGGCCCTGCAGTTGCGGGTTGGCCGCCAGTTGCCCGGCGAGCTGCGATTGCCCGGCCTGCAGGGCGTTGTTCAGCACCACGCCCTGGCGGTCGACGTTGTAGTCCAGGAACTGGTTGTGCGACAGGCCCGAGCCGTTGGGCGCGACGATGTTGACGATGGGCACACCGCCCTGGGTCTGCAATTGCGCGGTGCCGCCGGGGCCGGGGGCGACCACCACGCCGCCGGCCAGGGCGCTGGGCAGGTGGGCGGCGAGGAACAGGCTGGCGATGGCCCAGCGCAATTGGCCCCGGGGCGAAAGGTTGAATGCGAAGGTGTGTGCTGGCATAAAAACGTCTCCATGTAAGTACGGCATCACGTCGCGCGTTTTGGTCTTGGCCGGGGCTGTCGCGCTCAGATCCGTCGGCTGTGGGTTCACTGCGTTGTTCATATCTGCACCCCCACCCGCATCAGCCAGGCGTCGGGCTCATGGGGCAAACCGCTGGGGGTGTTGAGGTTGCGCTGGTAATCGACGTCCACCTGCAGGTTCTTCCAGCCCAGATTGAGGCCGACGCTGGCGCCGCTCAGGCGTTGGCCCGGCGCGCCGTGGTCGGCCTTGATCCAGCCGTGGTCGAGCCCCAGGCGCGGGGTGACCTGCACAGGCCCGCCCGTGGCCAGCGGCAGGCGCAGGGTGTTGCGCCAGATCGCGCCGCTGGCGCCGGACGCGCTGGCGACCCGGTAACCGCGCACGGCGGAATCGTCGGTGCCGAGCATCTGTTCGATGGCCGGCAAGGGGTCGGGGCTGTATTGCAGGTTGAGCTGGCTCTGCCATTGCCAGGCCTGATCGCCGAGCCGGCCGTTGCGCCATTGGCTGAGACCGGCGCGGTACTTGCGAAACTGCGCCTTGGGCAGGTTGCTGACCTGGCGCGCGCCGTCATCGTCGGCACCGAACCAGCGCAGGCCCTGGGCATAGTTGACGTCCAGGTTCCACACCGCGCGGTCGAGCCAGAACAGGTTGAGCCCGGCTTCGGCCACGGTCAGCGTCGGGCTCTGGATGCCCAGGCGCGCGTCCGCCAGGTAACTGTCGACGTCCTTGTGGGCCAGTTGCAGGTTGGCGCTGAGCTGGTGGCTCTGGTCGCGCCAGAGCACGCGGTCGGCGCGCAGGCTGAGCTGGTCGGTGATGCCGGTGCTGTACAGGGTCGTCGTGCTGAGCTTGAACGGCGCCCGGTACTCGGCGTGGCTGGCGAACGCGCTGTAGGTCCAGTAGCCGTAGGGAATCGCGTAGTACAGGCTGGCGTTGCGGCTGTAGCGGTCACCCCGGTTGAGGGTGTCGCTGGCGCTGAGGCTCAACAGGTCGTTGAGCTCCAGCGGGCTGTCGAGGCTCAGGCTGACGGTGTTGCGGTCGCGCCCGGTGCTGGCGCTGCCGAGGTTGTCGGCGCCCAGCCCCAGGGCCCAGCGCGATTGCCCGGCGCTGCGCGAACGCAGGACGATCCGCGAAGCGCCGGGCTGGCTGCCGGGGGCGATGTCGGCGGTCAGGTCCACCGACCGCAGGCGGTTCAGTTGGTCCAGCCCTTGCTCCAGGTCACGCAGGTTCAGCGGCTTGCCGAGCATGTGGGGAAAGGCGCCGCCCAGCGACACCGGCAGGCTCTGGTCGGCCAGTTCGATGGATTCGACGTAGCCCTCGTCGACCAGGATGTCCAGCGACTGCCCCGCCGCCGGCGCACTGCTCAAATAGGGACGGCTGGCGATGTAGCCCTGCTCGACGTAGATCGCGGTGATGTTCGCCAGCAGGTGATTGATCTGGTTGACGCCCATGCACGGCGCCAGCAGCGGTTTGATCCGCGCATTGAGCGCGTCCCTGTCGATCAGGGTGACGCCGCCGATGCGCGTGCCGCTCAGGGGCCAGCAGCGTTCGTCGGGGGTGACGGGTTGGGCGGTGGCCGTAGAGGCCGGCGCCGGGCCGAACGCGCCACGTTCCAGTTGCCGGCGCCGTTGTTCCAGTTGCAGCTGTTGCAGGTCGCGCTGTTGCTGTTGCTGCTGACGCAGCGCTTCCTGGCCGGCGGACGCCGGTTCGGCAGCCCCGGCCGGGAAGGCGCACACGCCCAACACAAAAGCCGACAACAACGGGCGACGCAGGGAACGGCAACGGGAAACAGCGCGGAACGAATACGGCACTCAACTTCCTTGCAATCATCAAATGGCGTAATGCCACTTCATCAATGTTCGTGATAGTCGGAGCCCTCCTACGCAAATGCAAGACGCTTCCTACAGTGGTTACATTTCTTAAACAATTCAGTGATTTGCCGTCATCGACCGTAATCACGGAGGGATCTGCGTACCCTCAGGGTTTCCCTGAGGGCCTGATGCGGGGCTCGAAGCAGCGCTCAAAGGGTGTTGAGCGATTGGCGGGATTCGTCATTGCGGCGGCGGCATGCTCCATTGCCTGAGGCGTTTGCCCGTGGGGCGAACCGGTCGGGTGACCACCTGACGGCCGGCAACAGAAATGAATTGCCACAAAATATTACCTACGTCATATTACCGTCGTAATAACAGCCCGCTTCCACAGGTACATTCCCATGACCAGCATGCCCACCGTCGAACCCGACCTCGCCGTCCCGGTCGGCGCCGCCCGATCGCCCCTGCTCAAGCGCCTGCTGTTGCCCGCCGCCGGGATCGCCGTCCTGGCGTTCGCCGGACTGTACGCCGCCCATTGGTGGAGCGCCGGGCGATTCCTGGAGGAGACCGACGATGCCTACATCGGCGGCGACGTCACGGTGATCGGGCCGAAGGTCTCCGGCTACATCGAAGAAGTGCTGGTCAGCGACAACCAACCGGTCAAGGCCGGTGACGTATTGATTCGTCTCGACTCGCGGGACTACCGCGCCAGCCTGGCCAAGGCCGAAGGTGCGGTCGCCGCCGAAGAGGCGCTGCTGGCCAACCTCGACGCCACCGAACAACTGCAGCAAGCCGTGATCGGCCAGGCCCGCGCCGGCATCGACGCCGCCGGTGCCGAAACCGCCCGCTCGCGGGACGACAACGCACGCTACAAGCGGCTGGTGAGCAGCAACGCCGTCTCGGTGGAAAGCGCGCAACGGGCCGACGCCACCTTCAAGACCGCCCAGGCCCAGAGCGCTCGCGCCCAGGCCGAACTGCTCGCCGCGCAGCGCCAGCTCTCGGTCATCGAAACCCGCAAGCAGCAGGCCCGCGCCGCGTTGATGCAGGCGAAGGCCGAACGCGACCTGGCGCAACTGAACTTAGGCTACACCGAGCTGCGTGCGCCGGTGGACGGCGTGATCGGCAACCGCCGCGCCCGGGTCGGCGCCTATGCCCAGGCGGGTTCGCAGCAGTTGTCGGTGGTGCCGGCCAGCGGCCTGTGGGTGGACGCCAACTTCAAGGAAGACCAGCTGGCCCGGATGAAACCCGGCCAGCGCGTGAGCATCCGCGCCGACGTGCTGTCCGGGCAGGAGTTCCACGGTCGCCTCGACAGCCTCGCCCCGGCCACCGGTTCGCAGTTCAGCGTGCTGCCGCCGGAGAACGCCACCGGCAACTTCACCAAGATCGTCCAGCGGGTGCCGGTGCGGATCCTGCTCGACCCCGCCGACGGCGTGCTCGGCCACCTGCGGCCGGGGCTGTCGGTGACCGCCGAGGTCGACACCCGCGCCCGGCCCGACACCGCCGCCGTGGCCAGTGCGCCATGAGCCGCGCCCAGGCCGTCCTCGCGCCCGCGTTCAATGCCGCCGACATGGCGACGGCGACCAAGGTGTTCGCCTTCGCCACGATGTGCATCGGCATGTTCATCGCGCTGCTGGACATCCAGATCGTCTCGGCCTCCCTGCGCGACATCGGCGGCGGGCTGTCCGCCGGCACCGACGAGACGGCGTGGGTGCAGACCAGCTACCTGATCGCCGAAATCATCGTGATTCCGCTGTCGGGCTGGCTGTCCCGGGTGTTTTCCACTCGCTGGCTGTTCTGCGCCTCGGCGGTCGGCTTCACCCTCGCCAGCCTGCTGTGCGGCATCGCCTGGAACATCCAGAGCATGATCGCGTTCCGGGCGCTGCAGGGTTTCCTGGGCGGTTCGATGATCCCGCTGGTGTTCACCACGGCGTTCTTTTTCTTCACCGGCAAGCAACGGGTCATCGCGGCCGCGACCATCGGCGCCGTGGCCTCGCTGGCGCCGACGCTGGGCCCGGTGATCGGCGGCTGGATCACCGACCTGTCGTCCTGGCACTGGCTGTTCTACATCAACCTGCTGCCGGGGATCTTCGTCGCCGTGGCGGTGCCGATGCTGGTGAAGATCGACCGGCCGGAACTGTCGCTGCTCAAGGGCGCGGACTACCCGAGCATGATCCTGCTGGCGCTGTTTCTCGGCTGCCTTGAGTACACCCTCGAAGAAGGCCCGCGCTGGAACTGGTTCAGCGACCGCACCATCCTCACCACCGCGTGGATCAGCGGCCTGGCCGGCCTGGCCTTCATCGGCCGCACCTTGCGGGTGGCCAATCCGATCGTCGATCTGCGGGCGCTCAAGGACCGCAACTTCGCCCTGGGCTGCTTCTTTTCGTTCGTCACCGGCATCGGCCTGTTCGCCACCATTTACCTGACGCCGCTGTTCCTCGGCCGGGTGCGCGGCTACAGCGCGCTGGACATCGGCCTGGCGGTGTTCTCCACCGGCGTGTTCCAGATCATGGCGATTCCGCTGTACGCCTTCCTGGCCAACCGCGTGGATCTGCGCTGGATCATGATGGCCGGCCTTGCGCTGTTCGCGCTGTCGATGTGGGAATTCAGCCCGATCACCCACGACTGGGGCGCCGCAGAACTGCTGCTGCCGCAGGCGCTGCGCGGGATCGCCCAGCAACTGGCGGTGCCGCCGGCGGTGACGCTGACGTTGGGCGGCCTCGCGCCGGCACGGCTCAAGCATGCCTCGGGCCTGTTCAACCTGATGCGCAACCTGGGCGGCGCCATCGGCATCGCAGCCTGCGCGACCATCCTCAACGACCGCACCAACCTGCACTTCACCCGGCTGGCGGAGCACCTGAACAGCCGCAACGAAGCGCTGAACCAATGGCTGGGCCAGGTCGGCGGCAACCTCGCCGCGTGGGGGCAGCACGGGGACGCGGGCATGACCGCCAGCCTGCGCCAATTGTGGCTGCTGACCTACCGTGAGGCGCAGACGCAGACCTATGGCGACACGTTTCTGGTGATCATGGTGTGCTTCGGCCTCGCCACGGCGATGGTGCCCTTGATGCGCAAGGTGCTGCCGCCGCCCGCACCGAGTGCCGATGCACATTGAAGGGATACCTGTAGGAGCCAGCCTGCTGGCGATGGCGTCAGTGAAGCCACCGCCGGGCAGGGTCAAGGCAGTCGGATCAGGCCTGCGGGGTCTTGCGGAAACCGACGGCCAGGCGGTTCCAACTGTTGATGGTGCTGATGGCCACGGTCAGGTCGACCATTTCCTTGGGCGAGAACTGGGCGCTGACGGTTTCGTAGTCTTCGTCCGGTGCGTGGGTCAGGCTCAGTTGGGTCAGCGATTCGGTCCACAGCAGGGCGGCGCGCTCGCGGTCGGTGAAGAACGGGGCCTCGCGCCAGGCGGTCACGGCGAACAGCCGACGCGGGGTCTCGCCGCCCTTGATCGCATCGCTGGTGTGCATGTCGATGCAGAACGCACAGCCGTTGATCTGCGAAGCGCGCAGTTTGACCAGTTCGATCAGGCTCTTTTCCAGCGGCAGTTTGGAGACGGCGCTTTCCAGGGCCATCATCGCTTTGAGTGCGTCGGGGGAAGCGGTGTAGAAATCGATGCGGGCTTTCATGGCAGGTTTCCGGGTCAAGTGAATGTGCGGCTACGTTAATCCCGCAGCCCCGGCGCACAAATAGCCAATCCGGCAGAAGTCCGGGTGACCACTGCCTTACGCACGATGCCGCAACCAGTGCAGGAACCCCTTCTTCGGCACCACCGCCGGCACCTCCTGGGTCAGGCTCTTGGCCTTGAGCAGACGGAAATCCAGCAACGCCTTCATGGCGTCGCTGATGTCGTGGCGGGCATCCAGGCAGGGCTTGAGGTAAGCCTTTTCGATACGGTACAGCGTGCAATAGGTCTTGGCCGAGAACGTCGCCGGCAAGGCCGAGTCGCTCAGGATGCCGGCCTCGCCGATCACCTCGCCCGGCCCCATGCGCCCGGACTCGAACGGCGTTCCGTGGCGCAGCAGCGTCACCGAGAGCACGCCGGACTCGATGATCAGCAGATGGTCGCTGACCTGCCCCGCCTCCAGGATCACCTCGCCGGCACGGAAGGTCTGCAGGGTCATGTTCTGGCTGAACGTGTCCTTTTCTTCCTCGCGCAGGGTGGAGAAGATCGGCGAACTCTCCAGCAGGGCCCGGGGCCGCGACAGGTCGGCGGGCGCCAGAGGTTCGACGCTCGACAGCAGGTTGACCCCGGAGGCCTGCAGATGCCGGTACGCCAGGTCGAACAGCTGGTTGCGCACCGAGCGCTTCTCACTCATCGACGCGACGAAGCCGCCGATCTCGTATTCCACGCCGGTGCTGGTGGCGTTCTTCATCGCCACGCTGGGCGCCGGGTCGTCCAACAGGAAGCGGCACCCCTGCACGGCCCGTTCCAGCGCCTCAAGCACCGTGTTGGGCCGCGAATGGGGGCTCACCTGCACGCTGACGGACACCCCGAACATGTTGCTCGGCCGGCTGAAGTTGATGATCTTGGCCTTGGCCGCCAGCGAGTTGGGGATCACCGCCATGCTGCCCTGGGACGTCTGTAGGCGGGTGGCGCGCCAGTCGATGTCGGTGACCCGGCCTTCGGTGCCGTCGATGGAGATCCAGTCATCCAGTTGGTAGGGTTTGGTGGTGTTGAGCACGATGCCGGAGAACACGTCGCTGAGGGTGCTCTGCAATGCCAGGCCGACGATGATCGCCAAGGCGCCGGACGTCGCCAGCACGCCCTTGACCGGCAGGTCGAGCACGTAGGCCAGCGCCGCGATGACCGCGATCAGGAAGATCACGGCCCCGAGCAGATCCTGCAGCAGCCGCCCGGTGTGCCCGACCCGCTGCATCATCGCCGCGCCGATCAGCACCGTCAGGGTGCGCGCGCCGAACAGCCACCAGCCGATCTGCAGGCCGGTCGCCGCCAGGTGCAGCGGCACGTTGTCGGCCCACGGCGCGGTCTCCATCGGGTTGAGGCCTTCGTTGAACAGCAGGATGCTGAACAACGTGAAGATCACCACCCGCACCAGCAGCTTCCACCCGCTGCCGTGGGAGCTGATCAGGCGCCACAGCCCAAGATCGACCAGGATCAGGATCAGCGCGCAAATCAAGGGATGATCGGTGAGCAGTGACAGCATCAAACAACTCCGGCAGAGACCAATCGGCAGAAGATCTCACAGATCGGTTCAGTGTAGGAGCATTTGATTCACGCCATAGAAACTGTAGGCGCCAGCCTGCTGGCGAGGGCGCTGGGTCAGGCACCAGGGATGTCGGCAATGCCGGCCTCATCGCTTGCAGGCAAGCTCCTACAGGATCTTGTGGTGTGCCGGGATTTTGCGGGCACCTGAGATACCTGTGGGAGCGGGCTTGCCCGCGATGGCGGCCTGTCAGCCACCGGAGATGTCGGCTGTGATGGCCCAATCGTTGGCAAGCCAACTCCCACAGGTTTCTGTGGTGTACAGGAATCCTGCGGACACCGGGGATCCCTTGTGGGAGCCAGCCTGCTGGCGATGGCGGTGTTGGCGAACCGGGGTCAGTCCTGCATCCGGCCGAACCGCCCCGACTGGAAATCGGCGAACGCCTGATGGATTTCCGCTTCGCTGTTCATCACGAACGGGCCGTGGCCGACGATGGGCTCGTCGATCGGTTCGCCGCTGAGCAGCAGCACCACCGCGTCGGCGTCAGCCTTGAGCGTCACCTGCCGGCCATCGCGCTCGAACAGCGCCAACTGGCCGACGGCGGCCTGTTCCCGTCCGTTGATCTGCACCGAACCACGCAACACCACCAGGGCGGTGTTGCGCCCTTCGTGCAGGTCCAGGTCCAGCGTCTTCCCGGCGTTCAGCCGGATGTCCCAGACGTCCACCGGCGTGAAGGTGCGCGCCGCGCCCTGGCGGCCGTCGAACTCGCCGGCGATCAAGCGCAGGCGGCCCGCGCCGTCCTTGAGCTCGATGTCGGGAATGTCGCCGTCGAGGATCGTCTGGTAACCGGGCGCCGCCATCTTGTCCTTGGCCGGCAGGTTGACCCACAGCTGCACCATTTCCATCCTGCCGCCGGTGCGGGCGAAGTCCCGGGAATGGAATTCCTCGTGCAGGATCCCGGACGCCGCCGTCATCCACTGCACGTCGCCGGGGCCGATCTTGCCGCCGCTGCCGGTGGAGTCCCGGTGCTCCACTTCACCGTCGTAGACGATGGTCACGGTCTCGAAGCCGCGGTGCGGATGCTGGCCGACGCCGCGCCGCTCATGGGTCGGCGTGAACTCGGCGGGACCTGCGTGATCGAGCAGCAGGAACGGGCTGATGTGCCGGGCCAGGTTGTCGTAGGAAAACAGCGTGCGAACCGGAAATCCGTCGCCCACCCAGTGGCCACGGGGACTGGTGTAAATGCCGATGAGGTCTTTCATGGTGCCTCCCGAAAGGTGGTTTCAATGGATTGATGTTAAATCCGCTACCTATCCGGCACTAGTCAGGCAAAAGCAGCTTCATCGTTCCACACGTAGAACAATGCGTACCCGCACCGCCGATTCGTGACTTGCGCTCAACAGTGCTTTGCCGGGGCAGCGGTTTTTCCCGGGCAGGCCGCCACGGATACTGCGCCCATTCCCTTCGCAACCCTGGAGTCACGCATGTCTGTTCCCGCTTTCGGTCTTGGTACGTTTCGCCTGCAAGGTCAGGTGGTCATCGATTCGGTGAGCACCGCCCTGGAGCTGGGCTACCGGGCCATCGACACCGCCCAGATCTACGAGAACGAAGCCGAGGTCGGCCATGCCATCGCCGTCAGCGGCATCCCCCGTGAAGAGCTGTTCATCACCAGCAAGATCTGGGTCGCCAATTACGCCAAGAACCGCCTGATCGACAGCCTCCGGGAGAGCCTGCGCAAACTGCAGACCGACTACCTCGACCTGACGCTGATCCACTGGCCGTCCCCTGACGATCAAGTGCCGGTGGAGGAATTCATGGGCGCCCTGCTCGAAGCCAAGCGCCTGGGCCTGACCCGCCGGATCGGCGTGTCCAACTTCACCATCGGCCTGCTGAAACAAGCCATCGCGGCGGTCGGCGCCGAGCACATCGCCACCCACCAGATCGAAGTGCATCCGTTCCTGCAGAACCGCAAGGTGATCGCCTTCACCCAGAGCCAGGGCATCCACACCACCTCGTACATGACCCTGGCCTACGGCGAAGCGCTGAAGGATCCGCTGATCCAGCAGATCGCCGAACGGCTGGGCGCCACCCCGGCGCAGGTGACGCTGGCCTGGGCGATGCAGTCAGGTTATGCGGTGATCCCGTCGTCGACCCGGCGCGCCAACCTGCAAAGCAACCTCGGCGCCACGGCCCTGACCCTGAGCGAGGCCGACATGGCCTTGATCGCGACCCTGGACCGCGGCCAGCGCCTGACCAGCCCCGACGGCATCGCCCCCGAGTGGGACTGACCCGCTACCCCTGAAGGTGCTGCGCCAGGCCGTTCATGGCCTGGCGCAGCGATTCGACCGCGCCCGTCAGCGCCACGGTTTCGGCATCGCGGCACGCCTGTTCCAGGGCGTGGCACGCCGCCACGACCTGCCCGGCACCGACCATTTGCGCACCGCCCTTGATGTGATGGGCCAGGTCGCGCAAGCCGCCACGGTCGGACGCCCGGCCCAGGTCATCCAGCCGCTTCAGGTCGTCGCGCAGGCTCTGCAACACCTGGTCGCGCAAGCGCAGGATCAGCCCGCGGTTGTCGCCCGCCAGGCGTTCCAGGGTGCTCAGGTCGAGCGCGGCGGATGCCTGCTCCTGCCCCATGGGTTCTGCACCGGGCTCGGCAACAGACAGCGCCCGGCCCAGGTCGCCCAGGCCGATAGGCTTGAACAGGCAATCATCCATCCCTGAGGCGAGGCAACGCTGTTTTTCCTCGGCCTGGGCGTTGGCGGTGAACCCGAGCAACAAGCAGCGGCGCCGGCCCGTCGCGGCCTCCTCCGCGCGGATCGCCCGCGCCAGTTGATGGCCGCTGAGCCCCGGCAGGTTGATGTCGACGATCAGCACATCGAACGGCTGCCCGCGCCACGCGGCCAGGCCCTGTTCGCCGTCCTCCGCGCCCACGCTCCGGTGCCCGAGCTCGCTCAACTGCCAGCCCAGCAGCAAGCGGTTCACCGGGTGGTCGTCCACCACCAGCACGTTCAGCGGCACCGACGATTCAGCCACCTCCCCATCGGCCTCAGGCGCAGGCAGCGGATCCAGCACCGGAAACTGCAGCAGCGCCCGGACCTGCGTGCCGCGCCCCGGTTCGCTGGCCAGTTGCAGGTCGCCGCCCATCATCCGGCAAAGGTCCCGGCTGATCACCAGCCCCAGGCCGGCACCGCTGCGCACCGGCTGTGCAGCGTCGCGGGCCTGCACGAAAGGACTGAACAGGCGTCGCCGGTCATCGGCGCCGATGCCGATGCCGCTGTCTTCGATGGTCACGCTCAGGGCCAGCCGACGGTCGTGCAGCGACGTCACCCGCAGCACCAGGCTGACCTCACCGTTGGCGGTGAACTTGACCGCGTTGCTCAACAGGTTCGACAGCACTTGCTTGAAGCGCGTGGGGTCGACCAGCACATCGACATCGCTGCGCGGATCCAGCTCGACGTGCCACAGCAGCTGCTTCTGCCGCGCAGGCCCCTCGAACACCCGGCAGACCGAGACCACCAGGCCACGCAGGTTGGCGCGCTGCGGGGCGAGCTCCAGGTGCCCGGACTCGATGCGGGCGATGTCGAGGATGTCGCCGATCAGCGCCAGCAGTTGCTGCCCGGCGCTGGAGGCGATCTCGATGGCCAGGCGATCGGTCACGCCCTCGTCGGCCCGCTTGAGCGCCAGTTCGAGCATGCCGATCAGGGCGTTCATCGGCGTGCGGATCTCATGGCTCATGGTCGCCAGGAACGTGGTCTTGGCCCGGTTGGCCTCGTCGGCCGCCTCCTTGGCCTGCTGCAGCCTGCGCAACCAGCCCTGGCGTTGACGGAGCTGGCGACGCTGCCAGCCGATCCACGCCAGCGCCAGCATCAGCAGGACGGCGGCCGCCGCGAACCCCGAGAGGATTTCCCGGCGATGGCGCTGCCAGTAGCTGTCTTCGACCACCACCCCGTGGCTCCAGCGCTCGACCAGCTCGTCCATCTCCTGGGGCGCAATGCTCAGCAGCGCCTTGTTCAGCAGCGAATGCAGCAACGCCGCGTCCGGCGCCGTGGCCAGCGCGATCCGGGCCGGCTGATCCCCCACTGTGGTGACGATGCGCATGCGCCCCTTGTATTGGCGGGCGATCAGGTAGCGGGCCACCAGCAGCGAGCCCAGCGTCGCGTCCGCCTGCCCGTTGGCGATGGCCGCCATCCCTGCGGCGGGGCTGGCCACGTCGACCAGCCTGATCTGCGGCACCTGCTCGACCAGATAGTCGTGCAAAGGATGGCCACGGTAGATCGCCAGCCGCTTGCCCGCCAGGTCGCCCAACGAACGCAGACGGCCGTCCGCCGCCGCGATCAGCACGAACGGGTTGTTCAGGTAGGCCCGGGTGAACCGCAGTTCCAGCTCCCGCTCGCTGCTCGGCGTCACCACCGGCAGCACATCGAGCTCGCCCGCTTTCAGTTGCGCCATCTGCCGGTCCAGCGACTGCCCCCGCACGATGTCGAACGTCAACCCGGTGCGTTGCCCGATCATATTCAGCAACTGTGCGGTGAGCCCGTGCAGTTGCCCGTCCGCATCAAAGAACGTCAGGGGCGCGAAGTCCTCCACGGCCCCCACCCGCACCACCGGGTGCCCGTCGCGCCACGCCTGTTCGGCGGCGCTCAGGGTGACGCTCGCCTGCCCGCTCATGTCGGCGAGGCCGGCGCTCCAGCGTTGCTCCATCAGCAGCCGCTGTTCGAGGGGAATGGCCGCCAGCGCCCGGTCCACAAGACGCTGCAACCGCCCGTTGCCCCGGGCCAGGGCAAAGCCGAAGGGGTTGGCGTCGAGCCCCGAAGGCCCGGCCAGTTGCAGGTCGTTGCGATAATTGATGTTGATCAGGTAGTTGGCGCTGATGAGGTCCCCCAGGTACAGGTCGTCCTGGCCGAACGCCACCGCACCGAGCGCGTCGAGGATGGCGGGATAGCGCACCAGGGTCGCGGTGGGGTACGCCTTGCGCACGGTCGCCTCCGGCAGGTAGTCCTCGGCCATGGCGATACGCTTGCCGGTCAGGTCCGCCGGCAGTGGCTCGCTGAGCCGGGTCACCCACATGGGCTGGTCTTCGGCGTAGGCGCGGGACAGCACCACTTGCGGGTCGGCCAGCTCGAAAAGGTTGGAGGTGCCGAGCAGGTCGAGCTCGCCGCCCTTGAGCGCCGCCATCGCCCCTGCGCGGTCGCGGTAGCGCTGCACCGTGACCGCGACGCCGAGCAGGCGCCCCAACAGGTCGGCGTAGTCGGCGGTGATGCCTTCCAGCTCATGCCGGTTGCGCGTCAGTTCGAACGGCGGGTAGTCGGCGCCGGACACGCCCACCCGCAGCACGGGGTGCTCGCGCAGCCATTGCCGATCCGCATCGTCCAGGCGGATCGGGGCCGTGTCGGGGCTGCTGCGGGCCAGCACCTCCAGCACCTGCGGCGGCTCGCCTGCCCGAACGTGGGCCGCGACCAGCACCAACGACAGAAGGAAAAGACGCCACGACCCCATGCCAGCCCCCTCAGATCAGTTGGTTGCGCAGGGCGAATTCGCGCAGCAGCACCAGCGACCCCACCCCCAGCTTGGTCATCAGGCGGGTCTTGTAGGTGCTGACAGTCTTGTGGCTCAGGCTCATGCCTTCGGCGATGTCCTTGTTCGCCCGGCCCTGGGCCAACTGCACCAGGATGTGCAGTTCGCGGTCGGAGAGCAGGTCGATCAGCTGTCGCTCGTTGTTCTGCAGCATGCCGCTGCCGGCGGCGAGGTCCGTGGAGCCGGGAAAGTAGGTGTAGCCGGAGCGCACGGCTTTGATGGCGTTGCGCAGTTGGTGCAGGGAATCGGACTTGGTGACATAGGCCATCGCGCCGGCGCGCATGCAGCGCATCTGGTAGTGCGCCGGCTCGTGGGAGGTGAACACCACCACGCGGCAGTCCAGGCCGTTGGCGCGGATGCGCTCCAGCACCTCCAGGCCGCTCATCCCTTTGAGGTTGAGATCGAGGATCACCAGCTCCGGCGAAAGCCTGCGGATCGCCGGCACCGCTTCGACGCCGCTGGCGACCACCTCCACCTGCCTGAAGCCCTCCGACTCCAGGATCAGGCCGAGGGTGGCCCCCACCACCGGGTGATCGTCGACGATGAGCGCTCTCTTCATGACCACTCCCAGTGCAATGTCGGGACGCCGGTGCCACAGGCGTCGCCCGGCTCGGACAGACCCTGGCTGCGCCAAGACTGTTGCACGGGATGCGGGAGGAATCTACCTGTCAGATCTGACAGTTGCGACAAACGGATAACCGTGCTCAAACGCCGACAGCCTGCCCGACCGCCCCCTCGATCTGTGCCATCAGGCGCTCGATCCGGTGGATGTCCGGCAGCTGCGCCTCGCTGATCCCGATGGGCTTGCAGGCAAACCCGGCCACCGTCGACGCCGGCGCGTTGTAGACCAGAGCATGGCGGACACGGGGATTGCCGCACAGGAAGTCCGCCAGGTCCATCGAGCCCGCCGCCAGCCCGGCATTGGCGGCGACCACGTCGAAGGCACCGCAGTCACGCTCGACCAAGGTCAGCAGTTCGGCCAGGTTGCGCACCGGCGCGATGCGAAAGTACCCGAGGCGATTGAACGATCGCTCGAGGGTCATCCGGTGAAAATGCTGCGGATCGGCAATCAGGATGCGCAAGGCTTTTTGGGGCACGGTGGACTTCCCGGTCGGTGTCGGCTTCACGAGGCGCCAAGGTTACGCAAGCGCCACGGAACACTCTGTAGGACTTTTCCGAAAAATCCGGCCACCCATCCGCAGGCCGCACCGCCGCGCGCAGCGACCTCACTCGGTGGTGCTCGGGCTCCAGAAGGCCTGCACCACCAGAGCCGACGTCGAGACCCGCGCCACCAGCGCGTCGAGCTCATCGCCGTCCACCGAGGTGGTGGCCAGCGTCGCCTCGATCTCCACCTCATCGCTGCCGAAGGCATGCACGTCGACGTCGCTGGCCGGGTAGTTGCTGCGTTCCAGTTCCGCCTCGAGCAAGGCCAGCACGGCCTTCTGCTGCGAGCGCCGGGCGATGACGTAGACGATGTTGGTGACTTCCGCCGAGACCACATCCAGCGGCTGGCGGTTGATGTTGTTGACGATCGGCCGCAGCAGCGTGTTGGCCGCCAGCACGAACAGCGTGCCGAGCACCGCCTCGGCCAGCAGGTCCGCCCCGGCGCAGGCCCCCACCGCCGCCGAGGTCCAGAGGGTGGCGGCGGTGTTGAGGCCGCGCACGTTGCCCTCTTCGCGCATGATCACCCCGGCGCCGAGAAAGCCGATGCCCGACACCACGTAGGCGACCACCCGCACCGCCCCTTCGGCGCCGCCGAGGCGGTTGGCCATGTCAACGAAGATCGCCGCGCCCACCGCTACCAGCACATTGGTGCGCAGGCCCGCCGTGCGTTGGCGGTACTGGCGCTCGAAGCCGATCAGGCCGCCGAGGATGAACGCCGCGCTGAGGCTGACCAGGGTGTCGAGCAGCGAGGTCAGGTTGAGGTTATTGATGGCTTGCATGTCCAGCTCCTTGAAAAATCTTCCGTCCGTTGTGGGAGCAGCGGTTCAGTCACCACAGAGGGCGGCTGTGCCGGCCTCATCGCCAGCAGGCTGGCTCCCACAGGTATTTCTGGTGTCTGCAAAATCCCTGCGCACCACAAAACCTGTAGGAGCTTGCCTGCAAGCGATGAGGCCGGCACAGACACCGCAGAGCAAGGAAAAGCCCCTTGCTCCCACAGCGTCCCCAGTCTTACTGCCAGCCGAACCGGCGGATGTAGAAGCCCTTCACCGCCTGGGTCAGGGCCATGTACGCCAGCAGGATCACCGGCAGGAACACGAAGTACAGCGACGGCAGCGCCTGCAGCTTGAAGTAGTTCGCCAAAGGCCCCATCGGCAGGAAGATCCCCACCGCCATGATGATCCCGGTCATCACCAGCAGCGGCAGGGCCGCGCGGCTTTGCAGGAACGGGATCTTCGGCGTGCGGATCATGTGCACGATCAGCGTCTGGGTCAGCAGCCCCACCACGAACCAGCCCGACTGGAACAGGGTCTGGTGGTCCGGGGTGTTGGCATCGAACACGTACCACATCAAGGCGAACGTCGTGATGTCGAAGATCGAACTGATCGGCCCGAAGAACAGCATGAACCGGCCCACATCCGCCGGCTGCCAGCGCTGCGGCTGCTTCAGCATCTCGTCATCGACGTTGTCGAACGGGATGGCGATCTGCGAAATGTCGTAGAGCAGGTTCTGCACCAACAGGTGCATCGGCAGCATCGGCAGGAACGGAATGAACGCACTGGCCACCAGCACCGAGAACACGTTGCCGAAGTTGGAGCTGGCGGTCATCTTGATGTACTTGAGCATGTTGGCGAAGGTGCGCCGCCCTTCGAGCACGCCCTCCTCCAGCACCATCAGGCTCTTTTCCAGCAGGATGATGTCCGCCGCTTCCTTGGCGATGTCCACGGCGCTGTCCACCGAAATGCCGATGTCGGCAGTGCGCAGCGCCGGCGCGTCGTTGATGCCGTCGCCCATGAACCCGACCACATGGCCGTTGCCCTTGAGGATGCGGACGATGCGTTCCTTGTGCGACGGCGTCAGTTTGGCGAACACGTTGGTGGTCTCCACCGCCACCGCCAGTTCGGCATCGCTCATGCGCTCCACGTCGTTGCCCAGCAGCAGGCCTTGCTGGGCGAGGCCCACCTCGCGGCAGATCTTGGCCGTCACCAGTTCGTTGTCGCCGGTCAGCACTTTCACCGCCACGCCATGCTCGGCCAGGGCCTTGAGCGCCGGCGCGGTGCTTTCCTTCGGCGGATCGAGAAACGCCACGTAGCCGATCAGCGTCAGGTCCTGTTCATCGGCCAGGCTGTAGGTGTCGCGCCCCTGAGGCATCGACCGCGCCGCCACCGCCACCACCCGCAGGCCTTCGGCGTTGAACGCAGCGGTCACCTGGCGGATGCGGGCCAGCAGGTCCGCGCTCAGCACGTCGTCGGCTTCGCCGTGGCGCACATGGCTGCACACCGCGAGCACTTCCTCCACCGCGCCCTTGCAGATCAACTGGTGCGGCTGGCCCCGCCCTTCGACCACCACCGACATGCGCCGGCGGTTGAAGTCGAACGGGATCTCATCGACCTTGCGAAACGCCGTGCCGACCTTCAGCTCGCGGTGGACCTCCACATGCTCCAGCACCGCCACGTCCAGCAGGTTCTTGAGGCCGGTCTGGTAGTAGCTGTTCAGGTACGCCATCTCCAGCACGTCGTCGGAGTCCTCGCCCCAGACGTCGACGTTGCGCGCCAGGAAGATCTTGTCCTGGGTCAGGGTGCCGGTCTTGTCGGTGCACAGCACGTCCATGGCGCCGAAGTTCTGGATCGCGTCCAGGCGCTTGACGATGACTTTCTTGCGCGACAGGAACACCGCGCCCTTGGCCAGGGTCGAGGTGACGATCATCGGCAGCATTTCCGGGGTCAGGCCCACAGCGATCGACAGCGCGAACAGCAGCGCCTCGGTCCAGTCGCCCTTGGTGAAGCCGTTGATGAACAGCACCAGTGGCGCCATCACGAACATGAAGCGAATCAACAGCCAACTGACCTTGTTGACGCCTTGCTGGAACGACGTCACCGCCCGGTCGGTGGCCCCGACCCGCTGGGCCAGCGCACCGAAATAGGTGTTGTTGCCGGTGGTCAGGATCACCGCCACCGCCGTGCCGGACACCACGTTGGTGCCCATGAACAGGACGTTGTCCAGTTCCAGCGGGTTGCGCGTGTCGCGGTCCTGCTGGCGCGGGAATTTCTCCACCGGCATCGATTCGCCGGTCATCGCCGCCTGGCTGACGAACAGGTCCTTGGCGCTGAGCACCCGGCAGTCGGCGGGGATCATGTCGCCGGCCGACAGCACGATCAGGTCGCCCGGCACCAGTTGCTTGATCGGCAATTCGATGCGCGGCGCATCCCGACGGATCACCGTGGCGGTGTTGCTCACCATGGCCTTGAGCGCGTCGGCGGCCTGGTTGGATTTGCTTTCCTGCCAGAAGCGCAGCAGGGTCGACAGCACCACCATCGAGAAGATCACGATGGCCGCCTTCAGGTCCTCGGTCAGCCACGAGATCACCGCCAACAGGGTCAGCAGCAGGTTGAACGGGTTCTTGTAGCAGTGCCACAGGTGCGTCCACCACGGCAGCGGCTGTTCGTGCTCGACTTCGTTCAGGCCGTGCTGCGCACGCAGCGCATCGACCTCGAAATCCGTGAGGCCGTCGGCGTGGGTGCCCAGCGACGACAGCAGCGCGCCGCTGTCGCAGTGGGCGGCGTCCACCAGGGTGTTGGCCAGGCTGGGCGGCACTTCACGGCTGACCGTGGTGTCGCTGATCGATTCCAAAAGCGCCAGGCGCCGGAAGTGGCGGGCGATGTGGCGGGTCCGCAGGAAGCCTGCGAAGAATTCCTTGAGCGTCAGTTTCATGGCTGCTACCCCTCTGGTCAGCCGGGAAACCGTCGAGCAGGCACGTCCACGCCCCGGCCGCCGGAAACACCGGCAAGGCAGGGCCTGGCACGCCGGTCAGCCAAGACAGGCGTGTCGATAGGGCTGCGGCGACGACACAAAGGTCACGGCCACGCTCTGTTCAGCGTCGATGAGAAGGACGTCGGGACATGGCCTCAACCGGCCATGATCGGGATGCCGCCGCTCGCTGTTCGGCGAGACAACGGCATCAGGGAATGCGCGTTATCTTGCCGAGAATCTGCCGGTTACCGAGACCGGCCGACAACTGTCACTCGAACAAGTACCCACTGTGGGTCTCCGCTATTGATGAAAACGCGCGAAGCTTACGCCCCGGTATCTGGAGAGTAAACCCGCAAAGGAAAGTGTGACGGGGAATGTCACCGCTTTTCAGGAAGGGTTCAGGAAAGGTTCAGGTTGGGATTGCCGGGGGCCGAACGCGAGCAGGCTCGCTCCCACACCGGATCGCCGTTCGACACACCTTCCGTGTCCGCTGGAGATCCCCTGTGGGAGCGAGCCTGCTCGCGGTGACGGCCTTGAAGGCGCCGCGGTCTTAGCTGGCGGTCGCCAACAGCAGGTCCGCCACCGAACGGCTGTGCCCGCGGTGCTTGCCGTGCTCATACAGGGAACCGGCGATCTCGTCCGCCCGCACCGGCAGCACCGACAGCAGCGTGTCGCTCAGGCCGTGGCTGGCCTGGCAGAAGCCCTGCATGTACAGGCCGGCCTTGCAGCGCTCGTCGGTGATCAGGCGGTAGTTGCGGTCGACCTCGAAGTCGCCCAGGTACTCTTCCAGCGGCGCCAGCAACTGGCGGTGCAACTGGCGCTCGTAACCGGTGGCCAGCACCACGGCGTCGTAGTGGCGCACGGTGACTTCGCCGGTGGCGTTGTTGCGCACGGTCAGCTCGATGCCGCGGTCGGTGGCGACAGCCTTCTCGACGGTGGTCAGGGTGCGGAACATGTGACGGGCGACGCCCGAGACCTTCTGGCGGTAGAAGATGCCGTAGATGCGTTCGATCAGGTCGATGTCCACCACCGAATAGTTGGTGTTGTGGTACTCGTTGACCAGACGCTCACGCTCGCTGCTTTTCTGCTGGAAGATCAGGTCGGTGAATTCCGGCGAGAACACTTCGTTGACGAACGGGCTGTCGTCGGCCGGCTTCAGGGCCGAACCGCGCAGGATCATGTCCACCTGCACCGACGGGAAGGAGTCGTTGAGGTCGATGAACGCTTCCGCCGCGCTCTGCCCGCCGCCGATGATCGCAATGCTCATCGGCTGGTTGTTGACGCACGGCTGCTTGGCCATCTGCGCCAGGTACTGGGAGTGGTGGAACACGCGGGCGTCGCCCTTCAGGCCCTTGAACGCCTCCGGAATGCGCGGCGTGCCGCCGGCGCTGACCACCACCGAGCGGGCGGTGCGCACGAACTGCTGGCCCTGGACGTCACGGGAGATCACCCGCAGCGCTTCGACCTGCTGGTTGTGCAGCACCGGCTCGATGGTCAGCACTTCTTCGCCGTAGCGGCTCTGCTCGGTGAACTGCCCGGCGACCCAGCGCAGGTAGTCGTTGTACTCCATGCGGCACGGGTAGAAGGTGCCGAGGTTGATGAAGTCCACCAGGCGCCCGTGCTGCTTGAGGTAGTTGACGAACGAGTACGGGCTGGTCGGGTTGCGCAGGGTCACCAGGTCCTTGAGGAAGGAGATCTGCAGCTCGCTCTGGGTCGACAGGGTGTTGCCGTGCCAGCTGTAGTCGGCCTGCTTGTCGAGGAACAGCACATCCAGTTCGCCCTGGGTCGGGCCGCGCTCTTGCAGAGCGATGGCCAGCGCCAGGTTCGAAGGGCCGAAACCGACGCCGATCAGATCGTGAACGATGGGCGATGCAATTGCCTGTGTCATTTCCAGTGTCCTCTGGATGAACCCCAACGCAGCGGGGAGGAAGAGCCTACGTGACCGGCCGGCCCCGAGCGGGACAGCAGGTCGTCTGTTGAGTAGGAACGAGGACAGTGAAATAAAATTTAACGACGGCGGCTCAATGGGCGTCCCATTGTTTGATGCGCACCCGGCAGTGCTTCATGGCGTTGACGATGTGCTTTTCCACCAGCGCCTTGGAAATGCCCAGGTGCTCGGCGATCTCGGGGTGCGACAGGCCTTCGATCTTGCGCAGCAGGAAACTGTCGCGGCACAGCGGCGGCAGTTCCGCCAATGCACGCTGGAGCATCTCCAGGCGCTGGCCGTGGTCGAGCGTGCTGTGGGGGGACGGGGTGAAATAGCGCTCTTCGCTGTCGAGCACCTCAAGGGACTCGACCTGACGCAAGGCGTTGCGCCGGTGGTCGTCGATCACCAGGTTCAGGGCCGTGCGGTAGAGAAAGGCCCGGGGCTGCTCGATCGGCGTGTCGCTGGAGCGCTCCAGCACCCGCACATAGGCGTCATGCACCACATCTTCGGCGACCTGGCGGTTGCCGAGTCTGGCATTCAGGAAACTCACCAGCTCGCGATAGTAGTTTTCCAACATGGCTCCCCGCCGCAGCGGTGCGGTTTCTGTCCTTGGGCACACTGATCCGGGAACCCGCGACGGGCGCTAGCAAGATAGTGGCAGCTTGAGGCGCGTAATTTATAGTAATTCTCATATAGATTTAAAGTGATGTTTCACGTTGCCCGACAAATAGTCCCGTCCTATACCTGTAACATCGTGTGTCCCCGCTTAAATTCCCTCGCCCACCCCTCGTTAACAGGACAGCTCCCCGTCTCTGCCGCGCCCTGCGACAGTGTTCAGCGGTGCCCGATCCTGCGCACCCCCGTGAACGACGGGCCGATTCCCACTGGCCGGAACCCTGCATGAAACGTCCCCGCCCCGCCCGACGCGCCCTGCTCGCCACCCTTTGTCTGATCCCCGTCGCCGCCTATGCGGCCTGGCAGATGCTGCCCCCCGGCCGGGACAAGTTCGCCACCGTGCAAGTCACCCGCGGCGACATCGAAAGCAGCGTCACCGCCCTGGGCACCCTGCAGCCGCGACGCTACGTGGACGTCGGCGCCCAGGCCTCGGGCCAGATCAAGAAGATCCATGTGGAGGTCGGCGACACGGTCAAGGAAGGTCAGTTGCTGGTGGAGATCGACCCGTCCACGCAAAAGGCCAAGCTCGACGCCGGGCGCTTCTCCATCGAGAACCTCAAGGCGCAGCTGCAGGAACAGAAGGCCCAGCACGAACTGGCGCAGCAGAAGCACCAACGCCAGCAGCACCTCGCCGCCGGCGGCGCCACCCGCGAAGAAGACGTGCAGACCGCCCGCGCCGAGCTGAAGGCCACCCAGGCGCGCATCGACATGATCCAGGCACAGATCCGCCAGGCCGAAGCCAGCCTGCGCAGCGACCAGGCCGAACTCGGCTACACGCGCATCTTCGCGCCGATGGCCGGCACCGTCGTCGCCCTCGACGCCCGCGAAGGCCAGACCCTCAACGCCCAGCAGCAGACGCCGCTGATCCTGCGCATCGCCAAGCTGTCGCCGATGACGGTCTGGGCCGAAGTCTCGGAAGCCGACATCGGCCACGTCAAACCGGGCATGAGCGCCTACTTCACCACCCTGAGCGGCGGCCAGCGGCGCTGGAGCAGCACGGTGCGGCAGATCCTGCCGGTGCCGCCCAAGCCGCTGGACCAGACCAGCCAGGGCGGCGGCAGCCCCGCCAGCACCAGCAAAAGCGGAAGCGCCCGGGTGGTGCTCTACACCGTGCTGCTGGATGTCGACAACGCCGACAACGCCCTGATGGCCGAGATGACCACCCAGGTGTTCTTTGTCGCCGGCCAGGCGAAGGACGTGCTCACCGCGCCGGTCGCCGCCCTGCAGGGCAGTGCCGCCGCCGGCCTGCAAACCGCCCGGGTGGTCGCCGCCAACGGCGAGGTGCAGCCCCGCGAAGTGCGCACCGGTATCAGCGACCGCCTGAACGTGCAGGTGCTGGAAGGCCTGAACGAGGGCGATCACCTGCTGATCGGCCCCGCCGACGGCAACGGAGGCTGAATGCAGACGCCCCTGATCGAACTGCGGGACATCCGCAAGGCCTACGGCGGCGGCGACGCCCCTGAAGTCCACGTGCTGCGCGGCATCGACCTGTCGATCCACGCCGGCGAGTTCGTGGCCATCGTCGGTGCGTCGGGCTCCGGCAAATCGACGCTGATGAACATCCTCGGCTGCCTCGACCGGCCGACGTCCGGCGAATACCGCTTCGCCGGCGAAAACGTCGCCGGCCTGGACAGCGACGAACTGGCCTGGCTGCGCCGCGAAGCGTTCGGTTTCGTGTTCCAGGGCTATCACCTGATCCCGTCCGGCTCGGCCCAGGAAAACGTCGAGATGCCGGCGATCTACGCCGGCACGCCAGCGGCCGAGCGGCACGCCCGCGCCGCCGCCCTGCTCGACCGCCTCGGCCTGGCCACGCGCACCGGCAACCGTCCGCACCAGCTCTCCGGCGGCCAGCAGCAGCGGGTGTCCATCGCCCGCGCCCTGATGAACGGCGGCCACATCATCCTTGCCGACGAACCCACCGGCGCCCTCGACAGCCACAGCGGCAAGGAAGTCATGGCGCTGCTCGATGAACTGGCGGGCCAGGGCCACGTGGTGATCCTCATCACCCACGACCGCGAAGTCGCGGCCCGGGCCAAGCGCATCATCGAAGTCCGTGACGGCCTGATCATCAGTGACAGCGCCGCCGACGCCCCCGCCGTCCAGGCCGCCGCCAACCCCGGCGCCCTGCAGGCGGTGGACCTGCGCAAGCGCCTGGCCGAAGGCGCGCAAGCCAACGGCGCCTGGAAAGGCGAACTGGTGGACGCCCTGCACGCCGCTTGGCGGGTGATGTGGATCAACCGCTTCCGCACCGCCCTGACCCTGCTCGGCATCATCATCGGCGTGGCCTCGGTGGTGGTGATGCTGGCGGTCGGCGAAGGCAGCAAGCGCCAGGTGATGGCGCAGATGGGCGCGTTCGGCTCCAACATCATTTACCTCAGCGGCTCGGCCCCCAACCCGCGCACGCCGCCCGGCATCGTCACCCTGGACGACGTCGCGGCGCTGGCCAGCCTGCCGCAGGTCAAACGCATCATGCCGGTCAACGGCGCCGAGGCCGGGGTGCGCTTCGGCAACGTCGACCACCTGAGCTATGTCGGCGGCAACGACACCAACTTCCCGGCGATCTTCAACTGGCCGGTGGTCGAGGGCAGCTACTTCACCGAGGCCGACGAACGCAACGCCACGGCCGTCGCGGTGATCGGCAAGAAGGTGCGCGACAAGCTGCTCAAGGATGTCGCCAACCCGCTGGGCCAGTACATCCTGATCGAGAACGTGCCGTTCCAGGTGGTCGGCGTGCTCCAGGAAAAGGGCGCCAGCTCCGGCGACCAGGACAGCGACGACCGCATCGCCATCCCCTACTCCGCCGCCAGCGTCCGGCTGTTCGGCACGCGCAATCCGGAATACGTGGCCATCGCCGCCGCCGACGCGCGCAAGGTCAAGGAAGCGGAGCACGCCATCGAGCAACTGATGCTGCGCCTGCACAACGGCAAGAAGGACTTCGAGCTGACCAACAACGCCGCGATGATCCAGGCCGAGGCCCGCACGCAGAACACCCTGTCGCTGATGCTCGGCTCGATCGCGGCGATCTCGCTGCTGGTGGGCGGCATCGGCGTGATGAACATCATGCTCATGACCGTGCGCGAACGGACCCGCGAGATCGGCATCCGCATGGCCACCGGCGCCCGCCAGCGCGACATCCTGCGCCAGTTCCTCACCGAGGCGGTGATGCTGTCGGTGGTCGGCGGCCTCGCCGGGATCGCCCTGGCGCTGATCATCGGCGGCGTGCTGATCCTCAGCGAAGTCGCCGTCGCGTTTTCCCTGATGGCGGTGCTGGGCGCCTTCGGCTGCGCCCTAGTGACCGGTGTCGTCTTCGGCTTCATGCCCGCCCGCAAAGCCGCCCGGCTCGATCCGGTCACGGCCCTTACCAGTGAATGATCGCTTGATGAAACCACGCCTCAGCCTGTTGACCGTGTGCCTGATGCTCAGCGCCTGCTCCAGCCACGTCCAGCGTCCGGACAGCGGCCTGCAACCGCCTGCCGCCTGGCAATCGCCCCACTCCGACGCCACCGCCCGCCACGACGCGCAGTGGTGGACGCAATTCGGCAGCCCCGAGCTGGACCGTCTGATCGAACAGGCCCGGCTCGGCAGCCACGACCTGGCCGCCGCCATGGCCCGGGTGCGTCAGGCCCGTGCCGCCACGGTGATCGCCGGCGGCTCGCAGTTGCCCGAGATCAAGGCCGGGGCCAACGCCAACCGGCAGAAGCTGCTGCGCGGCAACGGCTACAGCCAGCTCGACGCCGACAACAGCAACAAGGCTGTGGACTACTTCGACGCCAACCTGAGCGCCAGCTACGAGATCGATTTCTGGGGCGGCAAGCGCGCCTCCCGGGACAGCGCACGGTTCAGCCTGCAAGCCAGCGAGTTCGACCGGGCGACCGTCGAGCTGACGCTGCTGGGCAACGTCGCCGACACCTACGCGCAGGCCCTGTCCCTGGGCGAACGCAGCCGCATCGCCGAACTGAACCTGACCAACGCCCGCAGCGTGCTGAAGCTGGTGCAGACCCGCTTCGACGCAGGCTCGGCCACCGCCCTGGAACTGGCCCAGCAAAAAAGCCTGGTGGCCGCCCAGGAGCGTCAGGTGCCCCTGGTGCAGCAACAGGCCCAGGAAGCGCTGATCAGCCTCGCCGTCCTGCTCGGCCAACCCGTGCAGGCGCTGGCGCCGTCGCCGGAACCGTTCGACCGGCTGACCTGGCCGACCATCGCGGCCGGCGTCCCCAGCGACCTGCTCAGCCGCCGTCCCGACATCGCCCGCGCCGAAGCGCAACTGGCCGCCGCCGAAGCCGACGTGAAAGTGGCCCGCGCCGCCATGCTGCCCACCGTCACCCTGACCGCCCAGCTCGGCTCGGGCGCCAACCGGTTCAGCAACCTGGTTCGCAGCCCCTTCTACAACCTGACCGCCGGGCTGGTGGCGCCGATCTTCAACAACGGCCGCCTGGGCGCCGAGCGCGACAAGGCCACGGCCCGCCAGGAAGAACTGCTGGAAACCTACCGCGGCGCGATCGTCAGCGGTTTTGCCGACGTCGAAAAAGCCCTCAACAGCATTCGGGGGCTCGACGAACAGCGCCAGTGGCAGACCGAAGAACTGAACCAGGCCCAGACCGCGTTCAACATCGCCCAGAGCCGCTACCAGGCCGGCGCCGAGGATCTGCTGACAGTGCTGGAGACCCAGCGCACCCTGTACGCGGCCCAGGATTCGAACGTGCAACTGCGGCTGTCGCGGCTACAGGCGAGCATTGCCCTGTACAAGGCGCTCGGAGGCGGGTGGCGGGCGCTGTAACTCCTGTGGGAGCCGGGGCAGCCACAAATGCCCTGCACACCCAAAAAACCTGTGGGAGCTAGCTTGCTAGCGATGAGGCCCGAACTGTCGGCATCTCTGTTGCCTGTTCCACCGCCATCGCCATCGCCAGCAGGCTGGCTCCCACAAGGGATCCGGGGCAGCCACAAATGCACTGCACACCCCAAAAACCTGTGGGAGCTAGCTTGCTAGCGATGAGGCCCGAACTGTCGGCATCTCTGTTGCCTGCTCCACCGCCATCGCCATCGCCATCGCCATCGCCAGCAGGCTGGCTCCCACAAGGGATCCGGGGCAGCCACAAATGCCCTGCACACCCAAAAAACCTGTGGGAGCTAGCTTGCTAGCGATGAGGCCCGAACTGTCGGCATCTCTGTTGCCTGTTCCACCGCCATCGCCATCGCCAGCAGGCTGGCTCCCACAAGGGATCCGGGGCAGCCACAAATGCACTGCACACCCCAAAAACCTGTGGGAGCTAGCTTGCTAGCGATGAGGCCCGAACTGTCGGCATCTCTGTTGCCTGCTCCACCGCCATCGCCAGCAGGCTGGCTCCCACAAGGGATCCGGGGCAGCCACAAATGCCCTGCACACCCCAAAACCTGTGGGAGCCAGCCTGCTGGCGATGAGGCCGGCACTGCCGACATCTACGATGCCGGCAGTGCGCGAATGAACGGTGACGCGCGGGTCAGGCCTGGCTCTGCTTGGCCTTCAGGTTGCGCGCATACCACGGCCGCTGCGGCACGCGCCGGAACAGTTCGGTGAGCTTCTTCTCGTCTTCGCCGAAGGTGATGCGCAGCGCCAGTTTCATGGTCTCCGGATCCATCTCCACCGACTTGCCCACCTGCAGCCCCGGCGTGGTGCTGCAGCCATGGGTGGTCGGCCCCAGCCACGGATCGGCCACCTCGACCCAACGCCCTTGCGCAAACCACTGCACACCGTTGACCTCAAGCCGCTCGACCTGGCCCGGATGGAAGCGCTCGTGGGCGCGGAACCAGTCCTCGACGCGGTCGTCGATCCAGCCGTGGAAATGCCAGAACACCGGGTTCACATGGGAAGAGAACGGATCGCCGAGGAAGTCGTTCTCCGGCGCGAACCAGCGGGCGGCGAAGTCGTCCAGGTCCCGGGCCAGCGGCACCGGCTGACCGTTGGACGGATCCCGCGGCACCGAGGCCCAGCGCATGTGCAGCCAGTCGTGCAGGCCCAGTTCCATCTCCGAGCCCAACTGGCCCAGGGTCAGCTTCGACAGGTACTGCGGATCGCGGTACTGCGATTCCCAGACCTCGAAATTGCTCTGGTACGTCTCGGCCGTCTTGATGTTGCTGACCCACTGGGTGTACTCGTCATCGCCTTCGGCCAGCCAGGTCGGCGGCAGCGCGGTGCCGTCGTGGTTGTCGAAGTAGCGGGCGAAGCCCTGGCGGTCACGCACCAGCTCCGGCTGCGGCAACGGGAAAAATGCCCATGACGGCAGGTCCTGCATGGAGCGGGCCGTGCCGAGCATGTGCCGGTGCATGAAGAAGAAATCGATCCCCGAGCCGTTGCGGTCCTTGCGCGGACCACGGGCGTCACGCTCCTGGTCACGCGGGCCGGGCTGCCAGCCGAGGCCGCGCAGGGCATTGCGCTTGTCCTCGGACAAGGTGTGCCACTTGTCCCGGGTCGCATGCCAGACCTGATGGAACAGGCGATGCTCAGGCGACACCAGCCAGGCCAGCAGCGTCGGGTTCAGCGGCGTGCGCTGGCGCGCCTCCGGGAACAGGCACTTGACCGCGATGAAGCGGTGATCCTGGGCCGGCAGCGCCAGCGAACGGTCCAGCCGCTGCACCGTGCCGCTGAGGCTGCCGCTGCCGGCATTGCCGAAATCGGCCCAGACCTCGTCGAGCACCATGTTCAGTTCATAGTCGACCCGCCCGCCCGCGCCGATCAGGCGCCAACTGAGCGTCGAGGCGTCAGCCCCGGCCAGGTCGCCGAGAATTCGGTAACGGGGTGTTTCATCCGAGCGCAGACGCTCCGGGGTGTCGAGAAAGCCGCACACACCCCGGCCTTTCTGACCGATGTCCAGAAACACTTCGAGCCCCTTGGGCGGCAACCCTTCGAGGCCGGCGTCGGCCCCCGTGAAACGGATCTTCCAGACCCCGCGCAGCGCATTGGCCAGACGCTGCCCGGCCACGTCGGCCACGTCGAACGACGCCTCGCCGGGGGTGACCGTCGGATCCGGCTTCGTCCATTCGCGATGCCCGAAATAGGCCGCCGGTACGGCAGCGCCGGTCAGCGCCAGGCCTGCCATGAACCATCGTCGAGAAATTCTCATTGCCCTACCTGTGTCAGCCTTGAAGCAGGCCTTATCCCAGCAAGAACGTTTGCTGCGCGGACAAATTTACGGTGCGCGCGCGAATGGGCCGCCGCACCTCCCCCCCTGTGGGAGCGAGCCTGCTCGCGATGGCGATGCATCAGCCACCTCGATGTCACCGACAGACCCTCATCGCGAGCAGGCTCGCTCCCATAAGGCCCACCGCGCCGGGCACTTCGCCGGCCAGCCTAAATTCCGTCGCCGACCGCTCGTTCTTCCCAGATAGCGAAGGCCTCTGCGCCTGCATCCCGACAGCGAACCTGACTGAGACGGCAATGACAAAACCACGTTCGAAAAAGGCTCTTTTCATCGGCCTGCCGCTGGCCCTGGCGGTCGCCGCCGGCGCCGGCTTCGCGGTCTGGGACACTTTATTCAAGGACAATCCCGGCTACCCGCACAAAGTGATGCAACAGGCCGAGGCGCTGCACGAGCACATGCTGTCGTTCGACAGCCACATCACCATCACCCAGAGCTTCGGCACCACCGGCAACGAGATCGACAAGGACGGCAGCGAGCAGTTCGACCTGGTCAAGGCCAACCGCGGGCGGCTGTCGGGCGCGGCGCTGACCATCTTCGGCTGGCCGGAGATCTGGAACGGCGCCAACGCCCCGCACCGCCCCACCGCCGGCTTCGTCGACGAGGCGCGCAACCAGCAGGAAATCCGCTACAAGATCATTTCCGGCATGGTGCGCGACTTCCCCAACCAGGTCGGCATCGCCTACACCGCCAACGATTTCCGCCGCCTGCACGGCGAAGGCAAGTTCGCGATCTTCATCAGCATGCTCAACGCCTACCCGCTGGGCCACGACCTGAACCAGCTGGACCTGTGGACCGCCCGCGGCATGCGCATGTTCGGCTTCAGCTACATCGGCAACAACGACTGGGCCGACTCCTCGCGGCCGCTGCCGTTCTTCAACGACTCGCCCGACGCCCTCGACGGCCTCTCGGACCTGGGCAAGCAGGCGGTCAAGCGCCTGAACGACCTGGGCGTGATCATCGACGTCTCGCAAATGTCCACCAAGGCCCTGGAACAGGTCGCCCAACTGAGCCGTACGCCGCTGGTGGCGTCGCACTCGGCGCCGCGGGCCATGGTCGACATTCCGCGCAACCTCAGCGACAAGGAACTGCAACTGATCAAGAACAGCGGCGGCGTGGTGCAGATCGTCGGCTTCTCGCAGTACCTGCGCCCGCTGACCCAGCAGACCCAGGACAAGCTCAACGAACTGCGCAAGCGCTTCGACCTGCCGCCGCTGCCGAACCTGGCCGTGGCCCTGATGCCGGGCGACCCGATCATCGCCGCGTGGCCCGAACAACGCTTCGGCGAGTACGCCGGCCAGCTCTACGCGATCCTCGAAGAGGAACCCAAGGCCAGCCTCAAGGATCTGGGCGACGCCATCGACTACACCGTGCGCAAGATCGGCATCGACCACGTCGGCATCAGTTCCGACTTCAACGAGGGCGGCGGCGTCAAAGGCTGGGAGAACGTCGGCGAGATCCGCAACGTGACCGCCGAACTGCTGTCGCGCGGCTACTCCGAGGCGGACATCGCCAAACTGTGGGGCGGCAACTTCCTGCGGGTGTGGGATCAGGTCGAGAAATCCGCCAGGCCTGCGCTGGCCCAGAACCGGGAAGCCGCCAAGCCATGAGCAACCGTCGCGAATTCCTGAAACAGGCCGGGCTGCTGGCCGCCGCACTGCCGCTGGGCGCCGGCCTGCCGGAACTGGCCGCCGCTGCCCAGTCGCCGGCATTGGCATCGGCATTGGGCGACAAGTGGACGCAGTTGCGGCAGCTGTTCGACCAGGATCCGGATTACCTGCACTTCTCCAACTTTCTGGTGACCACCCACCCGCGCCCCGTGCGCGATGCCATCGCCCTGCACCGGGCGGCGATCGACAAGAACCCCGGCCTGTCGATGGACTGGGACCTGGGCGTCACCGAGCAGCGCGAGGAAGAAGTCCGTGCCTGGGCCGGCAAGTACGTGCAGGCCGACGCCCGGCAGATCGCCCTGACCGGCAGCACCACCCAGGGGCTGGCGATGATCTACGGCGGCGTGCGGGTGCGCGCCGACCAGGAGATCCTCACCACCGAACACGAGCATTACGCCACCCACACCATCCTTGAGCTGCGCACCGAGCGCGAAGGCACCCGGGTGCGCAAGATCCGCCTGTTCGACGACCCGCAGAAAATCGACAAGGCACAGCTGCTGGCCACCATCGACCGCAGCATCCGCCCCGAAACCCGCGTGCTGGGCATGTGCTGGGTGCACTCGGGCAGCGGCGTGAAACTGCCGCTGGCCGACATCGGCGCCCTCGTCGACAAGCACAACCGTGGCCGCAGCGAGGCCGACCGCATCGTTTACGTGGTGGACGGCGTGCACGGCTTCGGCGTGGAAGACCTGAGCTTCCCGGCGATGAACTGCGACTTCTTCATCGCCGGCACCCACAAGTGGATGTTCGGCCCGCGCGGCACCGGGATCGTGGTCAGCCGCACGCCGGAGGTGAAGTACGTCACCCCGATCATTCCGACGTTTTCCGAAGCCGAGCATTTCTCCACCACCATGACCCCCGGCGGCTTCCACGCCTTCGAGCACCGCTGGGCCTTGAGCGAGGCGTTCAAGCTGCACCTGCGGCTGGGCAAGGCCGATGTGCAGGCGCGCATCCACGCCCTCAACAGCTACCTCAAGCAACGCCTGCTGCAGCGGCCGCAGATCGAACTGGTCACGCCGCTGAGCCCGGCGTTCTCCGCCGGCTTCACCTTCTTCCGGGTCAAGGGCAAGGACAGCGACAAGGTCGCCGCGCACCTGATGGCCAACCGGGTGGTGGCCGACGCCGTGCACCGTGACGTGGGCCCGGTGATCCGCACCGCGCCGGGGCTGCTCAACGACGAGGCGCAGATCGACCGCCTGCTGGCCGTGCTCGACCGGGCCCTGTGACCCCGCCCTTCCCGCTTCCTTTTGGCGATTTCCTTTTTGAGAGGCATGAAATGAACCGCGAACCGCGACGTTTTTCCCTGAAGGCCCTGCCGGCCCTGGCGCTGACCGCCCTGGCCGCCGCCCTCCTGCCGGGCGCCGCCCAAGCCGCCACCCCGCCGGCGCCGGGCAAGGTGTTCAAGGACTGCAAGGACTGCCCGGAAATGGTCGTGCTGCCCACCGGCACTTTCACCATGGGCACCCCGGACGATGAGGTCGGCCGCGAACCCGACGAAGGCCCGATGCACGAGGTGACGTTCGCCAAGCCGCTGGCCATCAGCCGCTTCCAGGTGCTCAAGGGCGAATGGTTCGCCTACCTCCAAGAGACCGGCTACCGCATGCCCGACGGCGACGACCGCCCGGGCCGCGCATGCAAGGCCGGGATTCCGGACTACGCAGGCAGCGACCCGCGCAAGCAGTACACCGACCGCCACCCGGCGGTGTGCATGGACTTCGCCGAGGCCAACGCCTACGTGGCGTGGCTGTCGAAGAAGACCGGCAAGCAGTACCGCCTGGTCAGCGAGTCCCTGCGCGAATACGCCGCCCGCGGCGGCACCGCAGGACCGTTCCCGTTCCCGTTCGATGAAGGCAAGGAATACAGCATCGCCAAGCACGCCAACACCTACGGCGCGGCGGACGGCTACAACTTCACCGCCCCGGCCGGCAGCTTCCCGGCCAACGCCTTCGGCGTGTACGACATGCACGGCAACGTCTACGAGTGGACCGCCGACTGCTACAACGAGAACTACGTCGGCGCACCGAACGACGGCAGCGCCTGGCAGACCGGCAAGTGCGAATTCAAGCGCATCCGCGGCAACGACTGGGGCGAAGCGCCGGTGTTCTCCCGCTCCGGCAACCGCAACGCGCTGGTGCCGACCGAGCGCGGCGACTGGATCGGCTTCCGCGTCGCCCGGGATCTGTGAGCCCGCAGCACCGCTAAATTAACCCTCTCTCCAGTCGTTCTACAGGTGGGCGCGATCCGTTGCGGCGCGCCCCCGCCCTCTTCTACGTCACCCAGGCTAAGCCGCCACCGCTGTCGGCCTTCGCCGCTTTTTCAAGCAGGGAACCTCCATGAGCAAACCAACACGCGGGGTGATCAATGAATTGTTCGCCCTGCTCAAACCCTTTCGGCTGATCGTCGCCGGCTCGATCCTGCTCGGCATGGTCGGTGGCCTGAGCGTCACCGCCCTGCTGGCGACGATCAACGGCGCCCTGCACGACGAAGGCGGCCTGACCAGCACCGTGGTCGCCGCCTTCGCCGGCCTGTGCCTGCTGGCGCTGGCCAGCTCGATCTTCTCCGACATCGGCACCAACTTCGTCGGCCAGCACATCATCGCCAAGCTGCGCAAAGAGCTGGGCGAAAAGGTGCTGTCGGCGCCCATCGAGCAGATCGAACGCTACCGCAGCCACCGCCTGATCCCGGTGCTGACCCACGACGTCGACACCATCAGCGACTTCGCCTTCGCCTTCGCGCCGCTGGCCATTTCCCTGACCGTCACCCTCGGCTGCATGGGCTACCTGGCGATGCTGTCGTGGCCGATGTTCCTGTTGATGGCGGCGGCGATCCTGATCGGCACCGTCATCCAGTACATCGCCCGCGGGCGCGGCATGCAGGGCTTCATGAAGGCCCGCGACCACGAGGACGAGCTGCAGAAGCACTACAACGCCGTCGCCGAAGGCGCCAAGGAACTGCGCATCCACCGCCCGCGCCGGCACCGCATGTTCGTTTCCGGCATCAAGGCCACCGCCGACCGCATCTGCGACACCCAGGTGCGCTCGGTGAACATCTTCGTGGTCGCCAAGACCCTGGGCTCGATGCTGTTCTTCGTGGTGATCGGCCTGGCGCTGGCCCTGCAATCGCTGTGGCCGAGCGCCGACAAGGCGGTGATGAGCGGCTTCGTGCTGGTGCTGCTGTACATGAAAGGCCCGCTGGAGCACATCATCGGCACCTTGCCGATCGTCAGCCGCGCGCAGATCGCGTTCCGCCGCATCGCCGAACTGTCCGAGCAGTTCTCCTCGCCGGAGCCGCACCTGCTGCTCAGCGACCAAGGCAACCGCAAGACGCCGGTGCACAGCCTGGAGCTGTCCGACGTGTCGTACAGCTTCCCCACCGTGGAAGGCGCCGCGCCGTTCCGCCTGGGGCCCGTGAACCTGAAGATCGAACAGGGCGACATCATCTTCATCGTCGGCGAGAACGGCTGCGGCAAGACCACGCTGATCAAGCTGCTGCTGGGCCTGTACGCGCCGCAGCAAGGCGAGATCCGCCTCAACGGCCAACCGGTCACCGCCCTCACCCGCGACGACTACCGCCAACTGTTCACCACCATCTTCGCCGACTACTACCTGTTCGACGATGTGGTGCAGGGCGACACGCACATTCCCGACGACGCCAACAAATACCTGCAGCGCCTGGAGATCGCCCACAAGGTCAGCGTGCGCGACGGCTCGTTCACCACCACCGACCTGTCCACCGGCCAGCGCAAGCGCCTGGCGCTGATCAACGCCTGGCTCGAAGAGCGTCCGGTGCTGGTGTTCGACGAGTGGGCCGCCGACCAGGACCCGACCTTCCGCCGGATCTTCTACACGGAACTGCTGCCGGACCTGAAGCGCCTGGGCAAGACCATCATCGTCATCTCCCACGACGACCGTTACTTCGACATCGCCGACCAACTGGTGCGCATGAACGCCGGCAAAGTGGTCACCGAGCCGCAACCCGCCTGACTGTGAAACATTCGTAAAAAAAGTGCGTTGAGCCTTTCCGGTTTTCCGGAGGCTCAACGTCTTACTTACAGTTAATAGAAATAGTTCTCAGTCAACACTTTGAAGAGTAGAAGAACAATGCCCGCACCGCACGGACTCCACCCGCTCGCCAAGGCTCTGCTGATCCGCCGCTCCTTCCGCCCGACGCTTCCGGCACTTTGCGCGCTGGCCATGACCCTGCCGATGGCCGGCATGGCCCAGGCCGCCGCCGTGGCGATCGACATTCCTGCCCAGTCGCTGGGGAGCGCCTTGCAGGAATTCGGCCGCCAGACCAACCTGCAAGTGCTCTACAGCCCGGACGAAGTCAGCGGCCTGCGCAGCACCGCCGTCAGCGGCAACCTGGAACCGACCGCCGCCATGGCGCAACTGCTGCAAGGCACGGACATCGCCTACAGCGTCCAGGGCAACAGCGTCGCGTTGCGCGTGCGCAGCAGCGGCGCCAGCCTGGACCTGGCGCCGACCAGCATCACCGCCGCACAGGAATCGGCCTGGGGCCCGGTCGACGGGATCGTGGCCAAGCGCAGCGCCACCGGCACCAAGACCGACACTCCGCTCAACGAGATCCCGCAGACCATCAACGTCGTCACCCAGGACGAGATCAAGATGCGCGGCTCGCAGTCGGTCACCGAGGCCCTGCGCTACACCGCCGGCATGACCGGCGGCGGCTTCTCCGACCGGGTGAAGATCTTCGACGAACCGACCTCCCGCGGCTTCTCGCCGACCCCGCTGTACCTCGACGGCCTGCACCTGCCCTACGGCGGCGGCAGCACCGGCGGCTCGCTGCAGATCGACCCGTACACCCTGGAGCGCATCGAAGTGCTCAAGGGCCCGGCGTCGGTGCTGTACGGCCAGAACCAGCCCGGCGGCATCGTCAACATGGTCGGCAAGCGCCCGACCGCCACGCCGCTGCACGAAGTGATCATCGGCGGCGGCAGCTATGACCGCAAATACGGCGCCTTCGACCTCGGCGGCCCGATCGACGACCAGGGCGAGTTCCTCTACCGCCTCACCGGCGTGATCAACGACAGCAACTCGCAGATCGACCACGCCGACCAGAACCGCATGCTGCTCGCGCCGAGCCTGACCTGGCTGCCGAACGACAGCACCAGCCTCACCGTCTACGGCCAGTACCAGAAAGACCGCGACACCCCCGAGGCGCAAGGCCTGCCGGCCGACGGCACCGTGCACCGCAGCGCGAACGGCCGCATCAGCCGCAGCCTGTTCCTCGGCGAGCCGGGCCTGAACAAGTACGACCGCGAGCAGTTCGTGGTCGGCTACGAGCTGGCCCACGAGCTCAACGACGTCTGGACCCTCAAGCAGAACGCCCGCTACGCCGACCTCAACGACCGCTACGTCGCACCGCTGCACGGCTACTCGTTCCTGCCCAACCCCAACACCGGCATCAATGACGGCAGCTACCAGACCCGCTACGGCGTGGACTGGGCCCAGCACAACACGGTCTACGGCATCGATAACATCGCCCAGGCCAAGTTCAAGACCGGCGACGTGGACCACACCCTGCTGCTGGGCGTGGACTACTACCACTTCAACTCCAAGTTCCTCGGCCGCTACGACCGCACCGGCCCCGCCATCGACCTGTACAACCCGGTCTACGGCAGCCAGTTCAACTTCCGCCAGCCGTACAAGTGGGACAACACCGTCAAGCAGACCGGCCTGTACACCCAGGACCAGATGCGCTGGAACCAGTGGTTCCTGACCCTGGGCGGCCGCTACGACTGGGCCGAGACCATCAACAAGGAACCGCTGGGCGGCAACCGTTCCAACATCAAGGACGAGAAGTTCACCGGCCGCGCCGGCTTCGGCTACGAATTCGAGAACGGCATGACGCCGTACGTGAGCTACGCCGAGTCGTTCCTGCCGCAGACCGGCGCCGACCTCAACGGCCGCGGGTTCGAGCCGACCGAAGGCAAGCAGTACGAAGTCGGCATCAAGTACGAGCCGAAGTCCATCGACGGCTTCATCCAGCTGTCGGCGTACCAGATCGACCAGAACAACATGCTCACCAACGACCTGCTCAACCCTGGCTTCAGCAACCAGAGCGGTTCGGTGCGTTCGCGCGGCGTTGAGCTGGAAGGCAAGGTCAACGTGACCCAGAACGTGCGCGTGCTGGCGTCCGTGTCGCGCAACCAGATCAAGTGGCGCAGCGTGAACGACGGCCGCGAAGGCCGCACCCTGGCCATGAGCCCGCCGCTGACCGCGTCGGCCTGGATCAACTATGACTTCGACCTCTCCACCTCGCTGGCCGGCCTGGGCATGGGCCTCGGCACCCGCTACGTGCGCAGCAGCTACGGCTCGGACTACGAAGAGGATTCCTTCCAGATCCCGTCGTACACCGTGTATGACGCCATGGTCTCCTACGACCTGGAAAAATCGCCGCTGCACATCAAAGGCGTGAAAGTGAAGATGAACCTGGAAAACCTCACCGACGAGAAATACGTCGCCAGCTGCAACAGCACGCTGGACTGCTACTACGGCGAAGGCCGCACCATGACCGCCGACGTGACCTACAACTGGTAACACGTCCCGCGTCATGCAAAACGCCGGCATCTGCCGGCGTTTTGCTGTCTGCGATTCCACCGGCCACAAAAGCCCCGCCCACAAAAAAGGCCGCTGTCAGCGGCCTTCTCCGTCCCTCAACATGCAGCCTACAGGCCGAACACCGCCCTCAACCGCTCGGCGATGTGCTGCTGCGCCTCTTCGGCCTCATCGACGATCGCGCCCATGCGCATGAAGTCGTGGGTCATGCCCTCGTAGACCTTCAGCTCCACCGCCACCCCCGCCGCCTGCAGATGACGGGCATACGCCACGCCCTCGTCGTGCAGCGGATCGCATTCGGCCAACACCAGCAGCACCGGCGCCACCTGCGCCGACGGCTCGCCCAAAAGCGGCGAGAAGCGCGGGTCGAGGCGGTCTTCGGCGCTGCGCTGGTAATGGCTGTAGAACCATTCCAGGGACGCCTTCTCCAGCAGATAGCCTTCGGCGTAACGCTCGATGGTCGGCGTGCTGCGGCTGGCGTCGGTGACCGGATAGATCAGCACCTGCAACAGGGGCCGCACCGGCGCCTGGGTCAGTTGCGCGGCCAGCACCGTCGCCAGGCTGCCGCCGACGCTGTCGCCGGCGATCGCCAGGCGGGCGGTGTCGATGCCCAGGTCCTGGGCGCTGCCCACCAGCCAGTCCCAGGCGTCCCGCGCATCGTCGGCGGCGGTCGGGAAACGGAACGCCGGCGCCAGCCGGTAAGCCACCGACAGCACCACGCAACCGGCCATCGACGCCAATGCCCGGCACAGCGAGTCATGGGAATCGAGACTGCCGACCACGTAGCCGCCGCCATGGAAGTACAGCAGCGCCGGGCGCTTGGCCCCAGGCTGTAGCGGTTGGTCGCTGTAGATCCGCGCATCCAGCAGCGCGCCGTCGCGCACCGGCAAGCGCAGCTCGTCGACGACGGCGAGGTCTTCGCCGCCGGCGTCCATCAGCAGCGACGATTGATCGAACTGCTCACGGGCCTGCTCCGGGGTCAGCTCATGCATGCCCACGCGCTTGCCGCTGGCCCGGCCGTTGCCGACCAGTTGCAGGAACGCGGCGATATCAGGATTCAACGACATTCAATTCTCCAAACCGAACGGGCGCCATGGGCGCCCGTTCGGTGTTTCCGGTTTCAGGACAGGTTTCAGGACATGACTACAGGTTCAACGATCTCACCGAGCATTTCTTCAGCCTCCGACAGGAAAGTTTCATGGCGCGGGATCTCGAAGTGCCCGCAATCGAGCCATTCCCCGCCCATGCCCGGCTGCTCCAGTTGCGCCGCCAGTTCCATGGCCTCCTCTTCCCGGCCCAGCGTCCACCAGCACACCGGCGAGACGGCCAGCGGCGGGCAGCGCTCCAGCTCCAGCGACAAGCGCTTGAGCCGGCGCGCGACGCTGAACACATGGGCCAGTTCATCGGCGCCCAGGGCCACGTAGGTCGATGCCCCACGCTCGGCCCCCAGGGCGGCCTCGAACACCGCCCGCACCGCCTGCGCCGACTCTTCGCCGTCGATGGCCGCGCCCGCAGCCGCCTGCGGCAGGGTCACCCGCAGGAAGTCGCGCAGGTCGGCCTGCCAGTCGTCCACCGCCCCGGCGTTCACGGCCGCCGACGGCACGAAGCTGTCCACCAGGCCGACGAACTCGACCTGCTGGCCGGCCTGCTCCAACTGCGCGGCCATCAGCATCGCCAGCGTCCCGCCCAGCGACCAGCCCAACAGGTGATACGGCCCCTGCGGCTGCTTCGCGCGGATCTGCGCCACGTAGTCGCTGGCCATGCGCTCCAGCGACACATCGCTGAAGGCCGGGTCCAGCAGCATCCGCGACTGGATCGCCAGCACCTGGCGCCGACCGCCCAGACGACGGGCCAACGGCTCGTAGTCGAACACCGTGCCGAAGCCTGCGTGAATGCAGAACAGCGGCGCCCGGCCCTTGACGTCGGCGTTCATCGCCAGCAGCCCGGAGGCCTTTTCGGCGCTGCCCTGAACGCTGGCCACCAGTTCCGCGATGCTCGGCTTCTGCATCAGGTCGCGCAGCTTCAGGCTCAGGCCCTGGGCCTTCAGCACGCGGCTGCGCGCCACCACTTGCAGGCTCAGGATCGAATCGCCGCCCAGTTCGAAGAAGTTGTCGGTCAGGCCGACGCGTTCGATCTTCAGCACGTCCTGCCAGATGCCCGCCAAGGCCTTCTCCAGTTCGGTGCGCGGCGCCACGTAGTCCTGACGCTGTTCGGCGCCAGGATCCGGCAATGCCTTGCGGTCGAGCTTGCCGTTCGGGGTGAGCGGCATGCGCTCAAGCAACATCAGGTGCGCAGGCACCATGTAGTCCGGCAGGCTGGCCTTGAGCTGCTCGCGCAGGCGTTCGCACAAACCGTCCGCCGGTGCATCGGCGGCGGCCAGCACATAGCCGAGCAATTGCTTGCCGCCGGCACCCTCGCGGGCCACCACGGCGGCGTCGCGCACGCCCGGCAGTTGCTTGAGCCGCGCCTCGACCTCACCCAGCTCGATGCGGAACCCGCGGATCTTCACCTGATGGTCGATCCGGCCCAGGTAGTCGACGGTGCCGTCCGCACGCTGGCGCACCAGGTCGCCAGTGCGGTACAGGCGGCTGCCGTCGGCGCTGAACGGGTTGGCCACGAAGCGCTCGGCGGTGCCGCCGGCGCGTCCCAGGTAACCCCGGGCCAACGCGCCGCCCAGGTACAGTTCGCCCGCCACCCCGACCGGCAAGCGGTTGAGGTCGCTGTCGAGCACATACCCGCTGCGCTCACCGACCACGCTGCCGATCGGCGCGTACGCCGCCCCGCACACATCCTGCGCGCCGGCCTTCCAGATCAGCGGCGTGACCACGGTTTCGGTCGGGCCGTAGCCGTTGATGATGTACTGCGGCTTGAGCGCACGCTTGGCCAGTTCGAAGCTCGCCACCGGCACCGCGTCGCCGCCGAAGCAGTAGATGCGCACCGGCGGCGGGTTGCCGTCCTGCTCGGCGTGTTCGGCCAACTGCTGCAGGTAGACCGGCGGGAACGCCGCCACGGTCACGCCGTGCCGGTGCATCGCGCTGTAGGTCTGCTCGGCGGTCCACAGGCTGTCGTCCCGGATCAGCAGGCGCGCACCGTGGGTCAGCGTGGTCAGCCAGCGTTCATGGGCGCCGTCGAAGGCGAACGACATAAAGTGCAGCTCGCAGTCCGCTTCGCTCATTTCGTAGCGCTCGCCGATGGCCCGGCAATGCATCGCCAGCGGCCCGTGGGCGACACCGACGCCCTTGGGCAGGCCGGTGGAGCCGGAGGTATAGATCACGTAGGCCAGGTTGCCCGGCTGCACCGCGACCTCTGGCGCGCGGTCCGGTCGGTCGCCCAGCGCCAGGCGGTCCAGTTCCAGCACCCGCAGGCCGTCCTGCACCGGCATCACCTGCCGCAGGCCCGAATCGCTGAGCATCAACGCGATGCCCGAATCGCGCATCAGGTAACTCAGGCGCTCACGCGGGTACGTCGCGTCCAGCGGCACATAGGCGCCGCCGGCCTTGAGCACCGCCAGCAGGGCGACGATCATGTTTTCGCTGCGCGGCAGCGCCACGCCGACCCGCACTTCCGGGCCGACGCCTTCGGCGATCAGCGCATGGGCCAGGCGGTTGGCCCGGGCCTCGATCTGGCCGTAGCTGAAGGCCTGGTCATTGAACACCACGGCGGTCTGCTCGCTGCGCTGGATCGCCCACTGCGCGATGCGCTCATGCACCGCCGGTGCCGGCGGTTGTGGCGCGGCTTCGGCCGGCGCCACAACCTGGGCGGTCGGCAGACCGATGCGGCCCAGCGGTTGCGCGGCGTCTTGCGCCAACGCTTCCAGCAGCCCTTCCATGTCGCTGCGGATGCCTTCCACGGTCGCCCGGTCGAAGTGCTCGCGCAGGAACATGTATTCGATCACCAGACCGTCTTCGAGCGTGACCATCAGGTCCATCGGGAAGTTGGTCAGGCCGGCGCTATCGCTCTCGCCGAACGTCAGCGAATCGTCGCGCCACTCGCGCAGCGCCTGGTCGATCGGATGGTTCTCGAACACGATGATGCTGTCGAACAGCGACTGCCCGGTGCGCCCGGCCCAACGCTGGACGTCGGACAGCGGCGTGTACTCGCGCTCGCGCATTTCCAGGTTGAAGTCCTGCAGATCGCGCAGCCACGGGCCCACCGCCTGTTCGGCCGGCACGTCCTTGATCACCGGCAAGGTGTTGATGAACAGGCCCAGGATCGACTCCGACGCCGGCAGGCTCGCCGGCCGTCCGGCCACGGTGGCGCCGAACGTCACGGTGCGCTGGCCGCTGTAGCGGCTGAGCAGCATCAGCCACGCGCCCTGCACCAGGGTGTTGAGGGTGACCTGCTGGGCCTGGGCGAATACCTTGAGCCGTTCGGTGCGCGCTCCGCCCAGTCGGCTGTACAGCGCCTCGTGACCGCGCCCCTCGCCGGTGCGCGCCACGGTGTCGGCCAGGTACGTCGGTTCGTCGAGCAGGCTCAGGTGCCCGCGCCAGAAGCCTTCGCTGGCGTTGGCGTCCTGCTGTTGCAGCCAGTTGATGTAGCGACGGTAAGGCACGGCCGCAGCCAGCGGCTGGCCGGAGTACTGGCTCAGCACCTCGCCGATCAGCTGCGAACTGCTCCAGCCGTCGATCAGGATGTGGTGATAGGTCCAGATCAGCTGATGGCTGTCCTCGCCCACCCGCACCAGCGTCAGGCGTTGCAGCGGCGGACGGTCGAGGTCGAAGCCCTTGGCCCGCTCGTCGGCGGCCAGCGCCTGCAAGGCCGCTTCAGAATGGTCCTGGTCGCGCCAATCGAGCAGGCTCACCGGCAATTGCGGATCGGCCAGCACGAACTGCAGCGGTTCGGCCATGTCCTGCCAGAGGAAACCGGTGCGCAGGATGTCGTGGCGGCGGCTCACCGCCTCCCACGCCGCCTTGAACCGCGCGGGCTCAAGACCCTGCACCGGAATGCTCACCTGGTTGATGTACAGGTCGGCTTCCGGCGAGTTCAGGCCCAGGAACAGCATGCCCTGCTGCATCGGCGACAACCGGTACAGGCCGTCGAGCCGGCCTTGCGGCAACGGCAGCGCGGCGACCTGAGCCTCGCTCAGGCCATGCAGCGGCATGTCCACCAGCGCGGTCTGCGGCGCAGGTGTGCCTTCGGCGGCCTGGGCACGCAGGGCCAGTTGCTGAATGGTCGGCTGCTGGAACAGGTCTTTCGGGCTCAGTTCGATGCCCTGCTGACGGGCGCGGCTGACCACCTGGATCGAGACGATCGAATCGCCGCCCAAGGCGAAGAAACTGTCGGTGGTGCTGACCCGCTCAAGGCCCAGCACCTCTTTCCAGATGTCCACCAGCGCCTGCTCCACCGCACCGGACGGCTCGACGTGGTGCTGCGCCGCCGAGAATTCCAGGGCCGGCAGGCGTTTGCGGTCCAGCTTGCCGTTGGGGCTCAGCGGCATCTGCGCCAGCCAGACCCGGTGCGCCGGCACCATGTAGTCCGGCAGGCTCGCGCCCAGCCAGTCCGACAGGCTGTCGTGCAGCGCATTGCGCACGGCCTCGGCGGCGTCCACGGTCGCCGGATCGCTCGGCACCAGGTAGGCCACCAGTTGCTGGCTGCCCAGCACGTCACGGGCGACCACCACGGCTTCGCGCACGGCGGCGTGCTCCACCAGCCGCGCCTCGATTTCGCCCAGCTCGATGCGCAGGCCGCGCAGCTTGACCTGATGGTCGATCCGGCCGACGTACTCGATCACGCCGTCGGCGCGGTAGCGCGCCAGGTCACCGGTGCGGTACAGGCGCTCGCCGGCACCGAACGGGCTGGCGACGAAACGCTCGGCGCTCAGCCCCGGCCGGCGGTGGTAGCCGCGGGCCAAGCCCACGCCGCCCAGGTACAGCTCGCCGGCCACGCCCGCCGGCAGCGGATTGAGCCCGCTGTCGAGGATGAAGGTCGACAGGTTGGCGATCGGCTGGCCGATCGGCACACCGTCGCGGCCCTCGTCGCGGCACGTCCAGTGGGTCACGTCGATGGCCGCCTCGGTCGGGCCGTACAGGTTGTACAGGCCGGCCTGCGGCAGCTTGGCGAACACCTGCACCTGCGCATCCACCGGCAGCGCTTCACCGCTGCACACGATGCGGGTCAGGCCGGTGCAGCTCGACACCCCGGCGTCCTGCAGGAAGGCCTGGAGCATCGACGGCACGAAGTGCAGCGTGGTGACGCGCTCGGCGTTGATCAGCGCGATCAGCTTCGCCGGATCACGGTGGTCGCCCGGTGCGGCGACGACCAGCCGCGCACCGGTCATCAGCGGCCAGAAGAACTCCCACACTGACACGTCGAAGCTGAAAGGGGTCTTTTGCAGCACGGTGTCGGCGGCGTCCAGGCCATAAGCCTGCTGCATCCACATCAGGCGGTTGGTCAGGGCCCGGTGCGAGTTGCCCGCGCCTTTCGGCATCCCGGTGGAACCGGAGGTGTAGATCACATAGGCCAGGTTGGCGGCGTCGTACGGCACCTGCGGGTTGTGGGTCGACAGGTCGGCGAAGTCCGCGCCCGTCGGCTCCAGGCACACGGTCTGCACGCCCTCGGGGATCGGCAGGCTGGCCAGCAAATGCGGCTGGGTCAGCAACAGGCCGATGCCGCTGTCGCCGATCATGTGGCTGAGGCGGTCGCGCGGGTATTCCGGATCCAGCGGCACGTAGGCGCCACCGGCCTTGAGGATCGCCAGCAGGCCGACGACCATTTCCAGGCTGCGCTCGACCGCGATGCCCACCAGCCCGTCCGGGCCGACGCCCCGGGCGATCAGCCCGTGGGCCAACTGGTTGGCCCGGGCGTTGAGCTGGGCGTAGCTCAGGGTCTGGCCGGCGAACACCAGCGCCGGGGCGTCCGGGGTGCGCAGGGCCTGGGCCTCGATCAGGCTGTGCACACCCTGCTCCAGCGGATAGTCGATGCCGGTGGCGTTCCACTGCTCGACCATCAAGCGGCGGTCGGCGGCGTCCAGCAGGTCCAGGGCGCCGAGACGGATGTCCCCCGACTGCACCATCTGCGACAGCAGGTTGTTCAGTTGCGCGCTCAGGCGTTCGATCACCGAATCGGTGAACGCGCCGCGTCGGTAGCTGTAGTGCAGCGACAGCTCATCGCTGACGTTCACCGCCAGCGTCAGCGGGTAGTTGGTCTGCTCGTGGTTGTCGACGCCGCCGAAGTGCAGCTCCTGCGGTGCGCCCTCCTCCAGCGCCTGGGACACCGGGTAGTTCTCGAACACCAGAATGTTGTCGAACAGCGCCTCGCCGCTCTGCCCGGCCCAACGCTGAATGTCGAACAGCGGCGTGTACTCGTGCTCGCGCAGGGCGATGTTCTGCGCCTGCACGCTCTGCAGCCACTGGCCGACGCTGTGCTCGGAACGCGGGCTGGCGATCACCGGCAAGGTGTTGATGAACAGGCCGATCTGCTGCTCGACGCCCTTGAGCTCGGTCGGACGGCCGGCCACGGTGGCGCCGAACGCCACGCTCTCCTGCCCGGTCAGGCGTTGCAGCAGCAACAGCCACGCCGCCTGGATCAAGGTGTTGAGGGTGACCTTCTGCTGCCGGGCGAACTCGCCCAGGCGGCGGGTCTGCGCGGCGTCGATGAACACGTAGCGTTCGCCGTGACCGTCGCGCGGCGCGTCGCCATGGGGAGCGGCGATCGCCTGGGCCAGGCGCGTCGGCTCTTGCAGGTGGGCCAGTTGCGCCGTCCAGAACCGTTCGCTGACCGTGGCGTCCTGACGCTGCAGCCATTCGATGTAATCGCGGTAGCGGCCGGTCGGCGCCGGCAGCGTTTCGCCGGCGTAGCGCTGAAGCACTTCGCCGAGCAGCTGCGAGTTGCTCCAGCCGTCCATCAGGATGTGATGGTTGGTGTAGATCAGGTGGCAGCGCCGGTCATCCAGACGCACCACCGCCATGCGCAGCAGCGGCCCTTGGCCGAGGTCGAAGCCCTCGGCCTGCTCGTCGGCCGCCAACGCGTCGAGCGCGGCTTCGGCGTCGACGCGACCGCGCCAGTCGAGCACGCGGAACGGCATCGGCAGTTGCTTGTGCACCACCTGCACCGGCCTCGCCAGGTCACCTTGCCAGACAAACCCGGTACGCAGAATGTCGTGGCTGTCCACCGCCGCCTGCCAGGCTTGGCAAAAGCGTTGCGGGTCGAGGCCTTCGACGTCCAGGCGCACCTGGTTGATGTAGTCGCCGGACGCTTGCTCGTAGAGGCTGTGGAACAGCATGCCTTGCTGCATCGCCGACAGCGGGTAGATGTCGGCGATCTGCTGGGCCGGCCACGGCAGGCTGTCGAGCTGCGCCTGGGTCAGCCCGGCCAGCGGGAAGTCCGACGGCGTCAGGCCTTCGGCGCCCGGCGTCACGCAATGGGCGATCAGCGCGGCGAGTTCGTCGGCGTAGTCCTGAGCCAGCTGTTCGATGGTGGCGCTGTCGAAGCGCTCGCCGCTGAAGGTCCAGCCGACGCTCAGTTCGCCGCCGTACACCTGACCGTTGAGGGTCAGCCAGTTGCCCATCGGCGCATCGGGGCTCTGCTCCAGGCCGGCGTTGTCCGGAGCCGGCGCGAACAGCGCGCCGTCGTCGGCCTCGAAGCTGCCGTCGAACTGGCCCAGGTAGTTGAAGGTGATGCGCGGGCTCGGCAGCGCCCGCAGGCTGGCCTGGGCCTGGGCATCGCCCAAGTGGCGCAGGGCGCCGAAGCCGATGCCCTTGTTCGGGATCCCGCGCAGTTGCTCCTTGATGCGCTTGATCGACTCGCCCGCCCCTTCGGCCGGGGTCAGGCGCACCGGGAACAGGCTGGTGAACCAGCCCACGGTGCGGGTCAGGTCGACGCCGTCGAACAGTTCTTCACGGCCGTGGCCTTCCAGCTGGATCAGTGTCGACGGCTGGCCGCTCCAGCGTCCGATCACCCGCGCCAGCGCCGTCAGCAGCAGGTCGTTGACCTGGGTGCGGTAGGCCGCCGGGGCTTCTTGCAGCAGTTGCCGGGTCAGCTCGGCGCTGAGGCGGGTCTGCACGGTCTGCGCCAGACGGTTCTGCTGGCCGGCGTCGAGACGCTTGCACGGCAGGTCGGTGGCGGCGCCGCAGAGGCAGGCCTGCCAGTAGGCCAGTTCCTGCTGCAGCACCGGGCCATTGGCGTAGCGCTGCAAGTGCGCGCTCCAGTCCTTGAACGCCGTGGTCTTGGCCGGCAGTTCCGGCGCCTGGCCGTCGACCGCTTGCCGGTAGGCGTTCTGCAGGTCTTCCAACAGAATCCGCCACGACACGCCGTCCACCGCCAGGTGATGGATCACCAGCAACAGACGCTGGCTGCCGTCGGCCAGGGTGGCCAGCACCGCGCGCAGCAACGGGCCGTCTTGCAGGTCAAGACTGCGCTGGGCACGGTTGCCCAGGGCTTCGAGCGCCGCGATGTCGGCGATGTCTTCCTGCCAGAGCAAGGCTTGCGGCAGAGCCTCCACCGCCAGGTGCTCGGCCTGCCAGGCCTCGCCCTCCCGGCGGAAGCTCAGGCGCAGGGCATCGTGATGCACCGCCAGGGCCTGCAGCGCCTGCTCGATCTTGTCGGCCTGAAGCGGCTGACGCGGCTTGAGCAGCACCGACTGGTTCCAGTGGTGACGCTCGGGGATGTCATCCTCGAAGAACTGCTGCTGGATCGGCAGCAGCGACGCTGCACCGGTGACCGCTTGCTGGTCGATGCCGGACACGTCCTCGCCGATCTGCGCCACCAGGGCCAGACGCTGCACGGTCTGGTGCTGGAACAGGTCTTTGGGGTTGAGGCGGATGCCGGCCTGACGGGCGCGGCTGACCACCTGGATCGAGATGATCGAATCGCCGCCCAGTTCGAAAAAGTTGTCGTTCAGGCCCACTTGCTCAAGCTTGAGCACGTCCTGCCAGATGTCGGCCAGACGCCGCTCCAGCTCGCTTTGCGGGGCCTGGTAGGCTTGCTGCGCCTGGCTCGCGTCCGGCGACGGCAGGCTGCTGCGGTTGAGCTTGCCGTTGGCGGTCAGCGGCAGCTGCGCCAGCAGCAACAGGTGCGCCGGGATCATGTGGTCCGGCAGGTTTTCCTTGAGCGCGGCGCGCACGTCGTCACGCCAGCGGGCTTGCTCCGTCGCGTCGGCGTCCAGCAGCGCGGCATCGGCCGGCACCAGGTACGCCACCAGTTGCTGGCCGCTCGGGCCTGGCTGCGCCAGCACCACGGCCTGGGTGATCGCCGCCTGCTCCAGCAGTTGTGCTTCGATCTCGCCCAGCTCGATGCGGAAGCCGCGGATCTTCACCTGATGGTCGATCCGCCCGATGTATTCGATCACGCCGTCGGCGCGGTAGCGCGCCAGGTCGCCGGTGCGGTACAGGCGACCGCCGTCGGCGGCGAACGGGTCGGGAATGAAGCGCAGCGTGGTCAGGTCAGGCCGGTTCAGGTAGCCCCGGGCCAGGCCAGCTCGGCCCACGTACAGCTCGCCGATGCAGCCCTTGACCACCGGGTTGAGGTCGCCGTCGAGCAAGTACCACGACAGATCCGGGATCGGCTCGCCGATCGGGCTGCTGGCCTCACGCGAAAGATCCGCCAGCGAGATCGGCCGGTAGGTCACGTGCACCGTGGTTTCGGTGATGCCGTACATGTTGATCAGTTGCGGGGCGCGGTCGCCGAAACGGTCGAACCACGGCCGCAGGCTCTTGACCTCCAGCGCCTCGCCGCCGAACACCACGTAGCGCAGCGCCGGTTGCAGCGCCGCGTGTTCCGGGGCGCACGCCACTTGCATCAGTTGCTTGAACGCCGACGGGGTCTGGTTGAGCACGGTGATGCCTTCGCGGCACAGCAAGGCGTAGAAGTCTTCCGGCGAACGGCTGACCTCGTAAGGCACCACCACCAGTTTGCCGCCGTACAGCAGCGCGCCGAAGATCTCCCACACGGAGAAGTCGAAGGCGTAGGAATGGAACAGGCTCCAGGCGTCCTGGGCACCGAAGCCGAACCAGGCGTCGGTGGCCTCGAACAGACGCAGCACGTTGCGGTGCGCGAGCAAGGTGCCCTTCGGCTGGCCGGTGGAGCCGGAGGTGTAGATCACGTAGGCCAGGTTGTCCGGGCTCATGTCCACGTTCGGGTTGGCGTCGCTGTAGCCTTCCAGGCCGTCGCGCTCTTGGTCGAGCATCAGGCTGCGCACCGATTCCGGCACCGGCAAGCGGCCGAGCAGATGGCTCTGGGTCAGCAGCAGGCCGATGCCGCTGTCGCCGATCATGTAGGCCAGACGGTCCTGCGGATAGGTCGGGTCGAGCGGCACGTAGGCGCCGCCGGCCTTGAGGATCGCCAGCAGGCCGACGAGCATGTCGAGGCTGCGCTCCACCGCCAGGCCGACGCGCACGTCTGGCCCCACGCCGCTGGCGATCAGCTTGTGCGCCAGCGGGTTGGCGCGGGCGTTGAGCTCGCCGTAGGTCAGGGCCTGTCCGTCGCAGGTCACGGCCACCGCGTGCGGGGCCCGCTCGGCCTGGTCTTCGATCAGGCGGTGCAGGCAGCGCTCGCCCGGGAACGCGGTCAGCGCCGGGTTCCATTGCGCCAGCGTGGCCTGACGCTCAGCGGCGTCCTGCACCGGCAGGTCGGCGATGCGCTGGCCGCAGTCGGCGACGATGCCGTGCAGCAGCGTCGTCCAGTGCTGCGCGAAGCGCGCCATGGTGGCGGCATCGAACAGGTCGGTGGCGTAGGTCAGTTCGGCCCAGACGTTGTCCACCGATTCGAACGTGTCCAGGGTCAGGTCGAACTGGGCGGTGTGCGACGCCCAGCCCAGGCCTTCGATCTCGACCTTCGCCAGGCGCGTGGCACCCGAGGCGCGGCGGGCCTGGCTCTGGTGGTTGTGCAGCACCTGGAACAGCGGGCTGTGGCTGAGGCTGCGCTCCGGTTGCAGGGCGTCCACCAGTTGCTCGAACGGCAGGTCCTGGTGGGCCTGGGCGCCGAGCACGGTGTTCTTCACCTGCTGCAGCAGGCTGCGGAAGGTCTGCTGGCTGTCGAACTCGGCCTTCAGCACCTGGGTGTTGACGAAGAAGCCGATCAGGCCTTCGGTCTCGACCCGGTTGCGGTTGGCCACCGGCACGCCGACGCGGATGTCGGCCTGGCCGCTGTAGCGGTGCAGCAAGGTCTGGAACGAGGCCAGCAGCAGCGCGAACAGGGTGACGTTCTCCCGTTGCGCCACCTGCTTGAGGCCGGCGGCCAGTTCCGCGCTGAGCGGGATGTCCTGACGCGCGCCGCGGTGGCTTTGCTCCGGCGGACGCGGACGGTCGGTCGGCAACTCCAGCAGCGGCTGTTCGCCGTCGCCCAGTTGCGCGGTCCAGTAGTCCAGTTGGCGCTCGCGTTCGCCGGCGTCCATCCACTGGCGTTGCCACACGGCGTAGTCGGCGTACTGCACCGGCAACGCCGGCAGTTCGACGTTTTGGCCCTGGCTGTAGGCGGCGTACAGCGCCACCAGCTCATCGACCATGATGCCCATCGACCAGCCGTCGGAGACGATGTGGTGCAAGGTGATGATCAGCGCATGGTCATCGGCGGCCAGGCGCAGCAGCTTGACCCGCAGCAGCGGGCCCTTCTGCAGATCGAACAGGTGCAGGGTCTCGGCGGCGACCAACGCTTGCAGCGCGGCGTCGTCCAGGCCGCCGTCGATCACCTCGACCGGCAGCTCCAGCGCCCTCTGCGCCTGGATCACTTGCAGGGTCTGGCCCTGCTCCTCCACAAAGCAGGTGCGCAGGGATTCGTGGCGGGCGATCAGTGCATCGAAGCTGCGCCGCAACGCCGCCAGATCCAGCTCGCCGCGCAGGCGCAGCGCCGCCGGCACGTGGTAGGCGGTGCTGGTCGGCTCCAGTTGCCAGAGGAACCACTGACGCTCCTGGGCGTAGGACAGCGCCAGCGGTTGCAGGCGCGGCAACGCCACGATCGGCGGCTCCTGACGGGCCTGATCGACCCCGAGCGCGGCGACGAAGTCCGCCAGGGTGCTGTGCTCGAACAGGGTGCGCAGCGGCACCTGCACGTTCAGCGCCTGACGCACCCGCGACACCACCTGGGTCACCAGCAGCGAGTGCCCGCCCAGCTCGAAGAAGTTGTCGCCAAGGCCCACTTGCTCAAGCTTCAGCACCGCTTGCCAGATGCCGGCCACGGTGTGCTGGGTGGCGGTCTGCGGCGCGATGTAGGCCGATTGCCGTTGGCTGGCGTCAGGCGCCGGCAGTGCCTTGCGGTCCACCTTGCCGTTGGGCGTCAGCGGCAGTTGCGCGAGGAACAGCAGATGCGCCGGCACCATGTACTCCGGCAGTTCGGCTTTGAGGCTGGCCTTGAGCGCGGCGCGCAACGCGGCCTCGCCGTCGGCGTCCAGGCTTGCGCCGTCGGCCGGCACCACGTAGCCCACCAGTTGCGGGCCGGTCGGGCCGTCCTGAGCGACGACCACGGTTTCGCGCACGCTGTCGAGGGCCAGCAGGCGCGCTTCGATTTCCCCCAGTTCGATGCGGAAGCCGCGGATCTTCACCTGATGGTCGATCCGCCCGATGTACTCGATCACGCCTTCGGCGCGGTAGCGGGTCAGGTCGCCGGTGCGGTACAGGCGTTCGCCGGTGCCGGAGAACGGATCCGGCACGAAGCGTTCGGCGGTCAGGGCCGGACGCTGGAAGTAGCCGCGGGCCAGGCCGTCGCCGCCGATCAGCAGTTCGCCCGGCGCGCCGAGGGGGTTCAGTTCCAGGTCGCTGCCCAGGATGTACAGCGCGGTGTTGTCGATGGGCTTGCCGAGGAACGGACGGCTGCTGTCCGGGCTCAGCGGATGCAGCGCCGACCAGATGGTGGTTTCGGTCGGGCCGTACAGGTTCCAGACCTTCGCCGAGCGCGCCAGCATGCGCTGCGCCAGCTCCTGAGGCAGCGCCTCGCCGCCGCAGAGGAAGGTGCGGCCGTCGAGGAGGGCGGCGTGTTCGTTGTCCAGCAGCATGCGCCAGGTGGACGGAGTGGCTTGCAGCATGCTCACGCCGTGGCGGGCGATCAGCTCCAGCACCGCCTGCGGGTCCTGGTGCACGTCCTTGCCGGTCAGCACCACGGCGGCGCCGGCCAGCAGCGGGCCGTAGATCTCAAGGCCGAAGATGTCGAACGAGAACGTGGTCAGCGACAGCATGCGGTCGGCAGCGGCGATCCCCGGTTGCCCGACCATGCTGACGACGAAGTTGCTCAGGGCGCCGTGGCGCACCATCACGCCCTTCGGTTTGCCGGTGGAGCCGGAGGTGTAGATCGTGTAGGCCAGGTGTTCGGCGTCCGGCGCCACGGCAGGGGCCGATGTCGGGTAATCCGCCAGCCAGTCCTGCGGCCCATCCAGCAGCACGGTGGCCAGGCCGGCCGGGATCGGCAGCAGCGTCTGCAGGTGGGATTGGGTCAGCAGCAGCTCAAGGCCGCTGTCCTCGATCATGTAGGCCAGGCGATCTTCCGGGTAGGCCGGGTCCAGCGGCACGTAAGCGCCGCCGGCCTTGAGGATCGCCAGCAGGCCGACGATCATTTCCACGCTGCGCTCGACGGCGATGCCCACCAGCCGGTCCGGGCCGACGCCCAGCTCGATCAGCTTGTGCGCGAGGCGGTTGGCGCGGGTGTCCAGTTCGGCGTAGGTCAGCTGCGCGTCGCCGACGATCAGGGCGACGGCGTCAGGCGTCTGCCGGGCCTGCAAGGCGATGCGCTGGTGCACGCACGGCGCCGGCGCGGCGTGGTCGACCACGCGGTTCCAGTCCTGCAGCAGCACTTTGTGTTCGCTGTCGTCCAGCAGCGGCAGTTCGCCGACACGCTGGTTTGGCGCGGCGACGATGCCGCGCAACAGGTTGAGCCAGTGACGGGCCAGGCGCTCGATGGTTTCAGGCTTGAACAGGTCGGTGGCGTAGGTCAGTTCCGCCGCCACGCCCTCGCTGGACTCGTAGGTGCCCAGGGTCAGGTCGAACTGCGCGGTGCGGCCCTCCCAGACGATGTCCTCGACACTCAGTTGCGGCAGCTGCACCTGGCTCTGGCGCTGGGCCCGGTCGTTGACCGCCTGGTGGTTGTACATCACCTGGAACACCGGGCTGTGGCTGAGGCTGCGCTCCGGTTGCAGGGCTTCGATCAGTTGCTCGAACGGCAGGTCCTGATGGGCCTGGGCCTCCATCGCCGCTTGCTTGACCTCGGCCAGCAGACGGTTGAACGGCAGTTGCCCGTGCACCTGGGCGCTGAGCACCTGGGTGTTGACGAAGAAGCCGATCAGGCCTTCGGTCTCGACCCGGTTGCGGTTGGCGGTCGGCACACCGACGCGGATCTGCGGCTGGCCGCTGTAGCGGTGCAGCAAGGCCTGGAACGAGGCCAGCAGCACCATGAACAGGCTGGCGCCTTCGCGCTGCGCCAGGTGCTTGAGCCCGTCGGCCAGGTCCGTCGGCAGGTTCAGGTCCAGGCGCGCGCCACGGAAGCTCTGCACCGCCGGGCGCGGATGGTCGATCGGCAGTTCCAGCACCGGCTGCTCGCCGCCCAGGGTCTTGACCCAGTACGCCAGTTGCCGCTCACGTTCGCCGGCCTCCAACCAGTGCCGTTGCCAGATCGCGTAGTCGGCGTACTGCACCGCCAGCGGCGGCAGGGTCAGCGGTTGGCCGGCGGTGTCGGCGGCGTACAGCTTGATCAGTTCGCCGACCAGCACCTGCATCGACCAGCCATCGGAAATGATGTGGTGCTGAATCAACGCCATGACATGGTCGTCGTCCGCCACCTTGAGCAGCGCGACCCGCAGCAGCGGGCCCTGCTGGAGGTTGAACGGGCGCGCGGTCTCGCCTTCGACGAACGCCTTGACGGCGGCGTCCACCGCCGCCGCGTCCAGCCCCGGCGCCAACGGCTGCACCGACACGCTCAACGGCATGTGCGGGTGGATCACCTGGCAGGTCTTTTCATCGTGCTCGACGAAGGTGGTGCGCAAGCTCTCGTGGCGCGCCACCAGGGCATTGAAGCTGCGCTCCAGCGCCGCGACGTCCAGCGCGCCCTTCAGGCGCAGGGCGCTGGGGATGTGGTACGCGGTGCTGTGCGGGTCCATCTGCCACAGGAACAACTGGCGTTCCTGGGCATACGACAGCGGGATCGCCTCGAAGCCTGTACGGGTTTCCGGAATCGGCAGGTTGGCCGGCGAGACGCCCTCTTCGAGCATCTTTTCCAGGTACAGCTTACGTTTGTCCAGCGGCAGAGTGATAAAGCGCTTGGCAATCCTCAAAGCAACACTCGTGTCCATCAGACCTCCTCCATATCGTCAAGCAGGGCTTCCAGCTTGCTCAGTTTCTGTTCATTGATAGCCCCGCCTCCTGTATTGAGGTGAGCGACGAAGTCGCCCAGGACGGGGTGCTGGAATAGCAGTTGCGGAGTCAGGCTCAGCCCCAGTTCAAGGGCCATTCGCGACACGACATTCACCGCCAGCAGCGAGTGCCCGCCCAGTTCGAAGAAGTGATCGTTCAGACCGATCCGTCCGACGGACAGCACCTGCTGCCAGATCGCCGCGACCTGCTGCTCAAGCTCCGACTGCGGCGCGACGTACGCGGCCTGCATTTGGCTGGCGTCCACCGCCGGCAGCGCCTTGCGGTCGAGCTTGCCGTTGGGGGTCAGGGGCAGCTGTTCGAGGAACAACAGGTGCGCGGGAATCATGTAGTCAGGTAACGAAGACTTGAGGCCAGTCTTTAGTCCCTCGCGCAGTCGGCGTTGCGCCTCGCCGTCGGACAGATCCAGTTGCGCGGCGGCCACGTACGCCGCCAGTTGCGCGCCGCCCTCGCCGTCCACCGCCAGCACCGCCGCTTCGCGCACGCCCGGCTGGGCCAGCAGGCGCGCCTCGATTTCGCCCAGCTCGATGCGGTAGCCGCGGATTTTCACTTGGTGGTCGATCCGGCCCATGTACTCAAGCTCGCCGTCCTCGCGCAGGCGGATCAGGTCGCCGGTGCGGTACAGGCGCTCGCCGTCGCCGGCGAACGGATTGGGCACGAACTTCTCGGCGGTCATCGCCGCACGGCCCAGGTAGCCCCGGGTGACGCCGGCACCGGACAGGTACAGTTCCGCCGACACGCCCTGGGGCACCGCTTGCAGATCGGCGTCCAGCAGATGGCTGGCGGAATGGTCGAGCGCCCGGCCGATGCGCGCCTGGCCACCGGCGCGGCGGCGGGTCCAGGTTGAGTAGGTGGTGTCTTCCGACGGCCCGTAGAGGTCGTAGACGTGCTCGATGCCCGGCGTTTGGTACAGCGCCTCCACCAGCGCCTGCTTCAGCGGCTCGCCGGCCAGGTTGACGATCCGCACGCCCGGCGGGATCTGCCCGGCACGCTGCAGCGCGGCGATGGCCGACGGCACGGTGTTGATCAGGCGCACCTGGTCCCGCGCCGGCAAGTGCGGCAGCTCCAGGGCATTGCGGGCGATGATCAGCGACCCGCCGTTGGCCAGGGTCACGAACAGCTCCCACACCGACAGGTCGAAGCACACCGACGTGGACGCCAGCACGCCCTGGATGTCCTCGCGGCGGTACACCTGCGCCGACCAGTCGATCAGCGCCATGACGTTGCGGTGGGCGATCGCCACCCCTTTCGGCTTGCCGGTGGATCCGGAGGTGTAGATCACGTAGGCCAGGTTGTCCGGCGTCACCTGCGTACGAGGCGTCTCCCGGGCATAGCCGTCCAGCGCGACCTCGTCCATCAGCACCACGTCGGTGCCGGCGCCCACGGTCAGGGTGGCGGCGATGTCCCGCTCGGTCAGCAGCACCCGCGCGCGGCTGTCTTCGAGCATGTAGGCCACGCGGTCGGCCGGGTAGTCCGGATCCAGCGGCACGTAGGCGCCGCCGGCCTTGAGCACCGCCAGCAACGCCACCAGCAAGTGCTCGGAACGCGGCATCGCCACGCCCACCCGCACTTCCGGGCCGACGCCCAGTTCGATCAGCTTGTGCGCCAGGCGGTTGGCTCGGGCGTCCAGCTCGGCGTAGCTCAGTTGCCGTTCGGCGAAGGTCACGGCCAGCGCGTCCGGGGTGGCGGCCACCTGACGGCCGACGGCCTGGTGGATGCACCGGTCGGTGACGAAGCGGTTGTCCGCAGGCTCGACATCGCACAGCGTCAGTTCGCTCAACGAGCGCTCGCCCGCATCGGTCATCTGGCTGAGCAGACGCTGCAGGTGCGCACCCAACTGCGCCACGCCGGCACTGGCGAAGCGGTCGTTCTGGTAGCTGAAGTGCACCGACAGCTCGCTGCCCAGGTGCACCAGCAGGGTCAACGGGTAGTTGGTCTGCTCATGGTTGACCACCGGGCCGAACCGCAGGCCCTGGGGGGCGCCCTGCTCCAGCGCCTCGGCGATCGGGTAGTTCTCGAACACCATCAGGCTGTCGAACAGGGCCTCGCCGCCCTGCCCGGCCCAGCGCTGGATCTGCGCCAGCGGCGTGTGCTCGAACTCGCGCAGCGCCAGGTTCTGCGCCTGCACGGCGGCCAGCCAATCGGCCAGGCTCTGCTGCGCACGCGGCGCGGCGATCACCGGCAGGCTGTTGATGAACAGGCCGATCTGCTGCTCGGCCCCCGGCAGATCCGCCGGACGCCCGGCGACCGTGGCGCCGAACGCCACGCAGTCCTTGCCGGTGTAGCGCTGCAACAGCAGCAGCCACGCCGCCTGCACCACGGTGTTGACGGTGACTTTCGAGGCGCGGGCGAACTCGCCCAGACGCTGGGTCAGCCCGGCGTCCAGCACCTGGTAGTGATCGCCGTAACCGGTGGCCGGCAACCCCGCCGCCGGACGCGCCATGGCATCGGCCAGGCGGGTCGGTTCTTGCAGGTTGTCCAGCGCCGCCCGCCACCAGACTTCGGCCGCTGCGGCGTCCTGGCGCTGCAGCCAGGCGATGTAGTCGCGGTAACGGCCCGCCGGACGCGGCACCGCGTCGCCGCTGTAATGCTGCAGCACTTCGCCGAGCAACTGCGCGCTGCTCCAGCCGTCCATCAGGATGTGATGGTTGGTGTAGATCAGGTGATGGCGCCCGGCTCCGGTGCGCACCAGCACCAGACGCAGCAGCGGTGCGCGGGTCAGGTCGAGGCCTTGGGCACGCTCTTCGTCGGCGAGCGATTGCAGGGCCGTGTCGAGGTCGTCCCGGCCGCTCCAGTCGAGCACGCGGAACGGCACCGCCACCTGGCGTTGCACCACTTGCACCGGCTGTTCCAGGTCGCCCTGCCAGACGAACCCGGTGCGCAGGATGTCGTGGGCATCCATCGCTGCCTGCCACGCGGCACGGAAACGCTCGGGATCGACGCCGTCGACGTCCAGGCGCATCTGGTTGATGTAGTCGCCGTTGCCGTGTTCGAGCAGGGTATGGAACAGCATGCCCTGCTGCATCGGCGACAGCGGGTAGATGTCGTCGATGGCCTGCGGCTGCGGCGCCAGCACGTCGAGCTGGGCCTGGGTCAGCGTGGCCAGCGGGAAGTCCGACGGCGTCACCCCACGGTTGGCGCTGTCGCAGCAATGGGCGATCAGCGCGGTCAGTTCTTGCAGGTAGTCGTCGGCCAGGCGCTGGATGGTCGCCGGCTCGAACATCTCGCGGCTGAACGTCCAGCTCAGGTCCAGTTCGCCGCCGAACACTTTGCCGTCCAGGGCCAACGGGCTGCCCAGCGGGCCCTGCATGTTCACCTCTTCGCCGCCGGATTCGGCGGTCGGCGCGAACAGCGCATCGCCTTCGGCCTCGAAACCGCCGTCGAACTGGCCCAGGTAGTTGAAGGTCAGGCGCGGCGTCGGCAAGGCTTGCAGGGTCTGGCGCGCGTGGTCGTCGCCCAGGTGCGCGAGGGCGCCGAAGCCGATGCCCTTGTTCGGGATCGCCCGCAGCTGTTCCTTGATCTGCTTGAGCGAGGCCCCCAGGTCTGCGGCCGGCGTCAGGCGCGCCGGGAACAGGCTGGTGAACCAGCCGACGGTGCGGGTCAGATCGACCGTGTCGAACAGGTCTTCACGGCCATGCCCTTCCAGTTGCACCAGCACGCTGTCATCGCCGGTCCAGCGCACCATCACCCGCGCCAGCGCGGTCAGCAGCAGGTCGTTGACCTGGGTGCGGTAGGCCGCCGGGGCCTCCTGCAACAGTTGGCGGGTCAGCTCTTTGCCCAGCGGCGTGCGGATCGCCTGCGCCTGGCAGTGCTGCTGGCCGCCCTCAGGGTTGTCGCACGGCAGCGCCACCGACGCGCCTTGCAACTGCTGCTGCCAGAAGCCCAGCTCAGCCTGCAACGGCTCGCTGGCGGCATAGCCCTGCAACGCTTCGGCCCAGGCCTTGACCGAGCTGGTCCTGGCCGGCAACTGCACGGCGGCGCCGGCCAGGATCTGCCGGTAAGCGCTTTGCAGGTCTTCGAACAGGATCCGCCACGACACACCGTCGACCACTAGGTGATGGACGATCAGCAACAGGCGCTGGCTGCCGTCGGCCAGATCCGCCAGCACGGCGCGGATCAGCGAGCCGCCGTTCAGCTTCAGGCTGCGCTGGGCCTGGTTGCCCAAGGCCTCCAGCGCCGCAAGGTCAGCGACCTCGGCCGGGATGAGGATGGCTTCGCCCGCCGGCGCCTGCGCGCTGCGGTACTGCGCCGACCAGGCGTCGGCCTGCTCGGTGAATGCCAGGCGCAGGCTGTCGTGGTGCGCCACCAAGGCCTGCAACGCTTGCTCCAGCACCTGCCCGTCCAGCGGCTGGCGGGCCTTGAGCATCACCGACTGGTTCCAGTGGTGCCGGTCCGGGATCGGTTGGGCGAAGAACCACTGATGGATCGGCAGCAGCGCGGTCGCACCGCTGGCCGGCCGCTGGTCGATCGCCAGCAACGGCTCGCCGGTCTGCACCACGGTCGCCAGCGCCTGGACGGTCTGGTGCTGGAACAGGTCTTTGGGCGTGAAGCGCAGCCCGGCCTGGCGGGCGCGGCTGACCACCTGGATCGAGATGATCGAGTCGCCGCCCAGTTCGAAGAAGTTGTCGCCGAGGCCGACCCGCTCAAGCTTGAGCACGTCCTGCCAGATCGTCGCCAGTTGCTGCTCCAGCGCCGTCTGCGGCGCCACGTAAGCCTGCTGCAGTTGGCTGACGTCGGGCTTGGGCAGGTTCTTGCGGTCGAGCTTGCCGTTGGGCGTCAGCGGCATGCGTTCGAGGGTCAGCACGTAGGCCGGCACCATGTGCGCCGGCATCGTCGCCTTCAGTTGCTCGCGCAGGCCCTCGGCGAAGTCCGCCCGCTGCGCGTCGCCGACCACGTAGGCCACCAGGCGCTTGCTGCCGCCGCTTTCCTGGGCCACCACCACCGCTTCGCGCACGCCCTCCAGGGCTTGCAGGCGCGCCTCGATTTCCCCCAGCTCGATGCGGAAGCCGCGGATCTTCACCTGGTTGTCGATGCGTTGCAGGTAGTCGAAGGTGCCGTCGGCGCGCTGGCGCACCAGGTCGCCGGTGCGGTACAGCACGCCGCCAGCCTGGCCGAACGGGTCGGCGACGAAACGCTCGGCGGTCATCGCCGCCCGGTTCAGGTAGCCGCGGGCCACGCCGCTGCCGCCCAGGTACAGCTCGCCGGCCATGCCTTGGGGCAACAGGTTCAGGTCGGCGTCGAGCACATAGGCGCTTCGGTCGCCGATGCGGCTGCCGATCGGCGCATAGGCGGCGCCGCACGGTTCATCGCGGCCGGCCTTCCAGATCAGCGGGGTGACCACGGTCTCGGTCGGGCCGTAGCCGTTGATGATGTACTCCGGCTTCAGCGCACGCTTGACCTGTTCGAAGCTGGCGTTCGGCACCGCGTCGCCGCCGAAGCAGTAGATGCGCACCTTCGGCGGGTTGCCCACGCGCTCGGCGTGTTCGGCCAGCTGTTGCAGGTACACCGGCGGGAACGCGACCACGGTCACGCCGTGTTCGAGCATCGCGTTGTAGGTCTGCTCCGGCGTCCACAGGCTGTCGTCGCGGATCAGCAGGGAGCCGCCGTGGGTCAGGCTGGTCAGCCAGCGTTCGTGGGCGCCGTCGAAGGCGAACGACATGAAGTGGAATTCGCAGTCGGTGTCGCGCATCTCGTAGCGCTCGCCGATGGCCAGGCAATGCATCGCCAGCGGGCCGTGGGTGACGCTCACGCCTTTGGGGTTGCCGGTGGAGCCGGAGGTGTAGATCACGTAGGCGAGGTTGTCAGGATCCAGCGCCACGTCCGGCGCCTGGGCCGGACGGTCGCTGAGGTCGAGGCGGTCCAGTTCCAGCACGCTCAGCGCCTCGCCGACCGGCAGTTGCGCCGACACCCGCGAATCGGTCAGCAGCAGCGCCAGCCCGGCGTCCTGCATCAGGTATGCCAGGCGCTCGCGCGGGTAGCTGGTGTCCAGCGGCACATAGGCGCCGCCGGCCTTGAGCACCGCCAGCAGCGCGACGATCAGGCCTTCGCTGCGCGGCATGGCCACGCCGACCCGCACTTCGGCGCCCACGCCACGGGCCACCAGCTCATGGGCCAGGCGGTTGGCCCGGGCATCCAGTTCGCCATAGCTGTAGTGCTGGCCGTCGAAGATCACGGCGGTGCGTTCAGGCTGCTGCGCCGCCAGTCGGGCGTAGCGCTGATGCACGGCGATGTCCGTCGGGTAGGCCTGCGGCCGGTTCTCGGCCAGTTGCCGGGCGTGTTCCTCGGCAGTGGCCAGGGCGATCTCGCCGAGGCGGCGCTCGCCGGATTCGGCGAACCGCTCCAGCAGGTGCAGCAGTTGCGCGCTGAGGCGCTCGACGGTGGCGGCGCTGAAGTGCGCCCGGTCGACGCTCATGTGCAGCGCCAGGGTGTCGCCCAGGGTGACGCCCAAGGTCAGCGGGTAGTGGGTCTGATCCTGGTTGGCCACAGGACCGAACACCACGCCTTCGGCGGTGCCGTGCTGCAAAGCTTCGGAGATCGGGAAGTTCTCGAACACCAGCAAGGTGTCGAACAGCGACTCGCCGCCCTGCCCGGCCCAGCGCTGGATGTTCGCCAGCGGCGTGTGCTCGAACTCGCGCAGCGCCAGGTTCTGCGCCTGCACGGCGGCCAACCACGCGGCCACGGTCTGGTCCGGACGGCTGGCGGCGATCACCGGCAAGGTGTTGATGAACAGGCCCACCTGTTGCTCGATGCCGGCAATCTCCGCCGGACGCCCGGCCACGGTGGTGCCGAACGCCACGCAGGCGCTGCCGGTGTAGCGCTGCAACAGCAGCAGCCAGGCGGCCTGCACCAGCGTGTTGACAGTGACTTTCTGTTCACGGGCGAACGCGTTCAGGCGCCGGGTGCGCGCCGCGTCGAGGTCGTGATGCGTGAGGGCATGACCGCTTTCGGTGCGCACCTCGCCGCCGGCCGCCGCAGCCTGCGCCAGCACGGTCGGCTCCTGGAAGTCCGCCAGTTGCGCCAGCCAGAACGCTTCGCTGACGGCGGCGTCCTGACGTTGCAGCCACTGGATGTAATCGGCGTAGCGGCTCACCGGACGCGCCGGCTCAAGCCCTGCGTAACGTTGCAGCACCTCGCCGAGCATCTGCGCGCTGCTCCAGCCGTCCATCAGGATGTGGTGGTTGGTGAAGATCAGGTGATGGCGGTGTAAAGCGACGCGGATCAGGGTCACGCGCAGCAGCCCGGCCCGGGTCAGGTCGAAGCCTTGGGCCAGGTCGGCGGCGGTGAAGTCCTTGAGCGCCTGGGCGACGTCGTCGCGTTCGCGCCAGTCGAGCAGCGTGTACGGCAGTTCGAGGCGGCGGTGGATGATCTGCAGTTGCTCCTGCAGTTCGCCCTGCCAGATGAAGCCGCTGCGCAGGATGTCGTGGGCATCCATCGTCGCCTGCCACGCGGCGCGGAAGCGCTCGGGGTCGAGGCCGTCGACGTCCACGCACAGCTGGTTGATGTAGGTGCCGGTGCCTTGCTCGTACAGGGTGTGGAACAACATGCCCTGCTGCATCGGCGACAGCGGATAGAGGTCTTCGATGGCGGCGGCCGGCACCGGGATCGCGTCCAACTGCGCCTGGCCGATGTGCGCCAGCGGGAAGTCCGACGGCGTCACGCCCATCGATTCCGGCAGGCAGCAGTGGCGGATCAGGGCCTGGAGCTCGGTTTCGTATTCGGCGGCCAGACGGGCGATGGTCGCCTCGTTGAACTGCTCGCGGCTGAAGGTCCAGCGCAGGTCGAGCTCGCCGTCGTAGACCTGGCCTTCGACGCCCAGCCAGTTGTCCAGCGGCGCGTCCGGGCTCTGCTCGCCGCCGGCGCCCTCGCCGGCCGGGCTGAACAGCGCGCCCTCTTCGGCATCGAAACTGCCGTCGAACTGGCCGAGGTAGTTGAAGGTGATGCGCGGCATCGGCAGCGCTTTCAGGCTGGCCTGCACAGAAGCCTCGCCCAGGTGGCGCAGCACGCCGAAGCCGATGCCTTTGTTGGGGATCGCGCGCAGCTGTTCCTTGACCTGCTTGATCGCCGCCGCGACGGATTGCGCTGGGGTCAGGCGCACCGGGAACAGGCTGGTGAACCAGCCCACGGTGCGGGTCAGGTCGATGTCGTCGAACAGGTCTTCGCGGCCGTGGCCTTCCAGTTGGATCAGGGTGTCGGCGTGGCCGGTCCAGCGGCAGATCACCCGCGCCAGGGCGGTCAGCAGCAGGTCGTTGACCTGGGTGCGGTAGGCCGCCGGGGCCTGTTGCAGCAGCTGTTGGGTGAGGCGCTTGTCGAGGCGGCTGTGGACAACCTTGGCGTGACGGCTCTGGCGGCTGCCCTGCGGGTTGTCGCACGGCAGCGCCAGCTCGGCGCCGTCGAGCTGACGTTGCCAGAAGCCCAGTTCGGCCTGCACCGCGTCGGTTGCGGCGTAGGCCTGCAGATGCTCGCCCCAGGCCTTGTACGGGCTGGTCTTGGCCGGCAGCTGGATGCCCGTGCCTTGCGCCGCTTGCTGATAGGCCTGTTGCAGGTCCTCCAGCAGGATCCGCCACGACACGCCGTCCACCGCCAGGTGATGCACCGCCAGCAACAGGCGCTGGCTGCCGTCGGCGACGGTGGCCAGCACCGCACGCAGCAGCGGGCCATGTTGCAGGCTCAGGCTCTGCTGGGCCTTGCCGTACAGCGCTTGCAGGTCGGCATCGGCCAAGCCGTCCGCCGTCCACAGCAGCTCAGGGTCGGCCGCCACCGGCGCCACGTCGGCGCGCCAACCGTCGGTGCCCTCGACGAAGCGCGAACGCAGGCCGTCGTGGTGCGCCGCCAGCCCGTTGAGCGCTTGCAGCAGCGCGTCGGCATTCAGGGCCTGATGGCTGCGCAGCAGCACCGCCTGGTTCCAGTGGTGACGCTGGGGAATGTCGTCTTCGAAAAAGGTCTGCTGGATCGGCAGCAGCGGCAGCTCGCCGGTCACCGGCCCCTGATCGATGCTCACCCCGCCGCTGCCCTGCTGCGCCACCGCCGCCAGCGCCTGCACGGTCTGGTGCTGGAACAGGTCGCGCGGACTGAAGTGAATCCCGGCCTGACGCGAGCGGCTGACCACCTGAATGGAAATGATCGAGTCGCCGCCCAGCTCGAAGAAGTTGTCGGTCAGGCCGACCTGGTCGAGCTTGAGCACGTCCTGCCAGATCGCCGCGATCTTCTGTTCCAGCTCGCTGCGCGGCGCGACGAACGCCTGCTGCATCTGGCTGGCGTCCGGCGCCGGCAAGGCCTTGCGGTCGAGCTTGCCGTTGGGGCTCAGGGGCAGCGCGGCGAGGAACACCATCTGGGTCGGCACCATGTAGTCCGGCAGGCTGTCCTTGAGCTGCGCCTTGATCGCCTCGCGGGTTGCGCCCTGGCCGTCGGCCGAGGCGTCGACCACGGCGGCGTCCGCCGGCACCACGTAGGCGACCAGTTGCAGGCTGCTGCCGCCCTGCACCGCGAGCACCACGGTCTCGCTGACCGCGTCCAGCGCCAGCAGGCGCGCCTCCACCTCGCCCAGTTCGATCCGGAAGCCGCGGATCTTCACTTGATGGTCGACCCGGCCGACGTACTCGATCTGGCCGAGGGCGTTGTAGCGCGCCAGGTCGCCGGTGCGGTACAGGCGCGCGCCGTCGGCGGAGAACGGATCGGGGATGAAGCGCTCGGCGGTCAGGTCGGCGCGCTGGAAGTAACCCCGCGCCAGCAGTTCGCCGCCGAGCATCAGTTCGCCGACCACGCCGACCGGGGTCGGCTGGCCCTCGGCGTCCAGCAGGTAGGCATGGCGGCCCGGCAGCGGGTGGCCGATGGGCATCGTCAGCGGAAGCGCCTGCTGCCCGCTGACGTAGTCGCTGCAATCGAGGGTGGTGGCGGTGACGGTGGCCTCGGTCGGGCCGTAGGTGTTGAGCAGCCTCACGTGCCCCAGGCCCGCCTCGCGCCAGGCCTGCACGCCTTCCGGCGGCATCGCCTCGCCGCCGCTGTGCACCTGGCGCAGCGCGGCGTAGTCGCGCGGGCCTGCGGCGGCGAACTCCTTGGCGATCATGTTCCAGTAGGCGGTGGTCAGGTCCATCACCGTGATGCCCTGCCCGACGATCTGGCGGTACAGGGTTTCGCTGTCCCACACCTCGTTGCCGCGCAGCAGCACGCGGGCGCCGCAGGTCAGCGGGCCGAACAGTTGCTCGCCGAACGCATCGAAGTTGAACGTGGCGAACTGCAGCGCGCAATCGGCGGCGCTCAGGCCGTAGTAGTGCTGCGAAGCGAAGGCGTGCTTGCTCAGGGCGCCATGGCTGATGCCGACGCCTTTCGGGCGCCCGGTGGAGCCGGAGGTGAACATCACATAGGCCAGGTTGTCGGCCCAGACGGTGCGTTGCGGGTTGCCGTCCTCGTCGTGCAGCCAGGCTTCGGCCTGGTCCAGGCACAGGCTCCGGACGTTCTCGGGCACCGGCAGACGCCCGAGCAGATGGCTTTGGGTCAGCAGCAGGCGGCTGCCGCTGTCTTCGATCATGCACAGCAGGCGGTCGCGCGGGTATTGCGGATCCAGCGGCACATAGGCGCCGCCGGCCTTGAGCACGGCGAGGATGGCGACGATCAGCTCCAGCCCCCGGTCGACCGCGATGCCCACCAGCACCTCCGGGCCGACCCCTTCGGCCAGCAGCGTGCGGGCCAGGCGGTTGGCCCGGGCGTTGAGCTGGGCATAGGTCAGTTGCTCGCCGTCGAAGATCAGGGCGACCGCGTCCGGGGTCTTCGCCGCCTCGGCCTCGAACAGCTCATGCACCGGGCGCTCGCTCGGCCATGCGGCGTCATGACGGCCCCACTGGCGGATCAACTGCTCGTGTTCCTGCGCCTGCATCAGGCCGATGTCGCCGACCCGCTGCTGCGGATCGGCGGCGACGCTGCGCAGCAGCTCGCTCCAGTGCCGCGCCATGCGTTCGATGGTCTGCGCATCGAACAGGTCGCTGGCGTAGGTGAACGCCGCGTGCAGCTGGCCGCCCTTCTCGTAGGTGTCCAGGCTCAGGTCGAACTGGGTGCTGCGGCTTTCCCACTCGATGACGCCCAGCTCCAGGCCGTTGCCGACCTTGAGCGCGGTGACGTCGGCGACTTCCGGCTGGTGGTTGTACATCACCTGAAACAGCGGGTTGTAGCTCAGGCTGCGCTCCAGCTTCAGCGCCTCGACCAGGCGCTCGAACGGCAAGTCCTGGTGGGCCTGGGCGCCGAGGGCGGTTTCCTTGAGGTCGCGCAGCAGGTCGGCGAAGCGGGTCTGGCCGTCCAGTTGCGCACGCAACACCTGGGTGTTGACGAAGAAGCCGATCAGCCCTTCGATCTCGCGGCGGTTGCGGTTGGCGATGGGCACGCCGACGCGCAGGTCGGTCTGCCCGGTGTAGCGGTGCAGCAGCACATTGAAGGTGCCCAGCAACAGCATGAACAGGGTGACGCCGTGCTGGCGGGCCACGCCGCGCAACTGCTCGACCAGCCCGGCCTCGACGACGTGCTCCAGGCGCCGGCCCAGGTTGCTCGGCAGCACCGGGCGCGGACGGTCCAGCGGCAGTTCCAGCACCGGGTGTTCATCGCCCATCTGCGCCAGCCAGTAGTCGAGCTGGCGCTGCTGCTCGCCGGCCTCCAGCCAGCGGCGCTGCCACAGTGCGTAGTCGCTGTACTGCACCGGCAACGGCGGCAGTTCGGCGACGATGCCCTGGTCGTGAGCGTCGTAGAAGCGGCAGAACTCGTCGATCAGCACGTTCATCGACCAACCGTCGGACACGATGTGGTGCAAGGTCAGCAGCAGCACGTGTTCCTGCTCGCCCAGTTGCAGCAGCACCACCCGCAGCAGCGGACCGTTGGCCAGGTCGAACGGCATCAGCGATTGTTCCTGGGCGGCGGCCGCCACCTGTACCTCACGCTCGTTGGCCGGCAGGGTCGACAGGTCGATGCGGCGGATCTCCAGCGGCTGTTGCAGCGGCACTTGCAGCAGGCTGTCGTCGGCCTGCTGGCGGAACACGGTGCGCAGGGTCTCGTGACGCTCGATGAGGCTGGCGAAGGCCTGCTCCAGCGCTGGCCGGTTCAGGCGCCCGGTCAGGCGCACCGCCGCCGGCAGGTTGTAGGCGCCGCTCTGCGGATCCAGGTGCCAGAGAAACCACATGCGCTGCTGGGCGTAGGACAGCGCCTGGCGATCCTCGGCCTCGACCCCGGCCGGAATCGGAAACCTTGAAAAGTCCACGCCTTCGCGTTGCAGGGCGGCGAGGAACATCTGGCGCTTTTCCAGCGGCAACCCGATAAACCGGCGAGCGAGTTTCAAGGAGTCATCAGCATTCATTTCTTGGGATCCGGATTCAGTAGGCAAGAAGCACAAAGGCACGTCGTCCCTATAAAACGAACCCAGACCTGAAAAATTAGCGATTGAGAACAACTGTCAGCGGGAAGGTAAAGCGGGGGCGCAGGAGGGAATTCTTGAAGGCGGGAGGGGTTGTCTTGCCCTTGCTCGGCGGCGCCCGGGCTGACGCCATCGCCAGCAGGCTGGCTCCCACCGGGCTGCGGTGGCCGCAGATTTTGCATTCACCCGGCACTCTGCGGGAGCCAGCCTGCTGGCGATGGCTTCAGTGAGGGCACCGCCTGCCGGACTGGAGGGGAATGTCAGGCGCTCACGGCCAGGGCATGCCGCCGGTGATGGATCTCCAGTTGGTCCTTGATCACCTTCAGCACCTTGGCCTCGTGCTCATGGATGAAGAAGTGCCCGCCGGCCAGCATGTCCACCGAGAAGCTGCCGCGGGTCTCCTTGCTCCAGCCGATCAGCTGTTCGGTGGTGGCGCGGTCGGCCTTGCCGCCCAGCACGTGCACCGGGCAGTTGAGCAAGGGGCGCTGCATAGGCTCGAAGGTGCCGCAGAGCAGGAAGTCCGCGCGCAGGATCGGCAGGGTCAGGCTCATCAACTCTTTGTTGGCCAACACTTCTTCGCTGGTGCCGTTGAGCGTGCGCAGCTGCTCGATCAGTTCGGCATCGGTCTTGGGGTCGGCGAAGCCGCGGTCGTAGTCGGCCCGCAGGGTCGGCGCCGCCGTGCCGGAGGCGAACAGCGCCACCGGCTCCGGGCAGCCCAAGGCGCGCAGGGCATGGGCCAGTTCGCAGGCCAGCAACGCGCCCAGGCTGTGGCCGAACAATGCGTACGGGGTTTTGAGCGTCGGGCGCAATTCTTTGGCCAACTGCATCGCCAGCCCCCGCATGTCGGTGTGCAGCGGCTCGTCGAACCGGGCGCCGCGCCCCGGCAGTTCCACCGGCTGCAATTGCAGCCATTGCGGCAGCTTGGGCCGCCAGCGGCTGTAGACCATGGCACTGGCGCCGGAATACGGCAGGCACAGCAGGGTCAACTTGGTCACCACGCTTCCCTCTCATGAACGTCTCTATAGAGGGGGGACGGATGGCCCGCCCGGCAAATTAGTCGGCGCCCGGTAAATTCCCCCGACAAGCGCTCGTTAACCGTTCAGACCAAAACAACAACGTCACAGCGGGGAATCACCGTGGATCTGCACAGCATTCTGGGCAAACTGTTCGCCAATGCCGGCGCCGTCGGCATCGAAGGCGTGTTCCAATTCGTGTTCGGCCCGCAGGCGGCGTACTGGGCCGAGGTCGGAACCACCAGCCGCACCGGGCCCGGGCGCCATGCCAGCCCCGATGTGACCATCGAGGTGGCGCAGCAGGATTTCCTCGGGATCATGGGCGGCACGGCCAACGTCGAGGAACTGTTCGCCAGCGGTCGCCTGAAGATCGGCGGCAACATGGGCCTGGCCACGCTGCTGCCGCAAATCATCGACCAAGCCATGCACGGCGGCGCCCCGACCGAAAAGGTCGACATGAACAAACGTTACCCGACGCCGGCGCGCGTAAGCGAGCGACTCACCGCGGGGCTGCCGGTGCAGACCCAGATCGAACGGCGCCCGCGCAGCGAATTGCCGGTGGACGAATTCAGGCGCCGCTACCTGCCCCAGGGCATTCCCGTGGTGATCAGCAATGCATTGCACGACTGGCCGCTGTTCAACCTCAGCCGTGAAGAATCGCTGGAGCACTTCGCCGAGCTGCAAGGCATCACCCGCCACGGCGACTACGTGAAGAAGACGTTCTCCACGGAGCGGGACTTTCGCTCCACATCCATGGCCGAGTTCATCGCCTCCCTCGACAGCCCGGCGGTCAAGGGCGAAAACGGCGAACCGCCGGCCTACATGGGCAACAACATCCTGCCGGCCAAGCTGATGGAACAAATCCGCCTGCCGGCCTACTTCGACGCCGGGCTGTTCATCCCGCCCCGGATCTGGATCGGCCCCAAAGGCACCCTCACGCCGCTGCACCGCGACGACACCGACAACCTGTTCGCCCAGGTCTGGGGCCAGAAGCGGTTCACCCTCGCCGCGCCCCATCACCGCGAAGCGCTGGGCACCTGGTCCACCGCGCCGGAAGGCGGCCTGGACGGCTGCGACTTCAACCCGGACGCGCCGGACTACGGGCGCTTCCCCGCCGCCCGCGACGTGACGTTCCTGCGGGTGGTGCTGGAGGCCGGGGACCTGCTGTTCCTGCCTGAGGGCTGGTTCCATCAGGTGGAGTCGGTCTCGACGTCGCTGTCGGTGAACTTCTGGGTGAATTCCGGCCGGGGCTGGTGAAGCGGCAGCCTTGACCCTGCCCGGCGGCGCCCTCGCTGACGCCATCGCCAGCAGGCTGGCTCCCACATCGGATCTGTGTCGTGCAGGCTAACCTGTGGGAGCTGGCTTGCCAGCGATGACGTCAGTATGGGCACCGCCGGACAGCGACTTCCACAGAAGATCGGGCGTTACTTGAGGTGTCGGTAGCTCTGGATCGCAGAACCCAGCACCACCGCCCCCGCCGCGATCGCCAGCCAGAACCCGCTGCGGGCGCCGAAGGCATCCACCAGCGCGCCGGAACCGGCCGCGCCCACCGCCACGCCGATGCTCAGGCCCGTGACCAGCCAGGTCAGCCCTTCGGTGAGCTTGGCCGGCGGCACGATGCGCTCGACCAGCGCCATGGCGACGATCAGGGTCGGCGAGAAGAACAGCCCGGCGATGAACACCGCCACCGACAGCCCGACGATGTTGCCCGCCAGCAACAACGGCAGCGTGGTCACTGCCGTCGCTATCCCGCCGTACATGAACAGTTGCGGCAGCGGCAGCCGCGAGCGCATCGCCCCGAACGCGATGCCGGCCAGGCACGAGCCGATGGCGTACACCGACAGCACGATGCTCGCCGCCGCCGGCTGGCCCTGCTGCTGGGCGAAGGCCACGCTGACCACATCCACCACGCCGACGATGACGCCCATCGCGACCATCAGCAGCAACAGCAGGCGGATATCCGGGGAACGGATGATCGAGCCCTGATGGTGTTCTTCATGAGGATGCACCGGCGGCTCGGTGCCGCGCTGGGCCACGAACGCCGTGACGCCCACCGCCAGCATCAGCAGCGCCGCCAGCGGCCCGGCCTCGGGGAACACCGCCACGCACAGGCCCACCGACAGCGGCGGGCCGACGATGAAGCAGACCTCGTCGAGCACCGACTCCAGCGCATAGGCGGTCTGCAACTGCGGCTGGCCGCGGTAGATCTCGGTCCAGCGCGCCCGCACCATCGCCGACATGCTCGGCATGCAGCCGGCCAACGCGGCGCAGACGAACAGCGTCCAGTACGGCATCTGCAAGCGGGTGCACAGCAGCAACATCAGCAGCGCCCCGCCGCCGATCAGCGCCGACACCGGCAGCACCCGGCCCTGGCCGAACCGGTCCACCAGCCGCGACACCTGCGGCGCACAAAACGCCGTGGCGAGCGCGAACGTCGCCGCCACCCCACCGGCCAGGCTGTAGCCGCCCTTGAGCTGGGACAGCATGGTGATCACGCCGATGCCGGTCATGGAGATCGGCATGCGCGCGATCATCCCGGCGATCACAAAATTGCGGGCGCCGGGGGCGTTGAACAGTTCGCGGTAAGGGTTGGCCATCGGGTGCGGTCTCGTCAGGGGCCTGCAACTTGCCACAAAGGCCCGTGGGCGCAAAAGCGCCGATTTGTTGGTGGAGTGTGAAGCCCGCGTCCGTCGGGCCGTTTGGCGAAACCGGTGGCGTCGGGCTATTTTTTCAACGGTACCGATCACCCGCGCCTGTTGTTCACCCGCCAGTCGGGTCAGCCGTCACGCCCAGCCGCGAAGGCCTTCATGCGAGCCAAAGCCATGGAAGAGATGCTGATCCTGGTCTCCCCCCAAGACCGCCCCACGGGCAGCGCGCCCAAGATGCAGGTGCACCGCCAAGGCCTGCGCCACCGCGCCTTTTCCATCTTCATTTTCGACCTGCACGGGCGCTTGCTGCTGCAGCGGCGCGCGGCCGGCAAATACCATTCCGCCGGCCTGTGGACCAACACCTGCTGCGGCCATCCCCGGCCGGGCGAACGCACCTCGGCGGCCGCCCGACGGCGCCTCCGGGAGGAGATGGGGCTCGACTGCGAACTGCAAGAAGTCACCGCGATGCTCTATCGCGAACAGGTGACCGACCAGCTCATCGAACATGAATACGACCACATCCTGATCGGGCTCGGCACGGCCGACCCGCAGGCCAATCCCGAAGAGGCCCAGGACTGGCAATGGCTGACGCTGGAGACGCTGACGCAGCAACTGCAAGCGGATCCGCAGCGTTTCACCGTTTGGCTGCGACGCATCGTCGAGACGTTCGGCGTCGACACCGTCGCACGCTGGGCCGAAACGGCCCGCTGCCGGCCCGCCACCTGAGAGCGGTCACACGCTGGGGGGCGGGCAGCCTCGACCGGCACCGCCACAGCGGCCGCGAACGGCTCTGGAGCGGTCTGGGTTTTCATGTTCGGGGATGAACTCTGACCGCCACGCTCCGGTCAGCTGAATACATCCCCTGCCCCGGAGCCCCCACGCCATGGCCGAGCATCAACCGGAACGCCAGAGCGCCATCGATGCCCACGGCATCATCGGCGACATGCGCAGCGCCGCGCTGGTCAACGACCAGGGCAGCGTGGATTTCTTCTGCTGGCCCGAGTTCGACAGCCCGTCGATCTTCTGCTCGCTGCTGGACACCCCCGACGCGGGGATCTTCCAGCTGGCGCCGGACCTGCCCGAGGCACGCCGGGAACAGATCTACCTGCCGGACACCAACGTCCTGCAGACGCGCTGGCTCAGTGAGCGCGCCGTGGTCGAGATCACTGACCTGCTGCCGGTCGGCGACCGCAGCGACACCTTGCCGCTGCTGATGCGCCGGGTGCGGGTGGTCAGCGGCCAGGCGACGTTCCGGTTGCGCTGCGCGGTGCGCCACGACTATGGCCGCGCCGCCACCCGCGCCCAAGTGGACAAACAGGACGTGACCTTCAGCGCCGCCGGCCAGCCGACCCTGCGCCTGACCTCGGATCAGCCGATGCGCATCGAGGCGCAGGCCGCCGTCGCCGAATTCACCCTCAAGCAGGATCAGCGCGCCGCCTTCATGCTCGGTGCCGGCGACGACCCGCGCCTGGGCGAAGACCACGGCGACCTCTACCTGGAGCGCACGCTGAAGTTCTGGCGCGACTGGCTCCGCCAATCCACCTACCGCGGACGCTGGCGGGAAATGGTCAACCGCTCGGCCCTGGCGATGAAACTGCTGACCTCCCGCGAGCACGGCGCGATCCTCGCCGCCGCCACGTTCGGCCTGCCGGAAACGCCCGCCGGCACACGCAACTGGGACTACCGCTACACCTGGATCCGCGACGCCTCCTTCACCGTGTACGCCTTCATGCGCCTGGGCTTCGTCGACGAGGCCAACGACTACATGCGCTGGCTGCGCGGCCGGGTCAGCGACTGCCGGGGCCAGCCGATGAAACTCAACATCCTGTACGCCGTCGACGGGCGTCAGGAACTGCCGGAGACCGAACTCACCCATTTGTCCGGCCACGGCGGGGCCCGGCCGGTGCGCATCGGCAACCAGGCCTATGAACAGATCCAGCTGGACATCTTCGGCGAACTGATGGACGCGGTGTACCTGGTCAACAAGTACGGCGACGCCATTTCCCACGAGGGCTGGAAGCACGTGCAGGAAGTGGTCGATCAGGTCTGTGAGACCTGGCAGAACGAAGACGTGGGCATCTGGGAAATGCGCGGTGAGCAGCATCACTTCCTGCACTCGCGGCTGATGGGCTGGGTGGCGCTGGACCGGGCCATCCGCCTGGCCTCGAAGCGTTCGCTGCCGGCGCCGTTCGCCCGCTGGGACCAAACGCGCCAGGCGATCCACAGCGACATCTGGGACAACTTCTGGAACGAAGAGCGCGGCCATTTCGTGCAGTACCTGGGCGGCACCGCCCTCGACGGCTCGATGCTGCTGATGCCCCTGGTGCGCTTCGTCAGCGCCAAGGATCCGCGCTGGCTCTCGACCCTGGACGCCATCGAACGGCACCTGGTGCGCGACGGCATGGTCTACCGCTACCGCAACGACGACACCGGCATCGACGGCCTGCCCGGCACCGAAGGTGCGTTCGCCGCCTGCTCGTTCTGGTACGTCGAATGCCTGGCCCGCGCAGGCCAAGTGGACAAGGCCCACCTGGAATTCGAACAGCTGCTGCGCTACGCCAATCCGCTGGGCCTGTACGCCGAAGAGTTCGACAGCCGCGGCCGCCACCTGGGCAACACGCCCCAGGCCCTGACGCACCTGGCGCTGATCAGCGCGGCGTGCTTCCTCGACCGCAAACTGAGCGGCGCGAAGAACTGTTGGCAACCGTAAGGCGTCATCGTTTTTCGCCAGAGACTGTCAGACATCTCCCGCATCAATCCCGGTTAGCGGAATGAATTCCTACAACAATTAAACATTTCACCCCCTCTGCGGCGAAGACTCTGGCTCCGGCAGGTGGGCGAAGCGGCCCCCTCTTTGTGCCACCGGATTTTTACTGGAACAGCGCAGGGCCCTGATCTGCGGCTATTTCGCGGTCGAGCGGGAGCCAGCGCCCTCGCCATAAGCGCACAAGTGAAGGCCTACAAATGTTCAACAAAAGTCGCGCAATGCCTCCCCCCGTAACTTGCACTTACACCCTGAAATACCTTGTTGCCAGCCGTGTCGCCCGCCCCTACCATCCACCGCAACGGGCACAGCGGAGCTGTCCAATAAAACCCGATTTCAAGGAACCAGAATGAGCCAGCGCATCCACCGTCAGATCGACGTTCCCCTTCGCACGGGCCTGACCCGCAGCCAGTTGTGGGAAGCCCACGACAAAGGCCTGATCAAATGCTGGGAGATCGGCCGCCAGCGCGCCGTGCGCTTTCCCGATCTGGCCAAGCGCTGCCTGGCCGACGAACTGCCGGTGCTGGGCTGGAAAGGCGGGGTCAGCCGCAGCCTGAAGAAGAACGAAAAGTACGGCTCCCTCAAATACCTGGCCGAATGGCAGGGCCTGCGCGGCGAGCCTCTGGACATCGACCTGGGTGAGGAACGGGCGCTGACCTGCTCACGCACCCGCATGGTGGTGACGTTCACGCCGGACCGGAGCAAGTATTTCAATCAGGTGGCGGAAGAGGCCTGACAACGAGGAGTGCCGCATGAGCCGTGACGCGATCCTGTTCAGCACAACGCCCACCCTGACCATCGCCTATGAGCAGCACGGCCCGAGCGACGGCCCTGCGGTGATTCTCCTCCACGGCTTCCCCTACTCCCCCCGCGCCTACGACGAGGTCGCCCCGGCCCTCGCCGCCGAGGGCTGCCGGGTGATCGTGCCGTACCTGCGCGGCTACGGCCCGACCCGGTTCAACCGTGCGGACACGTTGCGCTCCGGCCAACAGGCGGCGCTGGCCCAGGACCTGCTGGACCTGATGGATGCACTGGGCATCGCCCAGGCCACGCTGTGCGGCTACGACTGGGGCGGCCGGGCCGCGTGCATCGTCGCGGCGCTGTTTCCCGAGCGGGTGCGCGGGCTGGTCACCGGCGACGGCTACAACCTCCAGAACATTCCGGCCTCCGTCCGGCCGCTGGATCCGGCCACCGAGCACCTGTACTGGTATCAGTACTACTTCCACACACCCCGCGGCGTCGAAGGCCTGACGCAGAACCGGCGGGCGCTGTGCGAACTGCTCTGGCGCCTGTGGTCGCCCACCTGGGCCCGCAATGCCGAGCGCTATCCCCTGACCGCCCCGGCCTTCGACAATCCGGACTTCGTCGAAGTGGTGATCCACTCCTACCGTCACCGCTTCATGTACGCACCGGGTGATCCCGCGCTGGAGTGGATGGAAAAGGCCCTGGAGCAGCAGCCGGCGATCAGCGTGCCGACCGTTTCCCTGTGCGGCGCCGACGACGGCGTCGGCCCCGCGCCGGAGGAAGACGAAGACGCCGACCGCTTCACCGGCCCCTACGAGCGCCGGGTGCTGGCGGGCGTGGGGCACAACATTCCCGAAGAGGCGCCGCAGGAGACGCTCAGGGCGTTGCGGGATCTGTTGCGCGCCTGAGGTTCAGGTTTGGGGATGCCAGCGGGGGTCGCTTTGTAGGATTGCGCCGATCTCGTTGAAGAAGCGCTTGCGGATCTTCAATTGCAGGCCCGTTGCGGTCTCCTTGATCGTCAAGTCATTGTCTTCCGGACGTTCGCGGTACTGCACCCGCGTGAAGACCTGCGCAGCCTCGCCTTGAATGAAGTAATGGCAGGTGTGCCGCGAGTTGAGCGAAGGCAGATCGTCGACGCTCACGTCCTCACGCTTGAGCGTGCCTCCCGGTTCCTGAACCACATACAGTTCCTGATGGACGATGCCCGTCTTCGCCCCGTCCCGCACGAACCGCACAGGCATGATCATCAGGTTTGCGTCGCGGTAGAACTGCTTGCGGATATGAAAGGGCTGGGTGATTCCGACACCCTTTTCGGACACCTGAACATTCCAGTAGACGTGGGTCACATCATCCAGCTTGCGAAAGCTACCCTCGTCGAACAGCGCCACTTCATAACCTCCACCGAAGAAATTCAACAATGAGGTGGGGCTTTTCTTCAGTTCCAACTCCAGCAGCATGCCGGCAAACGCGCAGGTGGTGCTCAGGCACTTTCCCCCTTCGGCGTCCATGCCACGGTTCGCGCCCGTGACCCATTGATGGCCGTCCAGCAGCGCCTGGAACAGCGGCGCGCCGTTGCCGACCAGACGTAGGTGATCACAGTCGCAGGAGTGGCCTTCGCTCGACCTGAACTCGATGGGATAACCGCAGTTCTCGTAAACGTACCAACCCGTCAATTCCAGGTCCAGCGTCATCAGTACCGCGGGCAATCCATCGAGCAATGCTTGAACCCGATCCGGATCAAGCCCCTTGGCGGCCAGCGCCCTGAGTTCTGCGATGGCCAGCCTGGCCGCCACTTCGTTGCCCGCCCAAGTGATCGCCATGTCCTTGCTGATCACGATGACTTTCTGGGTCATGCCCGTGATCGAATAGCCCGACCCCTTGCAGAACACTTCCTCGACGTTGCCCACCGACGGGACGAACACGTCGTGCTCCCGTTCGTCACCCGACAACAACAGATCCCCCAGCACCACAGGTTGCTGATGGATGGAATAAGAAACACCCAATGTCATGACCGCCACTCCCTCCAGCATGAGCACGGCAGTGTGAGCGGGACGCCTGCCGTCATCAAGCCTGCGCCAACCCCACCGAAAACCGCTCCCGGTACGCCTGCGGCGTCACCCCCATGGCCCTCAGGAAACTGCGGCGCAGGGTCTCTTCGCTGCCGAAGCCGCAGTTGGCGGCGATCCGCTTGACCGCAAGTCCAGTGTCGCTCAGCAGCCGCCGGGCGGTTTCGACGCGGATTTGCTCGATGGCCCGGGCCGGGGTCTGGCCGGTGTCGGCGCGGTAGTGGCGCACGAAGCTGCGCTCGCTCATGCCGGCCTGCTCGGCCAGGGCGGCGATGCCCAGGTCACGGGTGAGGTTTTCGGTGATCCACACATGCAGGTTGTCGAACCGGTTGCCTTGCCGGTGCAGCGACTGGTTCTGCAGCGACAGCATCACGCTGAACTGCGACTGCCCGCCGGGCCGCTTGAGGAACACCACCAGATGGCGGGCGACCTCCAGGGCGATGTCGCGGCCCAGATCCTCCTCCACCATGGCCAGCGCCAGGTCGATGCCGGCGGTGACGCCCGCCGAGGTCCAGACCGGGCCGTCGTTGATGAAGATCGGATTGGCTTCGACCCGAAGCTTGGGGTGCTGGCGGGCCAGTTGCTCGCAGCGCGTCCAATGGGTGACCACCCGGCGTCCGTCCAGCCAGCCGCTGGCGGCCAGCAGGAAGGCGCCGGTGCACACCGACGCCACGCGCCGGCACGTGGCGGCGTGCACGCGCACCCAGTCCACCAGCGGCGCATGGTCGGCGGCCGCGTAGATGCCCCAGCCGCCGGCGATGATCAACGTGTCGCTGGGCGCCTGCGGCAACGGCTCGGCCAGCAGCGCCAGACCGGCCGACGAATTCACCGCCCCGCCGCCACTGGCGACCACCGACGGCGCATAGGGCAGCGGCTGGCCGCGCCGACGGAAGATGTCGTTGGCCGAGGCGAACACCTGCAAGGGACCTGTGACATCGAGCACCTGGACATCGGCGAACGCGAGGACATGGATGGATTTGGGCATTTGGCGAGATTCGTGGGTTGATTGGCGTATGCGCCAAACGCTACGCGCCTACAGTGAAGCCGTCCACCCCCACTACAGGAGTAAAACGCCATGACCGTGCAGATCGGCTTTCTGTTGTTTCCCCAGGTGCAGCAACTGGACCTGACCGGCCCCTACGATGTGCTGGCCTCGCTGCCGGGCGTACAGGTGCACCTGGTGTGGAAGGATCTGATTCCGGTCACCGCCAGCACCGGCCTGGTGCTCAAGCCGACCGTGACCTTCGACGACTGCCCGGCGCTCGATGTGCTGTGTGTGCCCGGCGGCGCAGGCGTCGGGCCGTTGATGGAGGACGATCAGACCTTGAGCTTCCTCAAGCGGCAGGCCGCTCAGGCCCGGTACGTGACCTCGGTGTGCACCGGCTCCCTGGTGCTCGGGGCGGCCGGCCTGCTCAAGGGCAAACGGGCGACCACCCATTGGGCCTATCACGACCTGCTGGAAACGCTGGGGGCGATCCCGGTAAAGGATCGCGTGGTGCGCGACGGCAACTTGTTCACCGGTGGCGGCATCACGGCCGGGATCGATTTTGCGCTGGTGCTGGCGGCTGAGCTGGTGGGCGCCGACACGGCGCAGCGGGTGCAGCTGCAGCTGGAATACGCGCCGGCGCCGCCGTTCGATTCGGGCAGCCCGGAACGCGCGCCCGGCCACATCGTCGAAGAAGCCGTGCGGCTCGCCGCTCCGTCGCTGAGCAAGCGGCGGGAAATCACCGAACGCGCTGCGGCGAAGCTTGGCTTGCGCTGAACCACCAGGATTCATTATCTGCCCCAGCCCTGCGGCGCCTTGGCGGACGCCATCGCCAGCAGGCTGGCTCCCGCAGTTATCCCGTTTGACTGAAAAATCTGCGGCCACCGCAAAACCCTGTGGGAGCAACTGTCTTGCTTCTGCCCTGCGGCGCCTGGACTGCCGCCATCGCTGGCAAGCCAGCTCCCACAGAGTTCTCGATTGAATGCAAAGTGAGGAGGCACCGCAAAACCCTGTGGGCGCGGGCTTGCCCGCGATGACGGTCTGTCAGCCTCCAACATGGATGCTGACATGCCACCCACGCGGGCAATCCCTGTCCCAGAGGTACAACCTGCATACCGGGACTCTGCGCATCTTCACTTGTCCCCCCGTGCCTTGCCGTGTAGAAAGCAACCCCACATTCTGCGCACAAGGACTTCCCATGCCTGCCTTGCCATGGCTCTATCTCGGCCTTCTCGGCCTCGGTTACGGATGGGCGCTGAGCGTCGGCGCCCTCGGTTGGCTGGCGCTCATTTCCGTGGGCCTGTTGCTGGCCGCCGGTTTCGCCGTCCGCCAGCAGCACCTGCCGGTGGCCCGTTACCTCGGCCACGGGCTGTTTGTCGTGCTGGCGCTGGCGTTGGCCCTGCACTGGCTGCCGGGCTTTCACAACGGTCGGGCCATCGAGCCGCAACGCTTCACCGACGACGCCGTGCCGTTCTCGATGTACCTGAACCTGGACAAACCCCTGATCGGCTTCTGGCTGCTGCTGGCCTGCCCGTGGATCGTCGCGCGCAGGCCGCTGCGCCTGCAGGTGTACGCCGCCGCGCTGGCCTTGGTGCTGACCGTGGTGCTGGCTCTGGGCGGCGCGCTGGCGCTCGGCATCATCGCCTGGACGCCGAAGTGGCCGGACCAGGCCTGGCTGTGGGTGCTGAACAACCTGCTGCTGGTGACGCTGGTGGAGGAAGCGCTGTTTCGCGGCTATATACAGGGCGGCCTGAGCCAGCGCTTCAAGTCCCTGCCCTACGGCGACAACCTCGCGCTGCTGCTGGCGTCGCTGCTGTTCGGCCTGGCGCACATCGGCGCCGGCTGGACGTGGGTGCTGCTGGCGAGCCTGGCGGGGGTCGGCTATGGTCTGGCCTACCGTTTCGGCGGCCTGGGCGCGGCGATCTCCACGCATTTTGCGCTGAACCTGCTGCATTTCGGACTGTTCACCTACCCGATGCTCGCCGGGTGAGGCAAGCCCCGTTTTGCGACGCCGTACTGATTAATGAAAAAAAACTTCAATAAACGGCCAAGCCCGCCGACAACCTTTCAAAGCCTTGCGGATTGAAAAACCATGCGTAATAACCAGCCCATTACACAGCGCGAACGGACTTTCCCGGCTCAGCAACGGTTGATCTCCACAACCGACGCCAAGGGCGTGATCACCTACTGCAACGACGCTTTCGTCGAAATCAGCGGGTTCTCGCGCGAGGAACTGATCCGTGCGCCGCACAACCTGGTCCGTCACCCCGACGTCCCGGCCGCGGTGTTTTCGCACATGTGGGGCACACTGAAACAAGGCTTGCCATGGATGGGCATTGTCAAGAACCGCTGCAAGACCGGTGACCACTATTGGGTCAACGCCTATGTGACACCGGTGTTCGAAGGCAGTCAGGTGGTCGGCTACGAATCGGTGCGGGTCAAACCCACCGCCGAGCAGATCCGCCGTGCCGAAGCGCTCTACCAACGCATCAACCAGGGCAAGTCGGCGATTCCCAAAGCGGACAAATGGCTGCCGGTGCTCCAGGACTGGCTGCCGTTCATCCTGGTCAGCCAGCTGAGCTTCATGATCGGCGCCACGCTCAACTCCCAGTGGGGCTTCGCCCTCGCCGCCGGCCTCTCGGTGCCGCTGGGCCTGATGGGCCTGCAATGGCAGCAGCGCGGCCTCAAGCGCCTGCTGCGCCTGGCCGAGCAGACCACCTCCGACCCGCTGATCGCGCAGATGTACACCGACAGCCGCGGCGCCCAGGCGCGCCTGGAGATGTCGATCCTCAGCCAGGAAGCGCGCCTGAAGACCTGCCTGACCCGCCTGCAGGACACCGCCGAGCACTTGACCGATCAGGCCAAGCAGTCCGACGCCCTGGCGCACAACAGCTCCAGCGGCCTGGAACGCCAGCGCGTGGAGACCGAACAGGTCGCCACCGCCGTCAACCAGATGGCCGCCACCACCCAGGAAGTGGCCAGCCACGTGCAGCGCACCGCCGACGCCACCCAGGAAGCCAATCGCCTGACCGGCCGCGGCCGCGACATCGCCGGCGAAACCCGCGAAGCCATCCAGCGCCTGTCGGTGGTGGTGGGCGAAACCGGCCTGACCGTGACCCAACTGGCCCGGGACAGCGACGAGATCGGCGGCGTGGTAGACGTGATCAAAGGCATCGCCGACCAGACCAACCTGCTGGCGCTCAACGCCGCCATCGAAGCGGCCCGCGCCGGCGAGATGGGCCGCGGCTTCGCCGTGGTGGCCGACGAAGTCCGCCAACTGGCGCAGCGCACCAGCGAATCCACCGGGCAGATCCACGCCCTGATCGCCAAGCTGCAACAGACCGCCACCAGCGCCGTACAGACCATGGAAGCCGGGCACCGCCAGGCCGAAGAAGGCGTGGCGCGGGTGCTGGAAGCGGACCAGGCCCTGGTGGGCATCAGCGAAGCGGTGGCCAACATCACCGACATGACCACCCAGATCGCCGCCGCGACCGAAGAGCAAAGTGCCGTGGCTGAAGAAATCAGCCGCAACATCAGCAACATCTCGGAACTGGCGGATCAGACCTCGGAACAGGCTCACAACTCGGCGCTGCTGAGCGAAGAGCTGACGAAGACGGCGAACACGCAGTACTCGTTGGTGGAGCGGTTTAACCGCTGATTGGACTGGCAACAAGAAAACCCGGACAGCGAACGCTTCCGGGTTTTTTATTGCCAATCTGGAATCAAGGCTGACGGGTGAATCGCCATCGCGAGCAGGCTCACTCCTACAAGGGAAATGCGTCGTACACAAATCCACTGTAGGAGCGAGCCTGCTCGCGATGAGGCCAAAACAGCCAGCGAAATTATTGTGGCAACTTCAGCTTATCCAGCAGTCGATTGACCAACAGTTCGTTGAGCATGATCAGCTGTTGCAGCGCCAGCAGCGGTTTACGCTCCGGGCCTCTCGCCGAGTTCGCGATGTTGCCGGCCATGGCGTTGGCCGTCGACAGCGACTCGCAGGCTTCGACCAGCAGCGTTTCGTCATCCAGCGTGGGATCGACGAAGTAGATGGGACGGGCCTTCGGGGGGAAGTATTCCGGGATTTCAGGGCCCAGGTAATAGTCGAGTGCGCGGTCGACGGCTTCTTTTGTCTTTTGAGACTCAAGCTTGGGGTCGTGGGAGGTTGGATCGGTTTCTGGCGGGTTGGGTGTGGCTTTGAACATGGATGTAACTCCTATCGCAGATTTCAAGGAGCCTTCACCCACGCTACCAAACGATGGGTGGCGGCCATACGCGGGTTGGTAGACCGGCTGCAATAGGAACCCGGCGCTCACGAATGAGCCCCACGCATGACCACCATGAAAACGAGCCCACACAAAAGGGGACTGCTTACGGTGTTGCCACACAGCTATTACAGACGGGCTACCAAACCCGATCACTGTTCTCAGTGACAGGGACACGATAGAGCCCTCTCCAAGCCGCGTAAGCCGGCGGATTCTGGCGTAGGCGTAGGCAACGACGCAAGGCATTGTGGCCCTTATGGCGTAACGTCCCGTGTACTTTCAACGCGCCCGCAGAATTGCGTTTACACCCTCCCCGCCCGACAGCCAAACCAGAATCGACTGACTTGCGTGCCGAAGGAGCAGGCGCCATCGTTCGCACTCATCAAGAACTCAAAATCGGGCGGCGCCAATGACCACCATCAGAAAGAACGACGAAAAGACGGTTTGCGATCAGTTGAGTTTTCTCGATGTCCGGCAAGCCGCGAGTGATGGGAAGAAAGCGTTCGATGAGTTTGTGACGTCCGGCAAGTTGCCTGTTACGGAGCAGCAGAATTTGGCATTGCTGAATGGTTCAGGCTCATTGCCCGTTGGCGGAGCGGGTTAATCGTTGATTGAATGGGAGATAACAAAAAACCGGATAGCGTGAGCCATCCGGTTTTTTTTGATTGGGCGTTGATCACGGTAACCTGCGATTACTGCAGCAAGCGCAGCCTGTCTAGCAGTCGATTCACCAACAACTCGTTCAACATGATCAGCTGTTGCAGCGCCAGCAGCGGTTTACGCTCCGGGCCTCTCGCCGAGTTCGCGATGTTGCCGGCCATGGCGTTGGCCGTCGACAGCGATTCGCAGGCTTCGATCAGCAGCGTTTCGTCATCCAGCGTGGGATCGACGAAGTAGATGGGACGGGCCTTCGGAGGGAAGTACTCCGGGATTTCAGGGCCCAGGTAATAGTCGAGTGCGCGGTCGACGGCTTCTTTTGTCTTTTGAGACTCAAGCTTGGGGTCGTGGGAGGTTGGATCTGTAGCTGGAGGGTTGGGCGTAGCTTTGAACATAGATAAGACTCCAATTCGAAAAATGGGAGCCATCACCCTCGCTACCAAACGGCGGGCGGTGGCCATGCGCGGGTTGGTAGACCGGTCGAATTGGAAAACCCGGCGCTCACGAATGAGCCCCACGCACGTCCACCATAGAACGCTGAACCAAAAAAGAGGCAGCATTGACGGTGTCGCTGTCATCACAACTCGAAGCGGGCTACCAAACCCGATCACTGTTTCTCAGTGACAGGGACACGATAGAGCCCTCTCCAAGCCGCGTAAGCCGGCGGATTCTGGCGTAGGCGTAGGCAACGACGCAAGGCACTGTGGCCCTTATGACGTAACGCCTCGTGTACTTTAAACGCGCTCACGAAATCATGTTTACGCGCATGAAAACGCCAGACACGCCTCTCTTCTGACGTCGCCTGGCTGCCGCCTTCACAGGCAAAACACCTGTCAGGTTTGACAGTAGACGCCCGCCCTATCAGTGGATATTAAGTGCGTGACCGTTAGAGCAGTCGGTCGAACATCATCCAAATCTGAGAAGGAAGGTGCCCAAATGACTGCGCAAACCCTGCTGATCGCAAAAAAGCCCAAGGCCAAGCATGACAGCTCTTTTAAGTGGACTTACGGTGATATCGAAAAGACTGCTGAATTCAGCGAATTCTATAGGTTCCTGTTTCCCGGAGATGGCAAGTACTACTGGTCAATCAGCGGCGGAACGGGGACGTCTGAAGCCGAGGACTATTTCAGCTTCAGCTTCACCCTGCCCTATGAGGGGGACGAATCGCTCGTCGGCACCTACAACCTGGAAAATGGCCTCACATGCACACACGTCCACTCCATCCCCGCCCCGCCCGGGTTCGAAGGTTTCCATGCTGAGGATGCCGATTCGGCAACCCTGGAGATCAGCGAATATAACCTTGTCACAAAAGTCGTCAAAGGCAATTTCAAGGCACTGTTCAAAAGCCATGGCTATCGCCTTTTTCCGGAGGGGGAATTCACCCTGACGCAATTTACTAACAAGGAAGAAAGCTGAGGCATCGTGAGGGCCACTTCGCTTTGCCGCTGTCAGGAACGTCTTGATCCGACACGGCGGCGCCTGGGCTGACGCCATCGCCAGCAGGCGGGCCCCCACAGGGATAGGCGCACGACGCAGATCCCGTGTGGGAGGCCCTCACGCTCACCGAAGAAACGCAGCCACCTTCCCCGCCGCCGTCGCCAAGTGCTGCTCATGGCTGAACCCCGACGCCTTCAGCGGCTTCAGGTCATGATCCCCCGCCGCCAACCAACACAGCTCGACACTCGGCGATAACGCATACCCCTCGACTGTCTCGCGATTGCCAAGCGCATCCCGCTCCCCCTGAACAATCAACGTCCGCGTCTGCAAAGCCGCCAGATGCTCCACCCGCGGTTTCTCAGGCTTGCCCGCCGCATAGAACGGATACCCCAGGCACACCAGCGCATCCGCGCCCAGCTCATCGGCCAGCAGGCTGGCCATGCGCCCGCCCATGGACTTGCCGCCGATGGCCAGCGGGCCGGCGGCATGTCGTCGCACGTCGGCGTACACCCCGCGCCAGCATTCCAGCAGTTTTGCCGCCGGGTTCGGCGGGCGTTTGCCGCCGTCGACGCGGCGCTGGGCCATGTAGGGGAATTCGAAACGCAGCACGTTGACGCCATGCGCGGCGAGGCGCCGGGCCATGTCGGTCATCCAGTCGCTGTCCATCGGCGCGCCGGCGCCATGGGCGAGGATCAACGTCGCGTGAGCCTCGCCCGCAGCCGCGTCCCACAGCCATCCATGATCCCGCACGCACTGCGCCCATTGATCCCCGTCAATACTGGCCTTGTGCTGTTTGTCCATGCTTGCCTCGCTTTTAGTCTGCCTATAACTCCAGGCGAAGGGCGCGCGGCTTTTCTGCACGCGCGTGCTCTTCGGCTGAACCGTGGATGGGGAACCATGAACACTTCTATCAGTACCGCCTACAACTACAAGGTGGTCCGCCAATTCGCCATTATGACGGTGGTGTGGGGCATCGTCGGCATGGGCCTCGGGGTTTTTCTCGCGGCCCAATTGGTCTGGCCCGAACTCAACTTCAACCTGCCGTGGACCAGCTTCGGCCGCCTGCGCCCGCTGCACACCAACGCGGTGATCTTCGCGTTCGGCGGCTGTGCCTTGTTCGCCAGTTCGTTCTACTCGGTCCAGCGCACCTGCCAGACCCAACTGTTCGCGCCGAAGATCGCCGCGTTCTGCTTCTGGGGCTGGCAACTGGTGATCCTGCTGGCGGCCATCAGCCTGCCGCTGGGCTACACCAGCTCCAAGGAATACGCCGAGCTGGAATGGCCGATCGACATCCTGATCACCATCGTCTGGGTCGCCTACGCCATCGTGTTCTTCGGCACGGTGATGAAGCGCAACACCAAGCACATCTATGTGGGCAACTGGTTCTTCGGCGGCTTCATCATCACCGTGGCGATCCTGCACATCGTCAACAACCTTGAGTTGCCGGTGAGCCTGACCAAGTCCTATTCGGTGTACGCCGGCGCCACCGACGCCATGGTGCAATGGTGGTACGGCCACAACGCCGTGGGCTTCTTCCTCACCGCGGGCTTCCTGGGGATGATGTACTACTTCGTGCCGAAACAGGCCGAACGTCCGGTGTACTCGTATCGCCTGTCGATCGTGCACTTCTGGGCGCTGATCACCCTGTACATCTGGGCAGGCCCCCACCACCTGCACTACACCGCGCTGCCGGACTGGGCGCAGTCGCTGGGCATGGTGATGTCGCTGGTGCTGCTGGCCCCGAGCTGGGGCGGCATGATCAACGGCATGATGACCCTCTCGGGCGCCTGGCATAAGCTGCGCAGCGACCCGATCCTGCGCTTCCTCGTGGTCTCCCTGGCGTTCTACGGCATGTCGACCTTCGAAGGCCCGATGATGGCCATCAAGACCGTCAACGCCCTCTCCCACTACACCGACTGGACCATCGGCCACGTGCACGCCGGCGCCCTCGGCTGGGTGGCGATGATCTCCATCGGCGCGCTGTACCACATGATCCCGAAAGTCTTCGGCAAGGAGCAGATGCACAGCATCGGCCTGATCAACGCGCACTTCTGGCTCGCCACCATCGGCACCGTGCTGTACATCGCCTCGATGTGGGTCAACGGCATCGCCCAGGGCCTGATGTGGCGTGCGGTGAACGAGGACGGCACCCTGACCTACTCCTTCGTCGAGACCCTGGTGGCCAGCCACCCAGGCTTCGTCGTACGGCTGGTCGGCGGCGCGATCTTCCTCAGCGGCATGCTGCTGATGGCTTACAACACCTGGCGCACCGTGCGGGCCTCGCAGCCTGCAGACGTCGTTGCCGCCGCGCAGATGGCCTGAGGAGTCCGCCATGAAACACGAAACGATTGAAAAGAACGTCGGCCTCCTGATGCTGCTGATGGTGTTCGCCGTGAGCATCGGCGGCCTGACCCAGATCGTCCCGCTGTTCTTCCAGGACGTGACCAACAAGCCGGTCGAAGGCATGAAGCCCTACACCGCGCTGCAGCTGGAAGGCCGCGACATCTACATCCGCGAAGGGTGCGTGGGCTGCCACTCGCAGATGGTCCGTCCGTTCCGCGCCGAGACCGAACGCTACGGCCACTACTCGGTAGCCGGCGAAAGCGTGTGGGATCACCCGTTCCTGTGGGGCTCCAAGCGCACCGGCCCGGACCTGGCCCGCGTCGGCGGCCGCTACTCCGACGACTGGCACCGCGCGCACCTGTACAACCCGCGCAACGTGGTGCCGGAGTCGAAGATGCCGGCCTACCCGTGGCTGGTGACCCAGGCGGTCGACAGCAGCCACACCGAAACCAAGCTCAAGGCCATGCGCACCCTCGGCGTGCCGTACACCGACGACGACATCGGCGGCGCGGTGGCCAGCCTCAAGGGCAAGACCGAAATGGACGCCCTCGTCTCCTACCTGCAAGTGCTCGGCACTGCGATCAAGAGCAAGAGGTGAGCCATGGTCATTGAAATGAGCACAGGGCTGATCCGCGGCCTGGGCACCGTTGTCGTGTTCGTGGCCTTCGTCGGCCTGACCCTATGGGTGTTCAACGGCAAGCGCCAGCCGGAATTCGCCGAAGCGCGCCTGCTGCCGTTCGCCGACGAGCCGCAACCCGACACCCCCCAAGAATCTGCACCAACAAGGAGTACCCGGCCATGACCACCTTCTGGAGTACGTGGATCTGCGTACTGACCATCGGCAGCCTGATCGGCCTGACCTGGCTGCTGGTCGGCACCCGCCGGGGCGAGACCAAAGGCAGCGTCGACCAGACCATGGGCCACAGCTTCGACGGCATCGAGGAGTACGACAACCCGCTGCCTCAGTGGTGGTTCATGCTGTTCGCCGGCACCCTGGTGTTTTCCGTGGGCTACCTGATCCTGTATCCGGGCCTGGGCAACTGGAAAGGCATCCTGCCCGGCTACGAGAACGGCTGGACCGGCGAGCATGAGTGGGAAAAGGAAATGGCCAAGGCCGACGCCAAGTTCGGGCCGATCTTCGCCAAGTTCGCGGCGATGCCGGTGGAAGAAGTGGCGAAGGATCCCCAGGCGCTGAAGATGGGCGGCCGCCTGTTCGCCTCCAACTGCTCGGTGTGCCACGGCTCCGACGCCAAGGGCGCTTTCGGCTTCCCCAACCTGACCGACAGCGACTGGCGCTGGGGCGGCAGCGCCGACACCATCAAGGCCACCATCATGGGCGGGCGGATGGCGGCGATGCCGGCCTGGGGCGAAGTGCTGGGCGAGGCCGGCGTGAAGAACGTCGCTGCGTACGTGCGCCATAGCCTGGCCGGCCTGCCGCTGCCGGCGGACAGCAAGGCCGACCTGCAGGCCGGGCAGCAAGCGTTCAGCACCACCTGTGTCGCCTGCCACGGGGCCAACGGCCAGGGCACCGAAGCCATGGGCGCGCCGAACCTGACGCACCCGGCCGGCTTCATCTACGGCACCGGCCTGACCCAACTGGAGCAGACCATCCGCCATGGCCGCCAGGGCCACATGCCGGCACAGAGCGAACTGCTCGGCAACGATAAAGTGCAGTTAGTGGCCGCTTATGTGTACAGCCTGTCGCACAAACTGAATACAGAGAACCTGCAAGCCGAAGGCAAAAAAGAGTAGTCCCTGCCCCTCCACTGCCGCCTCCGTCCGGATGCGGCAGTTCCCTTCCCCTTTGCGACCCATTGTCGCACCCTGTCTGGCGCCTGCCTTTCGAATCCCCGGATTCACGACTACGCTTGCTCGATGCGGACCGGTCCGTGCCGGTTCCAGGTCGACCCCAACGGATGTGTTCGACGAATCGGCTGACGGGATGGCCGCAAGCGCCGGTGAATACCGGCTGTCGTGCCGAATGCCGTCCGTCGCCCGAACCGGGCTTTTGAACACACCCCGTTACAGGTGCTCTGGACCGATCACTTTTCCGCTCCGCCGGGACATTTTTCCCGAGGGTGATTTTGTCCCTACGCGGAACATGGAAAGGCCGCAGAATCAGCGTTGGAAAGCATTGACCCAGGTCATGGCGCGTTGCATTGACCCCCTGCTTTCTCCATACTTGCGGCCGATTTCAATCCTAATAAAACACCCAAACCGTGGAACCTTAGAATGAGCACAGCAATCAGTCCGACTGCTTATAACTATAAGGTAGTCCGCCAGTTCGCCATCATGACGGTGGTCTGGGGGATCCTTGGCATGGGGCTCGGTGTCTTCATCGCCTCGCAACTGGTCTGGCCGGAACTGAACTTCGGTCTGCCGTGGACGAGCTTTGGACGCCTTCGCCCGTTGCACACAAACCTGGTGATTTTTGCCTTCGGCGGGTGTGCACTGTTTGCCACTTCCTACTATGTCGTGCAGCGAACCTGCCAGACGCGACTGATTTCCGACAGCCTCGCGGCCTTCACCTTCTGGGGCTGGCAAGCGGTGATCGTCGGCGCGATCATTACCTTGCCGATGGGTTTCACCACCACCAAGGAATACGCTGAACTGGAGTGGCCGCTGGCCATTCTGCTGGCCATTGTCTGGGTCACCTACGGTCTGGTGTTCTTCGGCACCATCACCAAGCGCAAGACCAAGCACATCTACGTGGGCAACTGGTTCTACGGCGCATTCATCGTCGTGACCGCGATGCTGCACATCGTCAACCACATGTCGCTGCCGGTCAGCCTGTTCAAGTCCTACTCCGCCTACTCCGGCGCGACCGACGCGATGATCCAGTGGTGGTACGGCCACAACGCCGTGGGCTTCTTCCTGACCACCGGCTTCCTGGGGATGATGTACTACTTCGTGCCGAAGCAGGCCGAGCGTCCGATCTACTCCTATCGCCTGTCCATCGTGCATTTCTGGGCCCTGATCACCCTGTATATCTGGGCAGGTCCCCACCACCTGCACTACACCGCGCTGCCGGATTGGGCACAATCGCTGGGCATGGCGATGTCGATCATCCTGCTGGCCCCGAGCTGGGGCGGCATGATCAACGGCATGATGACCCTGTCGGGCGCCTGGCATAAGCTGCGCACCGACCCGATCCTGCGCTTCCTCGTGGTCTCCCTGGCGTTCTACGGCATGTCGACCTTCGAAGGCCCGATGATGGCCATCAAGACCGTCAACTCGCTCTCCCACTACACCGACTGGACCATCGGCCACGTGCACGCCGGCGCCCTCGGCTGGGTGGCGATGATCTCCATCGGCGCGATCTACCACATGATCCCGAAACTGTTCGGCCGCGCGCAGATGCACAGCACCGGCCTGATCAACGCGCACTTCTGGCTCGCCACCATCGGCACCGTGCTGTACATCGCCTCGATGTGGGTCAACGGCATCACCCAAGGCCTGATGTGGCGTGCGATCAACGACGACGGCACCCTCACCTACTCGTTCGTCGAAGCGCTGCAGGCCAGCCATCCGGGCTTCATCGTCCGCGCCCTGGGCGGTGCGTTCTTCGCCAGCGGCATGCTGCTGATGGCGTACAACGTATGGCGCACCGTGCGCGCCTCGAACCCGGCTGAAGCCGAAGCCGCCGCCAAGATCGCTGTCGTTGGAGCTCACTGATGAAGCATGAAGCCGTTGAGAAGAACATTGGCCTGCTGGCCTTCTTCATGGTCATCGCCGTCAGCGTCGGCGGCCTGACCCAGATCGTCCCGCTGTTTTTCCAGGATGTCACCAACAAGCCGGTCGAAGGCATGAAGCCGCGCACCGCCCTTGAACTGGAAGGCCGCGACGTCTACATCGCCAACGGATGCGTCGGCTGCCACTCGCAGATGATCCGTCCGTTCCGCGCCGAAACCGAACGTTACGGCCACTACTCCGTCGCCGGCGAAAGCGTCTGGGACCACCCGTTCCTGTGGGGCTCCAAGCGCACCGGCCCGGACCTGGCCCGCGTCGGCGGCCGCTACTCCGACGACTGGCAGCGTGCGCACCTGTACAACCCGCGCAACGTCGTCCCCGAGTCGAAGATGCCGGCTTACCCGTTCCTCGTGGAAAACAAGCTCGACGGCAAAGACACTGCCAAGAAAATGGAGGTCCTGCGCTCGCTCGGCGTCCCTTACACCGACGAAGACATCGCCGGTGCGAAGGATGCCGTAAAAGGCAAGACCGAAATGGACGCGCTGGTGGCCTATCTGCAAGGCCTGGGCACCATCATCAAAAGCAAACGGTGATTCTTCATGGATATCGGGATGATTCGCGGCCTGGGCACCGTTGTCGTAATGGTGGCTTTCATCGGTCTGGCGCTGTGGGTGTTCAGCCCCAAGCGCAAGTCAGAGTTCGAAGACGCGACCTTGCTGCCTTTTGCGGATGATCCCGAAGCCATCAAGCACGTCGAGCAAGCTTCTAGGAGTAACAAAGAATGACTACATTCTGGAGTCTGTACGTCACAGTCCTCAGTCTCGGTACGATCTTTTCCCTGACCTGGCTGTTGCTGTCGACCCGCAAGGGCCAGCGCGCCGAGCAGACCGACGAGACCGTCGGCCACTCTTTCGACGGGATCGAAGAGTACGACAACCCCCTGCCCAAATGGTGGTTCATGCTGTTCGTGGGCACCATCGTCTTCGCCCTGGGCTACCTGGTGCTGTACCCGGGCCTGGGCAACTGGAAAGGCCTGCTGCCGGGCTACAACTACCTCGACACCGAGAAGCAGACCGCGTTCGCCAACGGCCAGACCGGCTGGACCGGCGTGCACGAATGGGAGAAGGAAATGGCCCGTTCGGACGCCAAGTTCGGTCCGATCTTCGCCAAGTTCGCCGCCATGCCGATCGAAGAAGTGGCCAAGGATCCCCAGGCCCTGAAGATGGGCGGCCGCCTGTTCGCCTCCAACTGCTCGGTCTGCCACGGCTCCGACGCCAAGGGCGCCTACGGCTTCCCGAACCTGACCGACGCCGACTGGCGCTGGGGCGGCGAGCCGGAAACCATCAAGACCACCATCATGGGCGGTCGCCACGCGGTGATGCCGGCCTGGGCCGACGTGATCGGCGAGCAAGGCGTGGCCGACGTGGCCGCGTTCGTGCTGACCAACCTCGACGGGCGCAAGCTGCCTGAAGGCACCAAGGCCGACCCGGCCAACGGCCAGAAGCTGTTCGCCGCCAACTGCGTGGCCTGCCACGGTCCGGAAGGCAAAGGCACCCCTGCCATGGGCGCGCCCAACCTGACCCACCCGGCGGCGTTCATCTACGGTTCGAGCTTCGCCCAGCTGCAGCAGACCATCCGCTACGGCCGCCAGGGCCAGATGCCTGCCCAGGAACAGCTGCAAGGCAACGACAAGGTGCACCTGCTGGCCGCCTACGTCTACAGCCTGTCCCACGGTGAAAAGGCGCCGGAAACTCAGGCCGAGTAATCCCGACGCATGCTGCAACAAAAAGCCCCGCCAGATCCCTGGCGGGGCTTTTTCGTTCCAGGCGGCCGTCACCGCTGGGTGGCGCGCTCGCCAGCCTGCAATCCCCTTACATTTCGCAACCCAAATTGATTGGGCCCGAACCGGCTAAGACGATAGTTTCCGTCCCCGTATGGCGGGCCGGCACCCACATTCGACACCCACCAATCAAGCTGCAAGGAAGCAACTCGATGACCCGACGCAAGACACCCTCAACGGCAGACACCGACATCCCGAACCCAGGGCCTGCGCCCCTGATCGAGGCGAAGGTGGAGTTCGGCGCCCTTTCCTTCCGGGCACACAGCGACGGACCCCGAAAGCCTCCCCGCAAGAAACCCCGCAACAGCGGGCTCGACAGCCTGGGAGGCGGTCACCTTCCTTGATCACTCCAGGGATCAACGGAGCGCGGCACCTGTGCTGCGCTCCACCGGCAACCGCCAGGTCGACAGACGTAATCGTCTATAGTCAATTGACCTGCATCATGCTTTGCTGCATTCGCTACACCATTCAAGATTTTTCCCCAACGCGACCAAAGGTCGCACCCTTGAGCCAGAGCGACAGGCGTATCATTGCGCCACTGCAACACCCCTTTCTGACCCCGGTCGGCACGCATCGACCGAGGCATTTTTCCACTGCCGTGGGATGCAATGATGAGCAACCAGATTCCGGTACACGACGTCACGCCCCCCAACAAGAACGCAAGCACCAGCGTCGACCTTTACGCCTCACGAGAAAAGATCTACACCCGCGCCTTCACCGGCCTGTTCCGCAACCTGCGGATGATGGGCGGCACCGTGCTGTTCCTGCTGTACTTCGGCACAGTCTGGCTCGACTGGGGCGGCCATCAGGCCGTGTGGTGGAACCTGCCGGAGCGCAAGTTCTTCATCTTCGGCGCAACCTTCTGGCCCCAGGACTTCATCCTGCTGTCGGGCATGCTGATCATCGCCGCGTTCGGCCTGTTCTTCATCACCGTGTACGCCGGCCGCGTCTGGTGCGGCTACACCTGCCCGCAAAGCGTGTGGACGTGGATCTTCATGTGGTGCGAGAAAGTCACCGAAGGCGACCGCAACCAGCGCATCAAGCTGGACAAGGCGCCCATGAGCGCCAACAAGTTCCTGCGCAAGTTCGCCAAGCATGCGCTGTGGCTGCTGATCGGCTTCGTCACCGGCATGACCTTCGTCGGCTACTTCTCGCCGATCCGCGAACTGGTGTTCGAGTTCTTCACCGGCCAGGCCGACGGCTGGTCGTACTTCTGGGTGGGGTTCTTCACCCTCGCCACCTACGGCAACGCCGGCTGGCTGCGCGAGCAGGTGTGCATCTACATGTGCCCGTACGCCCGCTTCCAGAGCGTGATGTTCGACAAGGACACCCTGATCGTCTCCTACGACCCGCGCCGGGGCGAAACCCGCGGCCCGCGCAAGAAAGGCACGGACTACAAGGCCCAGGGCCTGGGCGACTGCATCGACTGCACCATGTGCGTCCAGGTCTGCCCGACCGGCATCGACATCCGCGACGGCCTGCAGATCGAATGCATCGGCTGCGCCGCGTGCATCGACGCCTGCGACAGCATCATGGACAAGATGGACTATCCGCGCGGCCTGATCAGCTACACCACCGAGCACAACCTGTCCGGACAGAAGACCCACAAGCTGCGTCCGCGCCTGATCGGCTACGCCGTGGTGCTGCTGGCCATGATCAGCCTGCTGGTGACCGCGTTCTTGATGCGCTCGCTGGTCGGGTTCGACGTCAGCAAGGACCGCGTGCTGTACCGCGAGAACGCCGAAGGCCGGATCGAGAACGTCTACAGCCTGAAGATCATGAACAAGGACCAGCGCGACCACACCTACGTGCTGGAGGCCGCCGGCTTGCCGGACCTGCGCCTGCAGGGCAAGCGCGAGATCAAGGTGCCTGCCGGCGAAATCTTCAGCATGCCGGTCGAGCTGTCGAGCGCACCGGAGCAACTGCCGTCGAGCACCAACGAGGTGAAATTCATCCTCAAGGACGCCGATGACGACAGCGTCCACGTTGAAGCCAAGAGCCGATTCATCGGCCCACAAAACCGTTGAGAGAAGTGAACATGCCCGCAGCCACTGCCGCAAACCCATGGTACAAGCACCTCTGGCCCTGGATCATCATCGGGATCCTGGCCTGCTCGGTGACCCTGACCCTGTCCATGGTGACCATTGCGGTGAACCACCCGGACAACCTGGTCAACGACAACTACTACGAGGCCGGCAAAGGCATCAACCGTTCGCTGGACCGCGAACTGCTGGCCCAGACCCTGAACCTGCGCGCCAGCGTGCACCTGGACGGCGTCACCGGCGAGGTCGACCTGCGCCTGAGCGGCAACAGCCAACCCAAGACCCTGGAGCTGAACCTGATCTCGCCGACCCAGCCGGAAAAGGACCGCAAGATCGTCCTGACCCGCAGCGAGGCCGAGAACGGCCGCTACATCGGCCAACTGGCGGACAAGATCGAAGGACGCCGGTTCGTCGAGCTGCTCGGCAGCCAGGACGACCACGTCTGGCGCATGTTCGAAGAAGAGCTGGTCAGCCACGACAAGGACCTGCTGCTGGGCGACGAGCCGCTGCAAGGCGCGGAAGACCTGGACAAGTAAAAGGCTGCACGAAGTGCATTCGCGGGCAGCCCCGCTCCCACACCGGATCTGCGGCGTTCACAGAACCTGTGGGAGCGGGCCTGCTCGCGATGAGGCCCTCCCGGACATGAAAGACTCCACCTGATGACCACCCCACTCCCCTGCTACCACTGCGCCCTGCCCGTCCCGCCCGGCAGCCGCTTCACCGCCGTCGTGCTCGGGGAGCCCCGCGAGTTCTGCTGCCCCGGCTGCCAGGCCGTGGCCGAAGCCATCGTCGCCGGCGGCCTGGACAGCTACTACCGGCACCGCAGCGAAGCCTCGGCCAACCCCGAGGCGCTGCCGGTGCAACTGGTGGATGAACTGGCGCTGTACGACCGCGCCGACGTGCAGCAACCGTTCGTGCGCCACGAAGGCGAGCTGGCCGAAACCACGCTGCTGATGGAAGGCATCAGCTGCGCCGCCTGCGGCTGGCTGATCGAGAAACACCTGCGCACGCTGCCGGCCGTGGCCGAGGCACGCCTGAACCTGTCCAACCATCGCCTGCACGTGCGCTGGGCCGACGCGCAACTGCCGCTGAGCCGGATCCTCGCCGAACTGCGCCAGATCGGCTACGCCGCGCACCCGTACCAGCCCGATCGCGCCAGCGAGCAGTTGGCCGGCGAAAACCGCCGGGCCCTGCGTCAGCTCGGCGTCGCCGGCCTGCTGTGGTTCCAGGCCATGATGGCGACGATGGCCACCTGGCCGGAGTTCAACATCGACCTGAGCCCCGAGCTGCACACCATCCTGCGCTGGGTCGCGCTGTTCCTCACCACGCCCATCGTGTTCTACAGCTGCGCGCCGTTCTTCAAGGGCGCCATGCGCGACCTGCGCACCCGCCACCTGACCATGGACGTCTCGGTGTCGCTGGCCATCGGCGCGGCCTACGTCGCCGGGATCTGGACCTCGATCACCGGGGTCGGCGAACTGTATTTCGATGCGGTGGGCATGTTCGCCCTGTTCCTGCTCGCCGGACGCTACCTGGAGCGCCGCGCCCGGGAACGCACCGCCGCCGCCACCGCGCAACTGGTGAACCTGCTGCCGGCCTCGTGCCTGCGGCTCGACGCCGCCGGGCAGAGCGAGCGCATCCTGCTCAGCGAACTGTGCCTGGGCGACCATGTGCTGGTGCCGCCCGGCGCAGTCCTGCCGGCGGACGGCAGGATCCTGGACGGCCGCTCCAGCGTCGACGAGTCGCTGCTGACCGGCGAATACCTGCCGCAGGCGCGCAGCGTGGGCGACGCGGTCACCGCCGGCACCCTCAATGTCGAAGGCGCGCTGACCGTGCAGGTGCAGGCCCTGGGCCAGGACACCCGGCTGTCGGCCATCGTCCGCCTGCTCGACCGCGCCCAGGCCGAAAAGCCCCGGCTGGCGGAAATCGCCGACCGCGCCGCCCAATGGTTCCTGCTGCTGTCGTTGATCGCCGCAGCCGCCATCGGCTTGCTGTGGTGGGAACTGGACGCGTCGCGGGCCTTCTGGATCGTGCTGGCGATGCTCGTCGCCACCTGCCCCTGCGCGCTGTCCCTGGCCACGCCGACCGCGCTCACCGCCGCCACCGGCACCCTGCACAAGCTCGGCCTGCTGCTGACCCGCGGCCATGTGCTCGAAGGCCTCAACCAGATCGACACGGTGATCTTCGACAAGACCGGCACCCTCACCGAGGGACGCCTGATGCTGCGCGCGGTGCGTCCTCTCGGCGCGCTGGACGGCGACCGTTGCCTGAGCCTCGCCGCTGCCCTGGAGAACCGCTCGGAACACCCGATCGCCCGGGCCTTCGGCCGCGCCCCGCTGGCCGCCGAGGAAGTCCACAGCCTGCCGGGGCTGGGCCTTGAAGGCCGGGTCGGCGAACAGCGGCTGCGGATCGGCCAGGCCGGTTTCGTCTGCGGCCTGAGCGGCGCCGGCGTGCCGCCGATGCCGGACGAGCCCGGCCAATGGCTGCTGCTGGGCGACACCCAAGGCCCGCTGGCCTGGTTTGTCCTCGACGACCGCCTGCGCGCCGATGCGCCGGCCTTGCTGGCCGCGTGCAAGGCGCGGGGCTGGCGCACGCTGCTGCTGTCCGGCGACAGTTCGCCGATGGTCGCCGGCGTAGCCGCCGAGCTGGGCATCGACGAGGCCCGCGGCGGCCTGCGCCCGGACGACAAGCTGCAGGTGCTGCAGCAGTTGCACAAGGAAGGCCGCAAGGTGCTGATGCTCGGCGACGGGGTCAACGACGTGCCGGTGCTGGCCGCCGCCGACATCAGCGTGGCCATGGGCTCGGCCACGGACTTGGCCAAGACCAGCGCCGACGCGGTGCTGCTCTCCAACCGTCTGGACGCCTTGGTGCAGGCCTTCACCCTGGCCCGCCGCACACGCCGGGTGATCATCGAGAACCTGCTGTGGGCCGCGCTGTACAATGGCCTCATGTTGCCGTTCGCCGCCCTCGGCTGGATCACCCCGGTGTGGGCGGCGGTCGGCATGTCGATCAGTTCGCTGACCGTGGTGCTCAACGCCCTGCGCCTGACCCGCCTGCCGGGCGCGCCGGCCGTCCACGCCACGTCAGAAACCCGCCCGCTGCCGGCCTGAGCCGCGCGGGCATGGAGTACAGATGCCAGCTCTTTACGTAATGATCCCGGCCGCGCTGCTGATCGTGGCCATCGCCGTGTACATCTTCTTCTGGGCGGTGGACAGCGGCCAGTACGACGACCTCGACGGCCCGGCCCACAGCATCCTGTTCGACGACCAGGACCCGAACCACACCGCCGCGGTGGACGAAGCCAAGGCGACCCCGCCGGACGACAAGGCGCCGCCCCATGCTTGAGCTTGCGCCGCTGCTGGTGTCTGCGCTGATCCTCGGCCTGCTGGGCGGCGGGCATTGCCTGGGGATGTGCGGCGGCCTGATGGGCGCCTTGACCCTGGCAAGCCCCAAGGAACAGCGCAGCCGGCGCTTTCGCCTGCTGCTGGCCTATAACCTGGGGCGCATCCTGAGCTACGCCGCCGCCGGCCTGCTGATCGGCCTCGCGGGCTGGGCCGTGGCCAACAGCCCCGCCGCGCTGTTCATGCGGGTGCTGGCCGGGCTGCTGCTGATCGCCATGGGGCTGTACCTGGCCGGGTGGTGGAGCGGCCTGACTCGCATCGAAAGCCTCGGCCGCGGGCTGTGGCGCCATATCCAGCCTGTGGCCAACCGGTTGCTGCCGGTGTCGAGCCTGCCCCGCGCCCTGCTGCTCGGGGCGCTGTGGGGCTGGCTGCCCTGCGGGCTGGTCTACAGCACCCTGCTGTGGTCGGCCAGCCAAGGCAATGCGCTGGACAGCGCGCTGCTGATGCTCGCCTTCGGGCTCGGCACCTGGCCCGTGCTGCTGGCCACCGGGCTGGCCGCCGAGCGGGTCACGGCGCTGCTGCGCCAGCGCAGCGTACGTGTGGCGGGCGGTGTGCTGGTGCTGCTGTTCGGCCTGTGGACCCTGCCCGGACCGCATCAGCATTGGCTGATGGGCCACTGAGTGGCAAGGGGCTTGCCCCCTCGCCACAGGTTCCAGGCCGGCCCGCCGACCGGCCTTGATGCAAATCAAGATGCCCCCTCGCCGTCTCCCCTAGACTCGCCGACACTGCCAGCCTATCCGGGGGAATGCCCGCATGCTCGACGCCATTCGTTGGGACACCGATTTGATCCGCCGCTACGACCTGGCGGGGCCGCGCTACACCTCGTACCCGACGGCCGTGCAATTCAACAGCCAGGTCGGCACCTTCGACCTGTTCCACGCCCTGCGCGACAGCCGCAAGGCCCTGCGCCCGTTGTCGCTGTATGTGCACGTGCCGTTCTGCGCGAACATCTGCTACTACTGCGCCTGCAACAAAGTCATCACCAAGGACCGCGGCCGCGCGCTGCCCTACCTGCAACGCCTGGAGCAGGAAATCCAGCTGATCGCCTGCCACCTGGATCCTGCGCAGAAGGTCGAGCAGCTGCACTTCGGCGGCGGCACCCCGACCTTCCTCAGCCATGACGAGCTGCGCCAACTGATGGCGCACCTGCGCAAGCACTTCAACCTGCTGGACGACGATTCCGGCGACTACGGCATCGAGATCGATCCCCGCGAAGCCGACTGGTCGACCATGGGCCTTCTGCGCGAACTGGGCTTCAACCGGGTCAGCATCGGGTTGCAGGACCTCGACCCCGCCGTGCAGCGGGCGGTCAACCGCCTGCAGAGCCTGGAGGAAACCCGTGCGGTGATCGATGCGGCACGCACCCTGCAGTTTCGCTCGATCAACATCGACCTGATCTACGGCCTGCCGAAGCAGACCCCGGACAACTTCGCCCGCACCGTCGAGGAAGTCATCCACCTGCAACCGGACCGGCTCTCGGTGTTCAACTACGCGCACCTGCCGGAACGCTTCATGCCGCAGCGGCGGATCAACGGCAACGAGCTGCCGAGCCCGGCGCAGAAGCTGGAGATGCTGCAACGCAGCATCGAGCAACTGACCGCCGCCGGTTACCGCTACATCGGCATGGACCATTTCGCCCTGCCCGACGACGAACTGGCGGTGGCCCAGGAAGAGTCGACCCTGCAACGCAACTTTCAGGGCTACACCACCCACGGCCATTGCGACCTGATCGGCCTTGGCGTGTCGGCGATCAGCCAGGTGGGCGATCTGTACTGCCAGAACAGCAGCGACCTGAACCAGTACCAGAACACCCTGGCCGGGGCCCAGCTGGCCACCAGCCGCGGCCTGGTCTGCAACGCCGACGACCGTCTGCGCCGGGCGGTGATCCAGCAGTTGATCTGCAATTTCAGCCTGGACTTCGCCGACATCGAACGCGCCTTCAACATCGACTTCCAAGGCTACTTCGGCGCGCTCTGGCCGCAACTGCAGGACATGGCCCGGGACGGCCTGATCGAGTTGGACAGCGAACGGATCAACGTACTGCCTGCAGGACGCTTGCTGGTGCGCTCGGTGTGCATGGTGTTCGACGCCTACCTTGAGCAGCAGAACCGCCAGCGCTTTTCCCGGGTGATCTAGTCCTTCGTCAGCAGCGAGGCGGTCTTCATGTTCTGCTCCGAGGTCAGGCCCGATTGATCCACAACCTTGGCGAGGGACAGGTTGGCCGTGATCAGGCCAGTGTTGAGGGCGGAGATGGCGCTCTTGAGTGCGGCGATCTTGGCCGTCCGCTCTTCGTTGGAGAGGGTCTTGTCGGCCATCACGGCGTTGATGCGCGCGTTCTTCTCGGTGATCTGCTGCCGAAACTTGCGGATCATCTTGAGCAACTGCTGGACGTTCTCCGGCAAGTCGCTGCCTTCGATGTCATGGTTGTCGCCGCCGAAACCGGCGGACTTCTCCAAGGCCTCGCCGGACAGCGACACTTTGACGCTCTCGACCAAGGTCGGGGTTGCCGACAGCGCCGATACGGTTTCCGGCTCGGCGCCGGCGGAGTCTCTAACACCTTCCGGCAACGGCACAACACCGCTGCTGCCGGGGTTCAACGTGCCAATGGCGGCCATCGGAACGGTTCCTTGCATGCCTTCTGATAGCAGGTTATCGGCCACAGCCCCGTGGGCTTTACATCCCTGGGGCCGTCTCGCCACAGGCTGGCCTGAATGTCCTGTGCTGAGTTACCCTTACGCCTTATGTGTGTTTTCCCACAAGGATCAAAGAAATGTCCGAGCCAGTTAAACTGCGCGCTCACAACCAGGCCCATTGCAAGGACTGCAGCCTGGCCCCTCTCTGCCTGCCACTTTCTCTGAATCTGGAAGACATGGATGCGCTGGACGAAATCGTCAAACGCGGCCGTCCGCTGAAAAAGGGCGAGTTCCTGTTCCGCCAGGGCGACGTGTTCGATTCCGTCTTTGCAGTACGCTCCGGCGCCCTCAAGACCTTCAGCCTGAGCGACACCGGCGAGGAGCAACTGACCGGCTTCCATCTGCCCAGCGAACTGGTCGGCCTGTCCGGCATGGACACCGAGAAGCACCCGGTGTCCGCCCAGGCCCTGGAGACCACGTCGGTCTGCGAGATCCCGTTCGAGCGCCTCGACGAACTGGCCCTGCAACTGCCGCAGCTGCGCCGCCAACTGATGCGGGTGATGAGCCGCGAGATCCGCGACGACCAGCAGATGATGCTGCTGCTGTCGAAGAAGACCGCCGACGAGCGCATCGCCACGTTCCTGGTCAACCTGTCCGCCCGCTTCCGCGCCCGCGGCTTCTCGGCCAACCAGTTCCGCCTGAGCATGTCGCGCAACGAGATCGGCAACTACCTGGGCCTGGCGGTGGAAACCGTGTCCCGGGTCTTCACCCGCTTCCAGCAGAACGAGCTGATCGCCGCCGAAGGCAAGGAAATCCACATCCTCGACCCGATCCAGCTGTGCGCGCTGGCCGGCGGCTCCATCGAAGGCTGATCTCGACCCGCGGCCGAGCGAACCGTTTCAGCCGCGGGTATACTGCGCCGTTTGCAGCCCTGCCAGGACACCTCGACGATGCCCTTCGATTCCTTCGACATCAAATCCCTGATCCGCCCCGTGATCGACTTTCCGAAACCGGGCGTGATCTTTCGCGACATCACCCCGCTGTTCCAGTCCCCGACCGCCCTGCGCCAGGTGATGGACAGTTTCGCCCACCGCTACGTGGAAGCCGACTTCACCCACATCGGGGCGATGGACGCACGCGGGTTCCTGATCGGTTCGGTGCTGGCCTACCAGCTGAACAAGCCGCTGGTGCTGTTCCGCAAACAGGGCAAGCTGCCGGCCGACGTGCTGGCCGAGGGTTACGCGACCGAGTACGGCGAAGCCTTCCTGGAAGTGCATGCCGACAGCCTGTGCGAAGGCGATTCGGTGGTGATGTTCGATGACCTGATCGCCACCGGCGGCACCCTGATCGCAGCCGCCAACCTGATCCGCCGCATGGGCGCCCGGGTGCACGAGGCGGCCGCGATCATCGACCTGCCGGAGCTGGGCGGTTCCCAGCGTCTGCAGGACATGGGGATTCCTACGTTCTGCCTGACCCGGTTCGCCCTGACCGACAAGTAAGCGGCGCCTGTTCGGCCGTCAGCGCCAGCAGGCTGGCTCCCACAGGGGTGGGGATCGTGCTCCCCCCCTGTTGCAGCACCGCAGCCTCACAGCCCCATCTGCTTGCCGATGATCTCGTTCATCACTTCCCGCGTCCCGCCGCCGATGGACAGGATCCGGTTATCCCGGTACAGCCGCTCCACCCGGCTCTCGCGCATGTAGCCCAGGCCGCCGAGGATCTGCACGGCTTCGGTGGTGATGCGCTCCGAGGTGTCCGTGGCGAAGTTCTTGGCCATGGAGATCTCCTTGATCACGCTCTGCCCCGCCGCCATCTTCGCCGCCTGCCGGTAAGTGAACTCCCGCGACACCTCCAGCGCCGTGGCCATTTCGGCCAGCTTGTGCCGGATCACCTGGAACTTGCCGATGGGCTTGCCGAACGCTTCACGCTCCCGGGCCCAGGCCAGGCTGTCCTCCAGGGCCATCTGCGAGGTCATGTTGGCCATCAGCGCCAGGGCCAGGCGCTCGCTCTGGAAGTTGCCCATGATGCAGGCGAAGCCCATGTTTTCGGCCCCGATCAGATTGCCCGCCGGCACAGGGCAATCGTCGAAGAACAACTCGGCCGTGTCCGACGCCCACCAGCCCATTTTCTTCAGTTGCCGACCCACGGTGAAACCCGGCGTGCCCTTCTCGATCATCAGCAGGCTGATGCCGCCGAACCCGGGCGCGCCGGTGCGCACCGCGACGGTGTAGACGTCCGCGCGCACGCCGCTGGTGATGAAGGTCTTGCTGCCGCTGACCCGGTAGACGTCCCCGTCGCGCACGGCGCGGGTCTGCAGGTTGGCGACGTCGGATCCTCCGCCGGGCTCGGTGACGGCCAAGGCACAGATTTTCTCGCCGCGCAGCACCGCCGGCACCACGCGGTCACGCACGTGGGGCCTGGCCCACTTGAGGATCGGCGGCAAACCGATGTCCAGCGAGCCGAGGCCCGCCACCAGGCCGCCGGAGCCGCAGCGCATCAATTCTTCGCTGGCGGCGACCTTGGCGAACAGGTCGCCTTCGTGGCTGCCGCCCAGCGCCTCTGGATAGCCGATGCCGAGGATGCCGGCGGCGCCGGCCTTCAGGTACAGCTCACGGGGGAAGCTTTCGGCTTCTTCCCACGCATCGATGTCGGGCAGGATCTCGCGCTCGACGAAACGTCTGACGCTGTCGCGGATCATCTGGTGGCTGGGGTCGAAGTATTCCTGGAAGGCGGGCATCGGCGAACTCCACGGAAAGGTTCGCCGACGTTAACCGAGCGCTTGCTTGGTTTTCAACAGGATTGTGTGGGTATCAGAAGGATCGAGGGGATTCTATCGCCAGCAGGCTGGCTCCCACATTGAAATAGTGTGGGGGCCAGCCTGCTGGCGATGGGGCCGAAACCGGCAGCCGACCTTCAGAGGGAAATCGGCTTGCGCCCGGCGAACGAGTGGGCCAGCGTCCCGCCGTCCACCAGCTCCAGCTCGCCGCCCAGCGGTACGCCATGGGCGATGCGCGAGGCGACCAGGCCTTTGTTGTGCAGCAGTTGGGCGATGTAGTGCGCCGTGGCCTCGCCTTCCACCGTCGGGTTGGTGGCGAGAATGACTTCGGTGAAGGTGCCCGCCTCTTCGATGCGCGCCATCAGTTGGGGAATGCCGATGGCCTCAGGACCCAGGCCGTCCAGCGGCGACAGGTGCCCCTTGAGCACGAAGTAGCGCCCGCGGAACCCGGTCTGCTCGACCGCGTAGACATCCATCGGCCCTTCCACCACGCACAGCAGCGTGTCGTCGCGGCGCGGATCGGCGCATTGCGGGCACAGGTCGTCTTCGGTCAGCGTGCGGCACTGGCGGCAATGCCCGACCCCCTCCATGGCCTGGCTCAGCGCCTGGGCCAGACGCGTACCGCCGCTGCGGTCGCGTTCGAGCAACTGCAACGCCATGCGCTGGGCAGTTTTCTGACCCACTCCCGGCAAGGTTCGCAGGGCGTCGATCAGTTGGCGAATCAAAGGGCTGAAGCTCATGGGGAAAAGTCCGACAAAACAACGAGACGCGGTTTATACCCGCGCCTCCGGACAGCGTCAATTGTCCGGCCCTACGGGCCCGGGACGCCTCTTGAAGGCGGCACCTGCAAAAATGCCAGGCAAACGCCTGGCATTTTCGTGTTGCGTGCGATGCGCGAAGCCGATCAGAACGGCAGTTTCATGCCCGGCGGCAGTTGCATGCCGGCGGTCATGCTGCCCATTTTCTCCTGGCTGTTGGCTTCGATCTTGCGCACGGCGTCGTTGACGGCGGCGGCCACCAGGTCTTCGATCACTTCGCGGTCGTCATCGTCCAGGCCCGGCAGCAGGCTCGGGTCGATGCTGACGCGCTTGAGGTCGTGACGGCCGGTCATGACCACGCTCACCATGTCGCCGCCCGCCTTGCCGGTGACTTCGGCGTTGGCCAGCTCTTCCTGCATCTTGGCCATTTTTTCCTGCATCTGCTGCGCCTGCTTCATCAGGCCGGCCATGCCACCTTTCATCATGGGAATCACCTCAAAAAGTACTTGGATCAAAACGGCGCCCGGCGTTCGCGGCCCGGCGCCTTCATTGGTTAGCCCTGGGCGACCAGGGCATCGACAGGTTCAATAGTATCGTGCCGCACGACCGCGCCGAACTGCTGCACCATCTGCTGGATGAACGGATCGCCGTGGATCGACTCCTCCGCCTCGCGCTGACGGTCGGCGCGTCGGCGGGACGCGGCCTGGGCCGGCGTTTCCTGCTCAGGCTTGATCAGCTCGATGGACAGGCTCAGCGTGCGCCCGTGGTACTGGTTCAGCGCATCGTTGAGCCGGCGTTGCTGGGTGGCGTTGAACAGCGCGCTGTGGGCCGGGTCCAGGTGCAGCAGCCAATGGTCGCCGTCGACCGCGATCAGCGTGCAGTTGGCGGCGATGCTGCCGGTCATGCCGGAGACCGGCAGTTTCGGGAACAGCTCCAGCCATTGCAGGGCCAGGCCGGTGGCCGGTGCCGCAGCGGGTTCAGGCTCGGGCTCCGGCGCAGGTTCGGCGGCATGTTCGCTGGCCAGGTCATCGAGGTAACTGTAGGCCGAATCCATGTCCGGCTCGATGTAGTCCTCGTCCAGCGGCGGTTCGTCGTCGGCGTCCATGCCGGGGGTCGCGGCATCGACATCGGCCATGGACGGCTCGGGAATCGCCGCCGAGGCCCACTCCGGCGCGTCCGGCACCACGCTGTCCGGGGTCGGCGACAGCACCGGCGGCAGGTCCGGCTGCTCGGCGACGGTATCCAGCACCGGCTCGACGGCCGGCTGCTGCACCGGAACCGCATCCACCGGATCGTTCCACGGCAGGTCGACGACCGGCTCGGGCTCGGCGACGGGTTCCGGCTCGGGCTCCGCTGCTGGAGCGGCCTGGACAGGCTCCGGGGCCGGTTCCGGGGCAGGCGCAGGTGCGGGCACCGGCGCAACGGCCGCCGGCGCGGGGGCCGGCTCAGGATCGGGAGCAACCGCCGCCACCGGAGCAGCCTTCGGCGCGGCAGCCACTGCGTTCGCGGAATCAACTGTGGCCTGGCTGATCCCCACCGGCTTTAGCGTTTGCCTCGGGGCGTCCGTCGCGTCGGCGGGCCGGAAGGCCAGCATCCGCAACAGCACCATCTCGAAGCCGCCGCGCGGATCCGGCGCCAGCGGCAGGTCGCGGCGGCCGATCAGGCCCATCTGGTAATAGAACTGCACGTCTTCGGCAGGCAGCGCCTGTGCCAGCGCCAGCACGCGGTCACGGTCGCCGTGGCCGTTGTCGACGCCGTCCGGCAGCGCCTGGGCGATGGCCACGCGGTGCAGCACGTTGAGCATCTCCGAGAGCACGCCGTTCCAGTCAGGCCCTTGCTCGGCCAGATGGCGCACGGCTTCGAGCAAGGCCTTGGCATCGCCTTCGATCAACGCATGCAGCACGTCGTAGACCTGGCCGTGATCCAGGGTGCCGAGCATCGCCCGCACATCGGCGGCCAGCACCTTGCCTTCACCGAACGCGATGGCCTGGTCGGTCAGGCTCATGGCGTCGCGCATCGAGCCGTCCGCCGCGCGGCCCAGCAGCCACAGGGCGTCGTCCTCGAACGGCACGTTTTCGGCGCCGAGCACGTGGGTCAGGTGCTCGACCACCCGCTCCGGGGTCATGTTCTTCAGGGAGAACTGCAGGCAGCGCGACAGAATCGTTGCCGGAAGTTTCTGCGGGTCGGTGGTCGCCAGGATGAACTTGACGTAGGGCGGCGGCTCTTCGAGCGTCTTGAGCAACGCGTTGAACGAGTGGCTGGAGAGCATGTGCACTTCGTCGATCAGGTAGACCTTGAAGCGTCCGCGGCTCGGGGCGTACTGCACGTTGTCGAGCAGCTCGCGGGTGTCTTCGACCTTGGTGCGGCTCGCGGCGTCGATCTCGATCAGGTCGACGAAACGGCCTTCGTCGATCTCGCGGCACACCGAACACTCGCCGCAGGGGCTGGAAGTGATGCCTGTCTCACAGTTCAGGCATTTGGCGATGATCCGCGCAATGGTGGTCTTGCCGACCCCGCGGGTGCCGGTGAACAGGTAGGCGTGGTGCAGCCGCTGGCTGTCCAAGGCATTGATCAGAGCCTTGAGCACATGGGTCTGGCCGACCATTTCGCGGAACGAGCGCGGACGCCATTTACGTGCAAGAACCTGATAACTCATCGAAAACCGTCGCGGCAAAGGAAGCAGAAGCGGCTAATGCTAGCGGAGCAAGGGCAAAATTGCATCCGGTGTCCTCGCCTAATCTGGCTAAGCTGCATGCTCAGAGGCGTTTATCGGTTCGGGATCGGGAATTGCCGGAGCGTTTATGCGGTGGGCCTTGGGGACAATGCTGGGGATCAGCCTGAATGTGGCGGCGTCGGACGCGCCGCTGCGCTTCGTCGTCGCCGACAGCTGGGCGATGCCGATGGTGCAGTTCGAACGCGGCCGCCCGACCCAGGGCATCCTGTACGACATGATGCTCAGCCTCGCGACCCAGGTCGGCGTGCCGGCGCAATTTCATGTGCTACCCCGCACCCGGGTGCAGAACGCCATGGAGCACGGCGAGGTCGACGTGCGCTGCTATGCCGCGCAGTCCTGGCTGCCCAACCAGTCCGGCGACTACCTCTGGAGCGTGCCGCTGCTGTTCCAGCGCGACCTGCTGATCAGCCTTCAGGGCCCGCCCACCGGCATCGACCCCGCTGACCTTGCGCACCAACCCGTCGGCACGGTGCTGGGTTACGCCTACCCCACCCTGCAACCGCTGTTCGACAGCGGCCGCCTGCAACGCGAAGACGCACGCAACCAGGAACAGGTGCTGGAGAAGCTCATCGCCGGGCGCTACCGCTACGCCGTGAGCAATCAATGGACCCTGGACTGGTTCAACCAACGCCTGCTGCCGGGGCAGCAACTGCAAGGGGTGGCGGTGCTGCAGGAGCAGCATGTCGGCTGCTACGTGAGGAACGATCCGCAGGTGCCGGCGCAGCGGATCCTGCGCACGCTGCTGAGGATGAAAATGTCGGGGGAGATCGATGACATCATCCGGCTCTACACCGGCACGCCCGAAAGCTCCAAATGACCCTATGAAAGCCAGATCAGCGGCCACCGCAAACCTGTAGGAGCTTGCCTGCAAGCGATGAGGCCGGCACATCCGGCATCACCAGTGCCTGCCCCGCCGCCATCGCCAGCAGGCTGGCTCCCACAGGTATCCCGGGTGTTTGCAGGATCTAGGTACGCCACAAAAACCTGTGGGAGCTGGCTTGCCAGCGATTGGGCCATCACGGCCGACATCGCCGGCGCCTGACCCACCGCCATCGCCATCGCCAACAGGCTCCCACAGGGGCCTTGTGGCGGTCCCGGTCAGTAACCCTGCCGCTCCCGGAACGGCCGGTCCTTGTGGTACTCGACCCATTCGACGGCATCGAACGGCAGGTAAAGCTGCTGCCTGGCGCGGGACACGGCGATGTACACGGCGCAGATCCGGTGGTCGAATTCGTCGGCGTCCCTGAATGGCTCGGTGGTGAGCAGCTCGGGCGTCAGCAGAACCCGGTCGAACTCCATGCCACCCGCCTCCTCCGCCCGCATCAGCAGGCAGCGCTTGCCCGGGATGCCGGCCATCAGGTGAATGCGGTTCAGGTCGGCTACCGTCAGGCCCTTTTCCAGTCTGGCCTCGACCCACAGGAACGACCCGTCGAACCGGTTGGCCTCACGCACCTGCCGCCAGTCGGGCAGATCGCTGAACGCCGGATGCAGCGCGCCTTCGCGCAATCCGCCGCCGTAGCGCTCCGACCTGAACAGCTCGATGGCCGACGTCATGAAGCCCGCCTGCGCCGCCGCGTCCGCAAAGCTGAACGGGCAGTTGGCGTCGAGCAGCTCCAGGGCCCACTTCATGGTGTCCCAGCGGGAGGCCGTCAACACTACGCAGCCTTCAGGCGGCACAAAGCCTTGCGGGTAATGCTCGATGCCGACATCGGCGTCGCGGGCGCCTTCAAAGGGCACCTTGCTCTTTTGCGAGTGCAGCAAGATCAACGGGTTGACCAGGCGCTCGACGCTGCGGCCAGAACGCACGGAGCAGTTGATGTCACTGCGGCGCACTTCACGCTTTCTTTTGACGATGTCGCGGCTGGCGTGCTGGTACTCATCCCCCAAAGTGATCAGCACCTGCCGGCCCCGCTCCAGCATCTGCAGCAGGGAGGCTGGAACGTCCTGGCTTTCGTCGATCAGCACATGCGTGTAACGGTCGGGCACCCGGCAGCCTGCGAGGCTCGCCCGCTTGATCAGCAGCAGCGCCTCGAAGCCGGTCTGGCCGGCCCACGCCGGATCGGCCTGCAGATAGCCCCACAGCCGACTCGAATACTCGAGCAGCACGTTGGCCTCCAGACCGGTCAACGGCGTCCTGAACACGGGGAAATGCCTGCTCGACAGGCTGCGATCCCGTGAGCCGCAGTAGGTTTCAACCACCTTGAGGCAAAGATCCAGAGTCGCCTGAACGTCACGGGCCTGAAAACCGAGGATGTTCAACGCTTCGCACAGCGCTTGCCGGCCCGGCCCTGCCGAGCGCTTACCCGCCGATCGGGAAACCGGCTCGTGCAACAGGTTGCGCGCAAACCCCTCGAAGGTGGCGCACGCGCTGCCCATCCGCCCCTGGCCAGCCCGCTCGCGCAGGGTCGCCAGCTTTTCGGCGGTGCGCGCCAGCACCAGCGTGGCGCCCGGCCGCAGGCACTCCATCAGGGCGCCCAGCACGTGGCTTTTGCCGATGCCGGCGTAGCCCTGCACGTGCAGGTCTTCGTCCAGGTTGGCGCGGAAGGTTCGAATCAGCTTGTCTTGCGCAGGGCTCAGCCAGCGCTCGCGGTGCCGGGGCGTCACCATCTGCTGGCTGAACGGATTGTTGGCGGTGAAATGGCGGATCTTGAATCCGGTATCCCATTGGCCGTCGGGCAGCAGGTAACGCTTCGCCGCCACCTCGTCGGCCGGCAGGAGGCGCAGTCCCAAGCCTTTGATGACGTTCAGGCCGAAGTACAGCTTGCGCGGGTCGAACAGCCGTTGCGCCTCCGCCAGCAAGCCCGCCCCGCCACCGGGCCGCGCCTCGACGGACCAGGCGATCAGCCTGGTCAGCACCGCTTCCGCCGCACTGGCGGTCAGCGCCTGCTGCGCCGCTTGCGCCAGGTTCTGGATGACCAGCACCGCCGCCAGCTCCGGATCCGTCAGGGTGCCGAGCAGGGTGGCGCCGTCCGCCTGCAGCAGCCCTGTGCAGGTGTCATCGGTGACCGGCAAGTACACGGGGCTGGACAGATCAACGTGTTCCGGGTGCATACGCCCTCGTCGCCGGCAGAAAACGGGTCACAGGGTCATTCATCGGCGACCCCGTCGTTGAGGTGAAGCTCGAAACGATAGTCGCCGAGGGTGCCCGACATGTTGCCGGGGCAGCCTCCCGGTGCCTCGTTGGCCTGGATGCGCTTCTGCAGCTCGTGGACGGCCAGGTCGAGCAGGCGGCTCAAGTCCTCGCCGCTGTGCGCAGCCACATGCAGTTGCAGGCTGAACGCACCGGCAGCCGGCTGCGGCGCCTCGTCGGCTGCGACGCCGGCGTCCGCTTCATGGCCGGCCGCGCCGCTGAGGATCGCGGCATGCTCTTCATCCATCAGGTCCAGCACCTGCGCCAGCTCCAGCGTCTCCTCGGGGTGCGACTGCATCCGCTCCTTGATCTCCAGGCGCCTGAACTGCCAGTCGCGGATCCTTTCTCGGATCAAGTCATCCATTTCGTCCGCTCCACTTTCTCGATGACAGGTGCTGGAGTATGCCACCCCCGTCCTCGACGCAGGCACGGGAACCTGATTGGAAATATTAACGCCACGATGGCGCCACCGCGGGCAGGCCCGCCTGCGCAAAGGATCGAGGCCAAACAGGCAAATCGCAGACACAAAAAAACCGCAGTGGGCGAAACCCATGCAGTTCGGTGTTGACGCGTTCGGTGTTCGTTAAGGTGGCAACCCTACCAGCCACACCCCGGCACACAATGTTCCCGCTGTGGCTGCTGCCTTCCGGCTCTGACCAGGTTCACGGGTAATCGTTGCGGGGGGACCGATAGGGTCACCATAACGACGCTCACCTGTCGGCGAGCCGCGCCATTGTACCTATCTGAGGCGAAGTTACAACCGCTGGTTGCAGAATAAAAACATGAAGAGGTTCAAGCACTTGCTATTGCGCCTGAAGCACTTCGTCCGCCCTGCCGCCCGCCTGCTGGGTCACCAGGTGGATGAAATGCAGCTTGGCGATGACCGCCGCCGGCAGCGCGAAGGGATAGAAATCCGGTTGGCCCATGCTGCGCGACAGTTCGTTGAGCATCCCCGCCAGCTCGATCCAGGCGTTGACGAACGAAAGGAACGCCGGCCCTTCGGGATGCTCCGGGTCATACAGCACGCTGGCCGGGAACGGCGGATAGTCCAGCTCCACCTCCCGCGCACTCATGCCGAAGCCCAGCGCGGTGTCGACGGCATCCATCATGTGCAGGTAGTGCGCCCAGGTTTCCGCCCAGTCTTCCCAAGGGTGCATGGTGGCGTAGGCGCTGACGTGGCTCTGCTGCCAGTCCGCCGGGGCGCCTTCCCGATAGTGCCGCTCCAATGCTTCGGCGTAGCTGGCCCGCTCGTCGCCGAACAGGTTACGGAACGCCCCCAGCCAGGGCCCGTCGGCGATCAGCCGATCCCAGTAATAGTGCCCGACCTCATGACGGAAGTGCCCGAGCAGCGTGCGGTAGGGTTCGTGCATCGCCGCCCGCACCTGCTCGCGGTGGGCGTCGTCGGCTTCTTTGATGTCGAGGGTGATCAGGCCGTTGGCATGGCCGGTGACGGGCGCGTTGCCCTCGCGGTCGATGCCGATGAAGTCGAAGGCCAGGCCGGTGTCCTCATTCACGGACTTGGGGATCACCGGCAGGCCGAGGCTGATCAGTTGCGCCACCAGCCGTCGTTTGGCGATCTCCACCTTGCGCCAGCGCTCGGGGTTCTGCGCATCGGACAAGTCCGGAACGGTGCGGTTGAGCCGGCAGGCAGCGCAAAGGACATCATCGCCGATGGCCGGCAGCAGCCAGTTGCAGGCGGCGGGCGTGTCGAGGTTGGCGCAGCGGCGGAACAGGCCGGCGTCCGGGGCCGCATCCAGCGTCCAGGTGCCCTGCTCCGGCCCCGGCTGCAGCGAGGTCAGCAGCGCCCGGCCCGGCTGGTAGCCGAGCACCGCATTGCAGGCCAGACATTGGCTGTTGCGGAAGAACAGCGACTGGCCGCAACGGCACGGCCAGACTTTGCTGCTGCGCGAAGGTTCGCCCGCGAACGGCGCGATGAGGCGGGAACCGAGCTGCTCGAAAAAGCGATACATGGCGATCTCTCCCTGGGGTTAGCCAAGACTAGATCATTGCGGCGCCTTGACCGTTCCCGCAGGGCATTCGATCAAACAGCGATACCGTGCCCCTTCAGGAACGCCACGAACGCCTCTTCGTCCAGCACCTTGAGCCCCAGCTCATTAGCCTTGATCAGCTTCGAGCCTGCGCCGGGGCCGGCGACCACGCAGTGGGTCTTGGCCGACACGGAGCCGGCCACCTTGGCGCCGAGGCTTTCGAGCTTTTCCTTGGCGATGTCGCGGCTCATCAGCTCCAGCGTGCCGGTCAGCACCCAGGTCTGGCCGGCCAGCGGCAGGCCTTCGACGACTTTCTTTTCGCTCTGCCAGTGCATGCCGAAATCGCGCAATTGTCGCTCGGCGGACTCGGCCAGCTGACGGTGCTCGGGCAACGCGAAGAACTCGCGAACCGAATTGGCCTGCTTCTCCGGCAATGCCTGACGCATGTCCAGCCAGTCGGCGTTCATCACCCCTTCGAGCGAACCGAACTTGTCCGCCAGCTTCTGCGCTCCGCCCGGGCCGACCGACGGAATGTGCAGTTTGTCGAGCAAACCGCCCAGCGTGGTGCTGGCGGCGAATTCCGCCCCCAGCTCGCCTTGGTCCTGAATCTGCAGGCCATGGCCCAGCAGTTCGCCGATCACCTGACGGTTGTGGTCGTCTTCGAAGAAGCTGTGGATTTCGTGCGCCACCTCCAGGCCGATGTCCGGCAGGTAGGTCAGCACCTGCGGCAAGGCCTGCTGCACGCGCTCAAGGGAACCCAGCGAACGCGCCAGCACCTTGGCCGTCTCCTCGCCGACGTCAGGGATGCCGAGCGCATAGATGAAGCGCGCCAGCCCCGGCTTCTTGCTGTCGTCGATGGCGGCCAGCAGCTTGTTGCTCGACACCTCGGCGAAGCCTTCCAGATCGACGATGTCGTCGAACTTGAGCGCGTAGAGATCGGCCGGCGAATTCACCAGCCCTTCATCCACCAACTGCTCGACGCTCTTGTCGCCCAGCCCTTCGATGTCCATGGCCCGACGGGACACGAAGTGGATGATCGCCTGCTTGAGCTGCGCCCCGCAGGCCAGACGGCCGACGCAGCGGTACACCGCGCCCTCGCTGACGGTTTCGCGGCCCTTGCTGCGCTTGACCAGTTGCGTGCGCTCGACATGGGAGCCGCAGACCGGACAGTTCTCGGGGATCTGCACCGGACGCGCATCGTGGGGCCGGCGCTCGGCGACGACCTGCACCACCTGCGGGATCACGTCGCCGGCGCGGCGGATGATCACGGTGTCGCCGATCATCAGGCCCAGGCGCGCCACTTCGTCCATGTTGTGCAGCGTGGCGTTGGCCACGGTGACGCCGGCGACCTTGACCGGTTTGAGGCGCGCCACCGGCGTGACGGCGCCGGTGCGGCCGACCTGGAATTCCACGTCGAGCAGTTCGGTGAGCTCTTCCATGGCCGGAAACTTGTGTGCGATGGCCCAGCGCGGCTCCCGTGCGCGGAAACCCAGCTCGCGTTGGTCGGCGATGCTGTTGACCTTGAACACCACGCCGTCGATCTCGTAGGCCAGCCCGTTGCGCCGCTCGCCGATGTCGCGGTAGTAGTCCAGGCACTGGTCGATGCCCTTGGCCAGTTTCAGCTCGTGGCTGATCGGCATGCCCCAGGCCTGGAGCTGCTTGAGATTGCCGATGTGGGTGTCGGCGATGTCGTGGGACACCTGGCCGATGCCGTAGCAGCAGAATTCCAGCGGGCGGTTGGCGGTGATCTTCGAGTCGAGCTGACGCAGGCTGCCGGCGGCGGCGTTGCGCGGGTTGGCGAAGGTCTTGCCGCCGCTCTCCAGCTGAGACTCGTTGAGGCGCTCGAAACCGGCCTTGGACATGAACACTTCGCCGCGCACTTCCAGGGTCGCCGGCCAGCCGCTGCCGTGCAGCTTCAGCGGGATGTTGCGCACGGTGCGCACGTTGACGCTGATGTCTTCGCCGGTGGTGCCGTCGCCACGGGTGGCGCCGCGCACCAGCAGGCCGTCCTGGTACAGCAGGCTGACGGCCAGGCCGTCGAGCTTCGGCTCGCAGCTGTACTCCACCGCCGCACCGCCGCCGAACAGGTCGCCGGCCGGCAGGTCCAGGCCTTCGGTCACCCGTCGGTCGAACTCGCGCATGTCGGTCTCTTCGAAGGCGTTGCCGAGGCTGAGCATCGGCACTTCATGGCGCACCTGGGTGAATGCCGTCAGCGCCACGCTGCCGACGCGCTGGGTCGGCGAGTCGCGGGTGACCAGTTCCGGGTGGGCCGCTTCCAGGGCCTTGAGCTCGTGGAACAGCCGGTCGTACTCGGCGTCCGGAATGCTCGGCTCGTCGAGGACGTGGTAACGGTAGTTGTGCTGATCGAGCTCGGCGCGCAGCTCTAGAATGCGGGTTTCGACGGCAGTCATGGGTGTTCTCTCATAAAGCAAAAGAGCAGCCGAAGCTGCTCAATCTGTTTTGCCGATTGCCCGGTGCATCGCAGGGCAACCTTTTGGATCAACGTTTCTGGGTCAGGGCGCGACGTTCGAACTCGACGATGCGCTGACGGTAGTGCTCGATGGTCTGCGCGGTCAGGACGCTGCGCTGGTCATCTTTGAGCTCGCCGTTCAGTTCCTGGGACAGCTTGCGGGCGGCGGCCACCATCACGTCGAAGGCCTGTTTCGGATGACGCGGGCCCGGCAGGCCGAGGAAGAAGCTCACGGCCGGGGTGCTGAAATGGTCGATGTCGTCCAGATCGAAGATGCCCGGCTTGACCGCGTTGGCCATGGAGAACAGCACTTCGCCGTTGCCGGCCATGCTTTCGTGGCGGTGGAAGATGTCCATCTCGCCGAAGCGCAGGCCGCTTTCCAGGATGTTCTGCAACAGCGCAGGGCCCTTGAAGCCGGCCGGGTCGCGGCAGATCACGCTGATCACCAGCACTTCCTCGGCCTGCGGCTGATCCTTGTCGCCCACCGCCGGCGACGGCTTGGTGTCGGCGATGAAGTCGTCGTCACGGCTGCTGAAGCTCGGGCCGGCGTCCACGTCCAGGTCGAGGTCGCCCTGGGCCGGGCTGTTGCTGCCGCGCTTGCTGCGCTTGGAGCCGGACTCACGCGGCTCGCGCGGCTCACGGGCGGGCATGCTCACCGACGGCAAATCATGCTCGTCCAGCTGCGGTTCCTTGTGGGTTTCCAGCACGCGGGCCGGGCCCAGCAACTCGGCATTGCTGTCCTCGTCCGGCAGGTTGGACAGATTGCGGTCAAGACGGAATTTCAGTTTTCCCTTGCCGCCGCGCATGCGGCGCCAGCCATCGAAAAGAATACCGGCTATCACAATGATGCCGATGACGATCAGCCACTCGCGCAGACCGATTTCCATGTAATCCCGTGCCTCTATGAAAAATGCTGAAAAATAAGGGGTTTACATTGTGCAAACCGCTTTAAAACGTGGCGCCAACTCTATGTTCTGACAGGCGTTTTGCCCACGTATACGAAAAATTGACATTAAACTAGCACGACCAAAGGCAACTTTACACCGTCTGTCACATTGGCTTGCGCGTTTATGTCGATTGGCCAGCAAGTCGGAACCGGTTATGAAGTCCTACAGACCGAAAACACCTTTCCGACAACCCACCGGCTCAGGCATCCACCATCGCCATCGCCTCCTCGACATCCACCGCCACCAACCGCGAGCAACCGGGCTCGTGCATCGTCACCCCCATCAGCTGATCGGCCATTTCCATGGCGATCTTGTTGTGGGTGATATAGATGAACTGCACCGTCTGCGACATCTCTTTGACCAATCGTGCGTAGCGTCCAACGTTAGCGTCATCCAGTGGCGCGTCAACTTCATCGAGCATGCAGAACGGCGCCGGATTCAACTTGAAGATCGCAAAGACCAGTGCCAACGCGGTCAGGGCCTTTTCGCCGCCGGAGAGCAAATGGATGGTGCTGTTCTTCTTTCCTGGCGGCCGCGCCATGATCGTCACCCCTGTATCGAGTAGATCTTCGCCCGTCAGTTCCAAATACGCGCTGCCGCCACCGAAAACTTTCGGGAAAAGGGCCTGCAAACCGCCGTTGATCTGATCAAAGGTATCCTTGAAGCGGTTGCGGGTCTCCTTGTCGATCTTGCGGATGACGTTTTCCAGGGTCTCCAGCGCTTCCACCAGATCGGCGTCCTGGGCATCCAGATAACGTTTACGCTCGGATTGTTGCTGATATTCGTCGATCGCCGCGAGGTTGATCGCACCCAGGCGCTGAATGCGCGCGGCGATGCGTTCCAGTTCCTCTTCGGCGTCCTTCTCGTTGGCTTCGGCGCTCAGGGTATTGAGCACGCCGTGCAGGTCGTAGCCGTCGGCCAGCAGTTGGTCCTGCAGGGCCGTGCGGCGCACGGTCAGGGCTTGCCATTCCATGCGCTGCTGTTCGAGCTGGCCGCGGATCAGGTGCGATTGCTGCTCGGCCTGGGTGCGGCGCTTTTCCGCGTCGCGCAGTTCGCGGTCGGCGTCTTCCAGGGCGATCTGGGCGGTCTTGAGCTCTTCGTCGACGCTCATGCGCTTTTCGAGCAACTCTTCCAGCTTGAGGCGCAGCTCTTCCAGCGGCGCCTCGCCCTCCTCCAGGTTCAGGTTCAACTGCTCACGCTTTTCCGTGAGGCGCTCGGCCTGCATCTCCAGACGCTCCAGCGCCTGCCGGGTGGAATCATGCTGGGCGCGCAACGACCCCAGGCGCACCGCCAGTTGATGGGCGTGATCCTTGTGCTGGCGGGCCTCCTGGCGCACCCGGTCGAGCCGCTCGCGCAGGCTGTCGCGCTGGGCCAGCAGCAGTTCGCGCTGCTCGGTGTCCAGGGCCATGGCATCGAGGGCGTCCTGCAGCTGCATCCGCGATTCGCCGATGTGTTCGTGCTCCAGCGCCCGCTGCTCGTCGAGCTCGATCAGCTCTTCGTCCAGGCGGGTGCGGCGCAGGGTCAATTGTTCGATCTTGGCCTTGCCGGCGGATAGCTGAGCCTTGAGCTCGCCTTGCTGACGGGCCTCGTCCTGCAGCAGCCGGCGCAGATGCTCGCGGCCGTTCTCCTGCTGGCGCTGTTGCGCACGCAGGTTCTGCAGGCGGGTTTCCATGGCCTCGACCGTGGCTTCGCGCTCTTCGCGTTCGAGCTGCAGGTTGTCGATTTCCTGCCCCCGCGCCAACACGCCACTTTCGGCCTCGCTGGCACGGCGCACCCGCAGGAAATGCCGACCGACCCAGTAGCCGTCGCGGCTGATCGCGCTTTGCCCGGCGCCCAACTGAGCGCGCAGGGCCAGGGCCTGCTCCAGGCTGTCCACCGGCTTGACCTGGCCCAGCCACGGCGACAGATCGGCCTGCGCCTCGACCTTGTCCAGCAGGCTGCCCGGCATCCGCGCGCCGTCGCCGGCCAGGGTGAGCAGCCGCAGGTCGCCCTGCTCGAACCCGGACAGGTCCAAACCGGCGAAATCATCCACCAGCACCGCTTGCAGGTCGGCGCCAAGCACGGTTTCCACCGCCAGCTCCCAACCGGCTTCCACCTTCAGCCCTTCGGCCAGACGCGGACGCTCGGCCAAGTGGTGCTCGCGCAGCCACTCGGCGGTGCCGGTGCCCGGATCGAGCGCCGCCTGCTGCAAGGCCTCCAGCGACGCCAGACGGCCGTTGAGCCGTTGCAGGTCGCCCTGGGCCTGCTGCTGGGCGGTCAACGCCTGTTGCAGGTCCTGGCGCAGCTGTTCGAGCTTCTCGACCTGCGCCTCTTCGCTGGTCTGCAGATCCTCGAGGGTCGCTTCGGATTCGGCGAGCTGCTCGCTCAATTCCATGATCGCCGCGTCTTCCGGATCGGCCGACAGCAGCGCCCGCTCCTCGCCAAGACGCTTCTGACGGTCGGCCAGACGTTCCAGGCTGGTTTCGAGCTGCTGGATCCGCGCCTGCTGCACCTCGGCCTGACGCCGGGGCTCGGCGGACGCCAGGTTGAAGGTGTCCCACTGCTCCTGCCAGCCGTGCATGGTCAGCTCGGCTTCTTCCAGGGCCGCGGCGGATTCCTCGGCGGCGGCGCTGGTGACTTCCTGCTCGGGGGTGAGCATGTCCAGCTCTTCGGCCAGGGTCAGCAGCAGCGTGCGGTCGTGGCCCAGGTGCGATTCGGTTTCAAGCCTTGCGCGCTCGGCCTCTTTCAGGTCGTCCTGCAACTGGCGCAGGCGCTGCTGGCCGTGCTGGATGCTCTGCTCGACCCGGGCGATGTCGCCGCCGACCGAATAGAAGCGCCCCTGCACCAGATTGAAGCGCTCGGACAGGTCATGGTGACCGTCGCGCAGGCGTTCGATGGCCGCATCGGCGTTGCGCTGCTCGGCGACCAGCGCCTCGAAGCTGACTTCCTGGCTGCCGATCACCGATTCGCGCTGGCCGACCTGATCGTTCAGGTCCTGCCAGCGCAGGGCCGACAGTTGCGCCTTGAGCTGACGCTCTTCGGCCTTGTATTCCTGATACTTCTCGGCGGACTGGGCCTGGCGGTGCAGGCGTTCGAGCTGGCGCTCGAGCTCTTCGCGCAGGTCGGTCAGGCGGGCGAGGTTCTCGTGGGTGCGGCGGATGCGGTTTTCCGTCTCGCGCCGGCGCTCCTTGTACTTGGAGATCCCCGCCGCCTCTTCGATGAAGTTGCGCAGGTCTTCCGGCTTGGCCTCGATCAGCTTGGAGATCATCCCCTGCTCGATGATCGAGTAGCTGCGCGGGCCGAGGCCGGTGCCGAGGAAAATGTCGGTGATGTCCTTGCGGCGGCACTTGGCGCCGTTGAGGTAATAGCTGTTCTGGCTGTCGCGGGTGACTTTGCGGCGGATCGAGATCTCGGCGTAGGCCGCGTACTCGCCGACCAGCGTGCCGTCGGCGTTGTCGAACACCAGTTCGATGCTGGCCTGGCTCACCGGCTTGCGGCTGGTCGAACCGTTGAAGATGACGTCGGTCATCGACTCGCCGCGCAGGTTCTTGGCCGAGCTCTCGCCCATGACCCAGCGCACGGCGTCGATGATGTTCGACTTGCCGCAGCCGTTCGGCCCGACCACCGCCGCCATGTTGCTGGGGAAGTTGACCGTGGTCGGATCGACGAAGGACTTGAACCCCGCCAGCTTGATGCACTTGAGCCGCAAGGTCAGGCCGCCGTCAGGGCAGACACCACCAGATCGCAGCTGCGCTGGGCGTACGCCGTCAGCACGATGCGGATCTGCGGCAGGTCACGGGCGAGCACCGCGGCCAGCAGGCGTTCGAACAGTTCGAGGAACTCGCTCATCTCGGCCTTGCGCTGCTCCAGCGCCAGGAAGTAGGCGCGGCTCATGGCCGGCTGCAGGTTCTCGACGGTTTCCTGCAGGTACGGGTTGTCGGCGAACGGGTAGGCGGCGCGCATCACGCTGAAGCTGTCGTCGACGAAGGAGCGGATGTCCTGGCGCGCGTAGCTGGCGGCCAGGCGCTGCTGGATCTGCACGAACGGCGCCATGTCGGCCTGCACCTGCCAGCCGTTGGCCACCGAGTTGCCGAGCAGGATGTACAGCTCGCTCATCAGCGTGCACAGGCTGCGCACCTTGTGCGCGGTCAGCTCGGTCACGTGGGCGCCGCGGCGCGGCAGGATCGCGATCAGGTGGCGGCGTTCGAGGATCAGCAAGGCTTCGCGGACCGAACCGCGGCTGACGTTGAGCGCCTGCGTGACCTTCTGTTCCTGGATGCGCTCTCCCGGCTTCATTTCGCCGCGGATGATCCGTTCGGCGAGGTGGTGAGCGATTTGCTCGGCGAGGCTGTCCGGCGCCTTGAACGTCATGGTTGTCCTTCAAACTCTTCGATCTGCACAAGCGGCGCAGTGTAGCGCAATTGAGGGGGTGTGGCGGAGTGCCCACTCGGCGGTTTTTGGCACGAATCCCGCAAAAAAGCGGGTATCCCGGCAAGGGTCAATACTGAAGAGACACGTTGCCGATCGACAAAAGCAGTTTTCCTGACCTTTAAGTCAGAAAACCATTGACCGAAAAGTCAGACCTGCTAAATTCGGTTCCCATCGGTCAACAACAATAATGAGTCTGCGAGGCCATCCGTGATCCAGTTTTTACTCAACCAGGAACTCCGAAGCGAGCACGCCCTGGACCCGAACCTGACGGTGCTCAACTACCTGCGCGAACACGTGGGCAAGACCGGCACCAAAGAAGGCTGCGCCAGCGGCGACTGCGGCGCGTGCACCGTGGTGGTCGGCGAACTGCAGACGGATGACGATGGCCGCGAACGCATCCGCTACCGCAGCCTCAACTCGTGCCTGACGTTCGTTTCGTCCCTGCACGGCAAGCAGTTGATCAGCGTCGAAGACCTCAAGCACAAGGGCGAACTGCACAGCGTGCAGAAGGCCATGGTCGAGTGCCACGGTTCGCAGTGCGGCTTCTGCACCCCCGGTTTCGTGATGTCGCTGTTCGCCCTGCAAAAGAACAGCGACGCGCCGGACACCCACAAGGCCCACGAAGCGCTGGCCGGCAACCTCTGCCGCTGCACCGGCTACCGGCCGATCCTGGCCGCCGCCGAGCAGTCGTGCTGCGGCAAGCAGGCGGACCAGTTCGACGCCCGCGAAACCGAGACCATCGCCCGCCTCAAGGCCATCGCCCCCACCGACATCGGCGAACTCAACAGCGGCGACAAGCGTTGCCTGGTGCCGCTGACCGTCGCCGACCTGGCCGACCTCTACGACGCTTATCCACAGGCCCGCCTGCTGGCCGGCGGCACTGACCTGGCGCTGGAGGTCACCCAGTTCCACCGGCCGCTGCCGGTGATGATCTACGTGGGCAATGTCGCCGAAATGAAGCGCATCGAGCGCTTCGACGACCGCCTGGAGATCGGCGCGGCCGCCGCCCTCTCCGACTGCTACGACGCCCTGAACGCCGAATACCCGGACTTCGGCGAACTGCTGCACCGCTTCGCCTCCCTGCAGATCCGCAACCAGGGCACCCTGGGCGGCAACATCGGCAACGCCTCGCCGATCGGCGACTCCCCGCCCCTGCTGATCGCCCTCGGCGCGCAGATCGTGCTGTGCAAGGGCGACACCCGGCGCACCCTGGCCCTGGAGGATTACTTCATCGATTACCGGGTGACCGCCCGCCAGGAAAGCGAATTCATCGAGAAGATCATCGTGCCCCGCGCCAGCGCCGAGCAGCTTTTCCGTGCGTACAAGGTGTCCAAGCGCCTGGACGACGACATCTCCGCCGTCTGCGCCGCGTTCAATCTGCGCATCGACAACGGCGTGATCGCCGACGCCCGCGTCGCCTTCGGCGGCATGGCCGCGATCCCCAAACGCGCCACCCACTGCGAAGCCGTCCTTTTGGGCCAGCCGTTCGGCAACGCCGTGGTCGAACGCGCCTGCGCCGCCCTGGCCGATGACTTCACGCCGCTCTCGGACTTTCGCGCCAGCAAGGAATACCGCCTGCTCAGCGCGCAGAACCTGCTGCGCAAGTACTTCATCGAACTGCAAACACCGCACATCGAGACCCGGGTGACCGCTTATGTCTAACCATCACGCCGCAGAGAAGTCCCAGGCCGAGCTGGCGCAACTGTTCGCCCAGGACCTGACCACCGGTGTCGGCCGCAGCGTCAAGCACGACAGCGCCGCCAAGCATGTGTCCGGTGAAGCGCAGTACATCGACGACCGCCTGGAATTCCCCAACCAGCTTCACGTCTACGCGCGGCTGTCGGACCGCGCCCACGCGAAGATCCTGCGCATCGACACCAGCCCCTGCTACGCCTTCGAAGGCGTGCGCATCGCCATCACCCACGAGGACGTGCCGGGCCTGAAGGACATCGGCCCGCTGCTGCCGGGCGACCCGCTGCTGGCCATCGATGACGTGCAGTTCGTCGGTCAGCCGGTGCTGGCCGTGGCCGCCCGGGACCTTGAGACCGCTCGCAAGGCCGCCATGGCCGCGATCGTCGAATACGAAGACCTGGAGCCTGTGCTGGACGTGGTCGAAGCCCTGCGCAAACGCCACTTCGTCCTGGACAGCCACACCCACCAACGCGGCGACTCGGCCAACGCGCTGGCCACCGCCGAACACCGCATCCAGGGCACCTTGCACATCGGCGGCCAGGAGCATTTCTACCTGGAGACGCAGATTTCCTCGGTGATGCCCACCGAAGACGGCGGCATGATCGTCTACTGCTCCACGCAGAACCCCACCGAAGTGCAGAAGCTGGTGGCCGAAGTGCTGGACGTGTCGATGAACAAGGTGGTGGTCGACATGCGCCGCATGGGCGGCGGCTTCGGCGGCAAGGAAACCCAGGCCGCCAGCCCCGCGTGCCTGTGCGCGGTGGTCGCGCACCTCACCGGCCAGCCGACCAAGATGCGCCTGCCGCGGGTCGAGGACATGCTGATGACCGGCAAGCGCCACCCCTTCTACGTCGAGTACGACGTCGGCTTCGACAGCACCGGGCGCCTGCACGGCATCGCCATGGAACTGGCCGGCAACTGCGGTTGCTCACCGGACCTGTCGGCGTCCATCGTCGACCGGGCGATGTTCCACTCCGACAACTCGTACTACCTGGGCGACGCGACCATCAACGGTCACCGCTGCAAGACCAACACAGCCTCGAACACCGCCTACCGCGGCTTCGGCGGCCCGCAGGGGATGGTCGCCATCGAAGAGGTGATGGACGCCATCGCCCGCCACCTGAACCTCGATCCGCTGGCGGTGCGCAAAGCCAACTACTACGGCAAGACCGAGCGCAACGTCACCCACTACTACCAGACGGTCGAGCACAACATGCTCGAGGAAATGACCGCCGAGCTGGAAGAGAGCAGCCAGTACGCCGAGCGCCGCGAAGCGATCCGCCGCTACAACGCCAACAGCCCGATCCTGAAGAAAGGCCTGGCGCTGACCCCGGTGAAGTTCGGCATTTCCTTCACCGCCAGTTTTCTCAACCAGGCCGGGGCCTTGGTGCACGTCTACACCGACGGCAGCATCCACCTGAACCACGGCGGCACGGAAATGGGCCAGGGCCTGAACACCAAAGTCGCCCAGGTGGTGGCCGAAGTGTTCCAGGTCGAGATCGACCGGGTGCAGATCACCGCGACCAACACCGACAAGGTGCCGAACACCTCGCCGACCGCCGCCTCCAGCGGCGCCGACCTCAACGGCAAGGCCGCGCAGAACGCTGCCGAGACCATCAAGAAACGCCTGATCGAATTCGCCGCCCGCCAGTACAAGGTCAGCGAAGAGGACGTGGTGTTCCACAACGGCCATGTGCGCATCCGCGATCACATCCTGACCTTCGAGGCGCTGATCCAGCAGGCGTATTTCAATCAGGTGTCGCTGTCGAGCACCGGGTTCTACAAGACCCCGAAGATCTACTACGACCGCAGCCAGGCCCGCGGCCGGCCGTTCTACTACTTCGCCTTCGGCGCGGCGTGCTGCGAGGTGATCGTCGACACCCTGACCGGCGAGTACAAGATGCTGCGCACCGACATCCTCCACGACGTCGGCGCCTCGCTGAACCCGGCCATCGACATCGGCCAGGTCGAGGGCGGCTTCGTCCAGGGCATGGGTTGGCTGACCACCGAAGAGCTGGTGTGGAACAACAAGGGCAAGCTGATGACCAACGGCCCGGCCAGCTACAAGATCCCGGCCGTGGCGGACATGCCAGTGGACCTGCGGGTGAAGCTGGTGGAGAACCGCAAGAACCCGGAAGACACCGTGTTCCATTCCAAGGCCGTGGGCGAGCCGCCGTTCATGCTCGGCATCGCGGCCTGGTGCGCGATCAAGGATGCCGTGGCGAGCCTCGGCGACTACAGGCACCAGCCCAAGATCGACGCCCCGGCGACGCCGGAGCGGGTGCTGTGGGGCTGCGAGCAGATGCGCCGGCTGAAGGTCGCGAAAGCGGTCGAGGCCGAAACCGAGCTGGCTCCGCTCTGAGACCGAGGCGCGCCGATCGCTGGCAAGCCAGCTCCCACAGGATCCGGGTGGAATCCGGTTTCTGTGGACACCACAAAACACTGTGGGAGCCAGCTCCGACAGGTCCGGATAGATTCCGGACTCTGTGAGCACCACCAAACACTGTGGAGCCAGCTCCGACAGGGCCGGATAGATTCCGGATTCTGTGAGCACCACCAAACACTGTGGAGCCAGCTCCGACAGGTCCGGATAGATTCCGGATTCTGTGAGCACCACCAAACACTGTGGGAGCTGGCTTGCCAGCGATAAGGCCCGAACAGACAACGACGATGTCGAGGTGAACATGTACAACTGGATCGACGCCCTCGCCGACCTGCAGAACCAGGGCGAGCCCTACGTGCTGGTGACCATCATCGAAGAGCTCGGCTCGACGCCGCGCAACGCCGGCTCGAAAATGGTCGTCAGCGCCCGTCAGGCGTTCGACACCATCGGCGGCGGGCACCTGGAATACAAGGCCATGCAGATCGCCCGCGACATGCTCGCCAGCGGCCGGCAGGACACCCACCTGGAGCGCTTCAGCCTCGGCGCCAGCCTCGGCCAGTGCTGCGGCGGCGCCACCGTGCTGCTGTTCGAGCCGATGGGCCAGGTGCAGGCGCAGGTCGCCGTATTCGGCGCCGGCCATGTCGGCCGGGCGCTGGTGCCGCTGCTCGCCGGCCTGCCGTGCCGGGTGCGCTGGATCGATTCGCGGGAAGAGGAATTCCCCGGACAGATCCCCCACGGCGTGCGCAAGATCGTCGCCGAAGAGCCCGTGGATGAAATCGACGACCTGCCCGCCGGCAGCTACTGCATCGTCATGACCCACAACCATCAGCTGGACCTGGAGCTCACCGCCGCGATCCTCAAGCGCAACGACTTCGCCTACTTCGGCCTGATCGGCTCCAAGACCAAGCGCGCCAAGTTCGAACACCGCCTGCGTGACCGCGGCTTCGACGCCGGCGTCGTGCAACGCATGCGCTGCCCGATGGGCATCGGCGAAGTCAAAGGCAAGCTGCCTGCGGAAATCGCCATCTCCATCGCCGGCGAGATCATCGCCACCTACAACGCCAACTTCGGCCAGCACACCGCCGGCGCCGAACCGATCGCCAAGCTGCTGCCGGTTTCCCGCCGCAGCCAGGCCGCCCACCTTAAAGCCTCAAATTGAGAACCGTCATGCCTTTGACCCGCAAAGCCTACCGCGCCGCCATCCTGCACAGCATCGCCGACCCCGCCGAGGTCGGCATCGAAGCCTCCCACGAATACTTCGAGGACGGCCTGCTGGTGGTCGACGACGGCAAGATCAGCGCCCTGGGCCACGCCAGCGAACTGCTGCCGACCCTGGCGGCGGACATCGAGATCACCCACTACCAGGACGCGCTGATCACCCCGGGCTTCATCGACACCCACATCCACCTGCCGCAGACCGGCATGGTCGGCGCCTACGGCGAGCAACTGCTGGACTGGCTGAACACCTACACCTTCCCATGCGAAAGCCAGTTCGGCGACAAGGCCCACGCCGACGAGGTGGCCGACATCTTCATCAAGGAACTGCTGCGTAACGGCACCACCACCGCGCTGGTGTTCGGCAGCGTGCACCCGCAGTCGGTGAACTCATTCTTCGAGGCCGCCGAGAAGCTGGACCTGCGCATGATCGCCGGCAAGGTGATGATGGATCGCAACGCGCCGGACTACCTGACCGACACCGCCGAATCCAGCTACCTGGACAGCAAGGCGCTGATCGAGCGCTGGCACGGCAAGGGCCGCCTGCACTACGCGGTCACCCCGCGCTTCGCCCCCACCAGCACCCCGGAACAGCTCACCCTCGCCGGCCAGTTGCTCACCGAATACCCGGATCTGTACATGCAGACCCACATCAGCGAAAACCTCAAGGAAATCGAGTGGGTCAAGGCACTGTTCCCGGAGCGCAAGGGCTACCTGGACGTCTACGACCACTACCGGCTGCTCGGCGAGCGCTCGGTGTTCGCCCACGGCGTGCACCTGTGCGACGAGGAATGCGCGCGGCTGGCGGAGACCGGCTCGGCGATTTCGTTCTGCCCGACCTCGAACTTCTTCCTCGGCAGCGGCCTGTTCAACCTGCCGATGGCCGAGAAGCACAAGCTCAACGTCGGCCTGGGCACGGACGTGGGCGGCGGCACCAGTTTCTCGCTGCTGCAGACCCTGAACGAAGCCTACAAGGTGATGCAGCTGCAAGGCGCCCGCCTGAGCCCGTTCAAGTCGCTGTACCTGGCCACCCTCGGCGGTGCCCGGGCGCTGCGCCTGGAAGACAAGATCGGCAACCTGCAGCCGGGCACCGACGCCGACTTCCTGGTGCTGGACTACAACGCCACGCCGCTGCTGGGCTATCGCCTGAAGCAGGCGAACAACATCGCCGAGACGCTGTTCGTGCTGATGACGCTGGGGGATGACCGCACTGTGGCGCAGACCTACGCCGCCGGTGCGCTGGTGCATCAGCGCTGAGTCGTTGAGGCATAAAAAATCCCCCGGGCCTTTTCGGTCCGGGGGATTTTTGTTGCCGGTCAGGGCCTCATCGCTGGCAAGCCAGCTCCCACAGGATTGTGCATGCAGCCATCGCCAACAGGCTGGAACCCACAGGAGTTGGGGTGTTTGCAGAATCTGTCGCCACTGCATGACACCGTGGGAGCCAGCCTGCTGGCGATGGCGTCAGTCAGGGCACCGCAGCGGGCTGAGGATGCTTGCGGCTCAGAGCTTGGCCGCAGGACGCCCCGGCTTCTTGGTCTGCAACAGGTGCGAGAACACCGCGTGCAGGTCGTCCGACGCGCTTTCCTCATCGAGGTTGAGCTTGCTGTCGATGTGATCCATGTGGTGCATCATCAGGTTCACCGCCAGCTCGCCGTCGCGCTTTTCGATGGCGTCGATCAGTTGGGTGTGTTCGTCGTAGGAACAGTGGGAACGGTTGCCGCTTTCGTACTGGGCGATGATCAGCGAGGTCTGCGAGACCAGGCTGCGCTGGAAGCTGATCAACGGCGCGTTCTTCGCCGCTTCGGCCAGTTTCAGGTGGAACTCGCCCGACAGCCGGATGCCGGCGCCGCGGTCGCCGCGGGAGAAGCTGTCGCGTTCGTCGTTGACCATCTGGCGCAATTCGGCGATCTGCTCGGCGGTCGCGTGCTGCACGGCGAGCTCGGTGATCGCCCGCTCCACCAGGCGACGGGCCAGGAACACTTGCCGCGCCTCTTCGACGCTCGGGCTGGCCACCACCGCGCCACGGTTCGGCCGCAACAGCACCACGCCTTCATGGGCCAGGCGCGACAGCGCGCGGCGGATGATGGTGCGGCTGACCCCGAAGATTTCCCCCAGCGCTTCTTCGCTCAACTTGGTGCCGGGCGCCAGGCGCTGTTCGAGGATGGCCTCGAAGATATGCGCATAGACGATGTCGTCCTGGGTTCCGCTGCGGCCGGCTTTGCCTGCTCGCGGTTGTTTCTTGAGGGGTTGCAACTGATCGTTCATGGGCACTCGGGTCGGGAGAACGGCGGCGGATTAGCGGAAACTGTAATACGGCGCAGTGGGTCGCTGGCAAGTATCGCGTAAAAAACAGCGCGATTGTACACAATGGAAGGTGGCAACACGACTGTACGGCTGTTTGCGGCTTCGGCTGTATCGCAACGCTTCGTTACGTTTGAGTTTAGGCTTGTTCGCAGAATCCGCCGCCCGCCCCTGTCCCCGTCCCCCGTGGGCGCCAGCCTGCCGGCGATGGCGGGCCTCTTCATCAGTACAAGGAACACCGCCGTCATGAACGACGTCACCCACGCCCGGCTGCGCCCGCTGGCCGACACCTCCCCTTCGGCCATCGTCGCCGGGTTCATCGCGATGATGACCGGCTACACCAGTTCGCTGGTGCTGATGTTCCAGGCCGGGCAAGCGGCGGGCCTGACCAGCGGGCAGATCTCCTCGTGGATCTGGGCGATCTCCGTCGGCATGGCGGTGTGCTCCATCGGCCTGTCCCTGCGCTACCGCACACCGATCACCATCGCCTGGTCCACGCCGGGCGCGGCGCTGCTGATCACAAGCCTGGGCGGCGTCAGCTACGGCGAGGCCATCGGCGCCTACATCACCTGCGCCGTGCTGGTGACGGTCTGCGGCCTGACCGGCAGTTTCGAGCGGCTGGTGAAAAAGATCCCGGCGTCGCTGGCGGCGGCGCTGCTGGCGGGGATCCTGTTCAAGATCGGCAGCGAAATCTTCGTCGCCGCGCAGCACCGCACCGGGCTGGTGCTGGGGATGTTCTTCACCTATCTGGCGGTCAAGCGTCTGTCGCCGCGCTATGCGGTGCTGGCCGCGCTGCTGGTGGGCACCGCGCTGTCGGGAGTCCTGGGCCTGCTCGATTTCAGCGGTTTCCGCCTGGAAGTGGCGACGCCGGTCTGGACCACCCCGCACTTCTCCCTCGCCGCCACCATCAGCATCGGCATCCCGCTGTTCGTGGTGGCCATGACCTCGCAGAACATGCCCGGCGTCGCCGTGCTGCGCGCCGACGGCTACAACGTGCCGGCCTCGCCGCTGATCACCGCCACCGGGGTGGCGTCGCTGCTGCTGGCGCCGTTCGGCTCCCACGGCATCAACCTGGCGGCCATCAGCGCAGCGATCTGCACCGGCCCCCACGCCCATGAAGACCGCAACAAGCGCTACACCGCCGCGGTGTGGTGCGGGGTGTTCTACGGCATCGCCGGGGTGTTCGGCGCCACGCTGGCGGCGCTGTTCGCCGCGCTGCCCAAGGAACTGGTGCTGTCGATCGCCGCGCTGGCGCTGTTCGGCTCGATCATCAACGGCCTGAGCATCGCCATGAGCGAGGTCAAGGAACGGGAAGCGGCGCTGATCACCTTCATGGTCACGGCATCGGGGCTGACGCTGTTTTCCATCGGTTCGGCCTTCTGGGGCATCGTCGCCGGCGTGCTGACCCTGCTGATCCTCAACGGCCGCAAGGCGTGAGCGCGAAAGAACGGGCATAAAAAAACGGCGACCCTCAGGTCGCCGTCTTTCATGGAATCAAGCCTGATTGATCGGCTTTTCCGGGTACCACACGTCCAGCAGCGGGCTGACTTCGACGCTGGTCAGTTCCGAGCGGGCCTTCAGCCAGGCTTCAACCTTGGCGCGCTGCTCTTCGCTGACCGAACCGCGCTTGATCGAGCAGATCAGACCGTAGTCGTCGCCGCCGACGTAGCCCAGACCGTTGGCTTCCATGCCTTCCTTGAGGAAAGCGTCGAGGAACGCATCAATGGCCTCTTCGGACAGGTCTTCTTTGAACTCCAGGTTCAGCTCGCATCCCAGCTCTTGAAATTCATCGACGCACAGTTTTTTGCGCAGACGCCGGGAACGGTTAGTCGCCATTGGAACAATCCTCTTGAGTAAATACGGGCGGCACTTTAGCAGTTTAAGGCGCCGATTGCCCGACTCTCTGGCGCGAGCACCCGGCCATCTGTAAAAAAATCATGAAATGGCCCGCCTGCGAAAGGCACAAGCTGTTACACCTTGGGGCATAATGCCGACACTTTCATGACCATCGGGGGCCTTTTCATCCATGCCTCCTTCTTTTTTCCCCTCGGCTGTAGGGTTTTATTTCACATGATCAAATCGTTGCGTCCCCTGCTGTTGGCCAGCCTTCTCCTGCCCCTGGCCCTGCCCGTTTCCGCCGCCGCCATCAACACGTCCCTGACCCCCAACGTCGAAAAGGCCCTCAAGGCCAGCAAGCTGCCGCCCAGTGCGCTGTCGCTGGTGATGGTGCCGCTGGAAGGCCCCGGCACCCCGACCGTGTACAACGCCGACGTGTCGGTCAACCCGGCCTCGACCATGAAACTGGTGACCACCTACGCGGCCCTGGAAATGCTCGGCCCCAACCACCAGTGGAAGACCGAGTTCTACACCGACGGCGACCTGAGCGGCGGCATCCTCAACGGCAACCTCTACCTCAAGGGCGGCGGCGATCCGAAGCTGAACATGGAGAAACTCTGGCTGCTGATGCGCGACCTGCGCGCCAACGGCGTGACCCAGATCACCGGCGACCTGGTGCTGGATCGCAATTTCTTCGTCCAGCCGCAATTGCCGGAATTCAACGACGACGGCAACGACGAGAACAAACCGTTCCTGGTCAAGCCGGACGCCCTGCTGGTCAACCTCAAGGCCCTGCGCTTCGTGGCCCGCAATGACGACGGCCGGGTGCTGGTGTCCGTGGAGCCGCCGATCGCCAGCATCCGCATCGACAACCAGGTCAAGGCGCTCAATTCCAAGCAATGCACCGGCGGCGTGCGCTACAACCCGGTGCCTCAGGCCGACGGCAGCGTGACCGTGACCGTCGGCGGCCAGTTGGGCGAAGGCTGCAGCTCGCAGACCTACCTGTCGCTGCTCGACCATGCCACCTACACCGCCGGCGCCGTGCGGGCGATCTGGAAGGAACTGGGCGGCAGCATCCAGGGCAAGGATCGCCAGGGCGCGACGCCGGGCAACGCCAAGGTGCTGGCCCGTGCCTTCTCGCCGGACCTGGCGGAAGTCATCCGCGACATCAACAAGTACAGCAACAACACCATGGCCCAGCAGTTGTTCCTGAGCCTGGGCCAGCGCTTTCGCAACGAGGCCGACGGCGACGACGCCAAGGCGGCCCAGCGCGTGGTGCGCCAGTGGCTGGCGAAGAAAGGCATCACCGCGCCGCACCTGGTGATGGAGAACGGCTCCGGCCTGTCCCGCGCCGAGCGCGTCAGCGCCCGCGAGATGGCCAGCATGCTGCAGGCCGCGTGGCACAGCCCGTATGCCGCCGAGTACATCAGCTCGATGCCGATCGTCGGCACCGACGGCACCATGCGCAAGCGCCTGAAGAACACCGCGATGCGCGGCGAGGCCCACATCAAGACCGGCACCCTGAACACCGTGCGGGCGATCGCCGGCTTCAGCCGCGACAATAACGGCAATACCTGGGCGGTGGTGGCGATCCTCAACGACAAGGCCCCGTTCGGCGCCTCGTCGGTGCTCGACCAGGTGCTGCTGGACCTGTACCGCCAGCCGAAGGCGCCGCAGACCGCGTCGGTTCTTTAAGCGTTTTCTCTGTGGGGGCGCCTGCCGGGCGGTGCCTTGGCTGACGCCATCGCCAGCGGGCTGGCTCCCACCGGGACATCGGCGACGCCAGAATCCGTGGTCGCCGCACAGCCGTGTGCCAGCGGTGGACGGGTGACGCCATCGCGAGCGGGCTCGCGCCTACCAGGGATCGGTGCTCAGTTCGTCTGCCGCTCCACCCGGTCGCGGCCGCCCTGCTTCGCCGCATACACCCCGGAGTCTGCCCGCAGCAGCAAGGCGTCGGCGCCCTCTCCCGGGCGCCAGCTGGCGATGCCGAAACTGGCGGTCACCGTGCCGACCACGTCCACCGGCGCACTGCGCAGGCCCTGCCACAGCTCCACCGCCAGCATGTAGGCGTGGTCGCCGTCGATGTCCGGGCACAGCACCATGAACTCCTCGCCGCCCAGACGGCAGAACACGTCGGTGCGCCGCAGGCGATGGCCGATGCGCTCGCACACGGCCTGCAGGACCCTGTCGCCCACCGCATGCCCGTACTGGTCGTTGATCCGCTTGAAATGGTCGATGTCGAGCATGATCACCGACAGCTCCCCGCCGCCCCGCTCGACCCGGGCCATCTCAGTGGTCAGCCGCTCCTGGAAGTAGCGCCGGTTGTGGATGCCGGTCAGGGCGTCGGTCACCGACAGGGCGCGCAGTTCCTCTTCTACCCGCTTGAGGTCGGAAATGTCGGAAATGTAGCCGTGCCACAGCACCCCGCCGCCCGGCAGCTCTTCCGGGGTCGCTTCGCCGCGCACCCAGCGCAGGCCGCGCTCGGGCAATTGCACGCGGTATTCCTCGCGCCACGGGCTGAGGTTGTCGGCCGAGGCGCGGATCGATGAGCGCACGCGCGTGGTGTCCTGGGGGTGGATGCGGGTGAAGATCGCCTCGGCGTTGAGCAGCAGCACGTCCGGCTCCAGTTCGTAGATCTCGCGGATCCCGTCGCTGGCGTAGATCACGCTGAAGCGGCCGTCGAACTCCATCTTGAACTGATAGATGCCGCCGGGAACGTGGGCGCTGAGCTTCTTGAGCAGCACGTCCCGCGCCGCCAGGGCTTCGTGCACGCGCTTGCGTTCGGTGATGTCGATGCAGATCGCCAGATGCCCGACCCACAGCCCCTGCTCGTCGAGCACCGGCGTGGCCAGCATGTTCACCGGGATGTGGCTGCCGTCCTTGCGCACCAGCGTCCACTCCCGGGCCTCGTGGCCGCCGACCTCGCCGCCCTCCACCAGCATCGCCTGGCAGGCCGGGATGGTCTTGCCGTAGCGGGCGCTCAACTCCGCGGCCCGTGCGCTCAGTTCCCGGGGAAAGTGCAGGTTCTCCAGGGTCATGTGGCCGATGACTTCGCTGCTGCGGTAGCCGAGCATCTGTTCGGCGCCGGGGTTGAAGGTGTTGATTACCCCGCGCAGGTCGGTGGCGATGATCGCCACCTGGGTCGCCGCGTTGAGCACGCCGCGCAACTGGCCGTGGGTGCCGCGCAGTTCCCGCTCGCTGGCGTGCAGTTCCTGAGTCCGCTGCTCAACCATGCGCAGGGCGCGCTGACGCTGGCTGACCAGCACGTACAGCAAGGCGCTCAACAGCACGCTGAGCAAAATCCCCAGGACGATCTGGCTGCTCACCGAGGAATGGTTGGCCTGCATGAAGGCGGCGCTGGGCTGGATGTCCACCTGGTAGTCGTGGTCGGCCAAGCGCAGCAACTGGGTGGACGACAGATCGCTGTCCCCCGGTTTGTTGGAGGATTCGTACAGCACCTCATGTTGGTCGTCGGTGGACAGGTCGAGGATGCGCACCGTCAGGAAGTCATGGTCTTCGGCCGGCAAGCCGTCCGCCAGCAACTGGCGCATGCTGATCACCGCCATCACGTACCCCTGCGGCTGGCGATCCGCCGCCCCCGCGCGGATGACCGGCGCCAGCAGCAGCACGCCCCGGGCATAGGCCGGCTCGATGCCCACCAGGTGCAGCGGCTGCGACACCGCCATGCGCCCGCTGCGGTCGGCGCGCTCCAGGGTGGTGCGGCGCAGCGGCTGGGCCAGCAGGTCGTAGCCCAGCGGCGTGGGCAGGCGGCTTTGGGTCTGCGTGTAGAGCACCGGCACATAGACGTCGCGATCCCCGGCCACCTGCAATTGACCGTCGGCGTTAAGCTCACGGAACGTGAACGTCGGCAGGCCCTCGTCGCGCACCGCTTGCTCCAGCGCCGGACGTTGAGCACGGCTCACCCGGGGCGCGTAGGAATAGGCTTGGGTGCGCAGCAGAAGCGGCTTGGCATAGCCGTCGAATTCGGCGCGGGACACGGAATCGGAATTGGTGAAGAACCGGCGCAGGCCGTCCAGACGCTGCTCCTGGTCCTGAAAGCGTTCTTCGATGCGGCTGTAGCGTTCGCTGGCCAGCAACTGAAAGCGCTGGCGCAACTGGTTGTGGAACTGATTGACGGTGGCCCAGGCCAGCAACCCCGTGAGAATCGCACCGGCGAGCAGAACCAGCAGCGCGACCAGCCAGGCCGAGACTTCTTCGCTGATGAAACCCAGGATCTTTGGGCGCACGGGGTGCAACGACATAGAGGCCACTCACTACGCCAGTGTTTCCTTGGAAACCCTCATTGGCCGTGAGTTGAGTTATAGCTATTAGCCACTAATTTGGCTAGCACTGATCGGATCCAGGAGCCTTTAAAAATCAAGGCTCTGTGGATCCAATCAGGCCGGGCGTCAACGGGCCGTGATTTTCCAGGCGCGGTGGATTTTGCCGTTACGGGCGAAATCCGGATCGATGGTGCTGGCGGTGATCTCCTCGACCGCATACCGCTCGGCCAGGTTGTCCTCCAGCTGGAACTTGCGGAAGTTGTTGGAGAAGTACAGCACGCCCCCCGGCGCCAGGCGGGCCATGGCCAGGTCGATCAGTTGCACCTGGTCGCGCTGCACGTCGAACACGCCTTCCATGCGCTTGGAGTTGGAGAAGGTCGGCGGGTCGATGAAGATCAGGTCGTACTCGTCACGGCTGTTCTCCAGCCACGCCATCACGTCGCCCTGCTCCAGGCGGTTCTTGTCGGAAAACCCGTTGAGCGACAGGTTGCGCCGCGCCCAGTCGAGGTAGGTCTTGGACAGGTCGACGCTGGTGGTGCTGCGCGCACCGCCCTTGGCCGCGTGCACGCTGGCGGTCGCGGTGTAGCAGAACAGGTTGAGGAACCGCTTGCCGGCGGCCTCCTTCTGGATGCGCATGCGGATCGGACGGTGGTCGAGGAACAGCCCGGTGTCGAGGTAGTCGGTGAGGTTGACCAGCAGCTTCACGCCGCCCTCGGTCACTTCATTGAACTTGCCCTGGGCGCTCTGGCGTTCGTACTGCTTGGTGCCGCTCTGACGCTCGCGGCGCTTGACCACCACGCGGCTCTTGTCGATGTTCAGCGCCTGGGGAATCGCCGCCAGGGCGTCGAACATGCGCACCGAGGCCTTTTCCGGATCGACGGACTTCGGCGCGGCGTATTCCTGGACGTGCACCCAGTCCTGGTACAGGTCGATGGCCATGGCGTATTCCGGCATGTCCGCATCGTAGACCCGGTAGCAATCGATGCCCTCGCGCTTGACCCACTTGCCCAGCGCCTTGAGGTTCTTCTGCAGGCGGTTGGCGAACATCTGCCCGCCTTCGCTCAGGCGCGGCTGCTCGACCGCCGGGGCCGGCGCCGGCTTGATCGGGTTGCCGTTCTTGTTGAACTGGCGTTCCTGCGGCGCGTCCGGCAGTTGGTCGTAGGCCGCCTGCTCGCGCTCGGCCTGGCGCTGCTCCGGGGTGCGGCGCTCGCCGGTGACGAACTGGTCAGGGCGCACCCTGATCAGCAGCAGCTTGCACGGCAGCGCACCGTTCCAGAAGGAATATTGCTTGTGGCTGCGGATGCCCATGCGCTTGCCCAGGTCCGGCGCGCCGGTGAACACCGCCGCCTCCCAGTTCAGGCAGGCTTGGCGCAGGCGTTCGCCGAGATTCTGGTAGAGGTACAGCAGGCTGGCTTCGTCGCCCAGACGCTCACCGTACGGCGGGTTGCAGATCACCAGGCCTTTCTGGTTCTGATCCGGGCGCGGCTCGAAGGTCGCCACTTCGCCCTGGTAGATCTTGATCCACTCGCTCAGGCCGGCGCGCTCGACGTTGTTGCGGCCCGGCTGGATCAGCCGCGGATCGGCCTCGTAGCCGCGGATCCACAGCGGCGGCTTGGCCAGGCCGGCGGCGGCGCGTTCCTGGGCTTCGTCATGGAGCTTGCGCCACAGCGCCGGCACATGGCCCAGCCAGTGGGTGAAGCCCCAGTGCTCGCGGCGCAGGTTGGGCGCCATGTCGGCGGCGATCATCCCCGCTTCGACCAGGAACGTGCCGACGCCGCACATCGGGTCGGCCAGCGCGCCGCCCTCGGCGGCGATGCGCGGCCAGCCGGCGCGGATCAGCACCGCGGCCGCCAGGTTTTCCTTGAGCGGCGCCGCGCCCTGCTGCAGACGGTAGCCGCGCTGGTGCAGGCTGTGGCCGGAAAGGTCGAGGGACAGGATCGCTTCGCCGCGGTCCAGGCGCAGGTGGATGCGCAGGTCCGGGTTCAGCTTGTCGATGGAAGGACGGTCGCCCTGCGGCGTGCGCAGCTTGTCGACGATGGCGTCCTTGACTTTCAGGGCGCCGAAATGGGTGTTGTCGATGCCCGAGCCGTGGCCGCTGAACTCGACGGCCAGGGTGCCGTCGCTGAGCATGTGATCCTGCCAGTCGATGTCGTGCACGCCGTCGTACAGGTCGTCGGCGTTCTTCATCGAAAAGCGTTTGAGCACCAGCAGCACGCGGTTGGCCAGGCGCGACCAGAGGCACAGGCGGTAGGCGGTTTCCATGGTGGCCATGCCACGCACCGCGGAGGTGTGTTCGCGGGCCTCTTCAAGGCCAAGCCCGACGGCTTCCTCGATGAGCAGGCCTTCAAGGCCTTTTGGGCAGGTGAGGAAGAGTTCGAAACGATCGGACATGGTATTTCCAGAGCCTTTGGCTGTGTGGGCCGGCAACGCATCGCCGACCCGGTTTTCAATCAGGCGCTTTTCTGCAAGAGCGCCCGCGTGGCACGAAGGTGTGCCGTTCCATCCCCCGCTGCTCGGGTCAAAAGAGCTTAGATGCCGGGACAGATAAAAAAGTTGATGCAACAAAATGACTCAAAGCAACCCTTCGTCGAATAGTACCTGACTGCAAGCGTGGGTCATTCTCACTAATGGATTAACCCCATCATCCGACGCAGCGCCGATCATACCGGGGTTTAGCCAATAAACATTGGAAAAATACGCTGTTACTTATCGCCATAGCACGCTTTTCGTTACGTCCTTATGACAAAACGGTCATTCCCTCGATGTGACTCATTGGTTAGAACTGACTCCAGGTTGACGTCGCAACGGCGTCAACACCTTGGCTCGCCACGCCGGCAGCGAGCCGCCAACGGCAGAGTTTTTCTGCCTGACCCCGATGGGGGTCGACGCGACACAAACAGTCAACAAGTGAGGGAAACACCCTATGAGAAGACTTAAGCGTGATCCGTTGGAAAGAGCATTTTTGCGCGGATATCAATATGGCGTTGGTGGCAAATCCCGTGAGCTTTGCCCATTTACTCTACCGTCGGTACGCCAAGCCTGGATCAACGGCTGGCGGGAAGGACGCGGCGACAACTGGGACGGTATGACCGGCACTGCGGGAATCCACAGACTCAACGAACTTCACGCCGTCGGCTGACACAGGGCACTAATTCCGACACGACAATCTGAATTCGCAACGATTTAACCACGCACGTCCTTCCCGGACGGCGGGCTACGGCCCAGGGGCTCCTTCGAGGAGCCCTTTTTTATGCCTGACCGTATCCCGGCAGCGCTCCCGCCGACACCATCGCCAGCAGGCTGGCTCCTACAGAATCCGGCGGTCGCCAAAAATCCCTGTGGGAGCCAGCCTGCCGGCGATGGCGTCCTAGACTTCAGCGCAGGGCGGCGATCGCGTCCACGGACTCGCGGATCAGCGCCGGGCCCTTGTAGATGAAGCCGGAATAGATCTGCACCAGGCTCGCGCCCGCGGTGATCTTCTCCGCCGCGTGCTTGCCTTCAGTGATGCCGCCGGCCGCAATGATCGGCAGACGCCCGCCCAGTTCGGCAGCCAGCACCTTGACGGTGTGGGTGCTCTTGTCGCGGACCGGCGCGCCGGAGAGGCCGCCCGCCTCGTCGCCGTGCTCCATGCCTTCGACGCCCGCGCGGCTCAGGGTGGTGTTGGTGGCGATCACCGCGTCCATCCCGGTCTCGATCAGCGCCTGCGCCACCTGGGCGGTTTCCTCATCGCTCATGTCCGGCGCGATCTTGATCGCCAGCGGCACATGCTTGCCGTGCTGCAGGGCCAGTTCGGCGCGGCGCGCCGCCAGGTCCGCCAGCAGTTGCTTGAGCGAATCGCCGAACTGCAGGCTGCGCAGGCCCGGGGTGTTCGGCGAACTGACGTTGACCGTGACGTAACTGGCGTGGGCGTAGACCTTCTCCAGGCAGATCAGGTAGTCGTCCACCGCGCGCTCGACCGGGGTGTCGAAGTTCTTGCCGATGTTGATCCCCAGCACGCCCTTGTACTTGGCCGCCGCGACCCGCGCCAGCAGGTTGTCCACGCCGAGGTTGTTGAAGCCCATGCGGTTGATGATCGCCTCGGCCTCCGGCAGGCGGAACAGCCGGGGCTTGGGGTTGCCCGGCTGCGCGCGCGGGGTGACGGTGCCGATCTCGACGAAGCCGAAGCCCAGCTGCGAGAAACCGTCGATGGCCGCGCCGTTCTTGTCCAGGCCGGCCGCCAGGCCCACCGGGTTGGGGAAGTCCAGGCCCATGACATTCACCGGCACCTGCGCCGGGGCCTTGCACAGCAAGCCGTTGAGGCCCAAACGCCCGCCCGCGCCGATCAGGTCCAGCGACAGATCGTGGGAGGTTTCCGGGGAGAGTTTGAACAACAGCTGACGGGCCAGGGTGTACATGGTCGGCGATGACTCGGGCGGCGAAAAGAGGCGGCGATTATAGCCGGGCATCCGCCTGGCGCGCGAGGCGCACGCGCAAATCGGCCCGCGCTGGCATATGCCTTGCACCCACCATTCCATCCGCCCGCGAGCCAACGTCGGCCGGCGGGCAAAGACAAGGGCGTCGTCACCCGGCATTGCACGGACAAGGCCGGGGGACGACGTTTTTTTTGAAGCCGCTTTGGCAGGTGCTTGCGATGAATGAACCCTCCGCCGGGCCCTTGGCCTGGGTCAACGGCAGCGACGCTCCGGAAAAGAACGCGATCGACCTCGGCTTCATGGCCCTGAGCGACTGCGCCTCGGTGGTGGTCGCCGCCACCCAGGGCTTCGCCCAGCCCTATGGCCTGACCCTGAACCTCAAGCGCCAGAGCTCCTGGGCCAACCTGCGCGACAGGCTGGTCAGCGGCGAACTGGACGCCGCCCACAGCCTGTACGGCCTGATCTATGCCGTGCACCTGGGCATCGGCGGCGTGGCGCCCACCGACATGGCGGTACTGATGGGCCTGAACCAGAACGGCCAGAGCCTGAACCTGTCCCACGGTCTGCAACGCCTGGGGGTGACCGCTCCTGAAGCGCTGGTGGCCCATGTGCACCAATCCCGGGCAAAACTGACCTTCGCCCAGACCTTCCCCACCGGCACCCACGCCCTGTGGCTCTATTACTGGCTGGCGAGCCAGGGCATTCACCCGTTGCGGGACGTCGACAGCGTGGTGGTGCCGCCGCCGCAGATGGTCGCCCACCTGCAGGCCGGGCGCATCGACGGCTTCTGTGCCGGCGAGCCCTGGGCCGCCGCAGCCGTGCAGCAGGACCTCGGCTTCACGATGGCGACCACCCAGGCCCTGTGGCCCGATCACCCCGAGAAAGTGCTGGGCTGCACCCGCGCGTTCGTCGAGCAATACCCCAACACCGCCCGGGCCCTGGTGATGGCCGTGTTGGAAGCCAGCCGCTTCATCGAGGCCAGTACGGAAAACCGGCGCAGCACCGCGCAACTCCTGAGCGCGCCGCCCTACCTGGACGCGCCGGCCTCGTGCATCGAGCCGCGCTTTCTCGGCGACTACGCCGACGGCCTCGGCCACCGCTGGCAGGATCCGCATGCATTGAGTTTCCACCGCGAAGGCGCCGTCAACCTGCCGTACCTCTCCGACGGCATGTGGTTCATGACCCAGTTCCGTCGCTGGGGCCTGCTGCGCGACGACCCGGACTACCTCGGCGTCGCCCGCCAGGTGCAGCAACTGGCGCTGTACCGCGACGCCGCCGCTGCCGTTGGCGTGCCGGCAGGTTTCGCCGACATGCGCAGCAGCCAAATGATCGACGGCAAGGTCTGGGACGGCAGCGACCCGGCCGGCTATGCCCGCAGCTTCCGGCTGCACGCCCTCTGCGACAGCGCGCTGTCGCTGGCCCGCCGCTGACAGGAGACCGCGAACATGCTGCGCATTCTGCTGATCAACGACACCGCAAAAAAAGTCGGACGCCTGAAGGCCGCGCTGACCGAAGCCGGCTTCGACGTCATCGACGAATCCGGCCTGACCATCGACCTGCCCGCACGCGTCGAAACGGTGCGCCCCGACGTGATCCTGATCGATACCGAGTCACCGGGCCGCGATGTGATGGAGCAAGTGGTGCTGGTCACCCGCGACCGGCCCCGGCCGATCGTGATGTTCACCGACGAGCACGACCCCGGCGTGATGCGCCAGGCGATCAAGTCCGGGGTCAGTGCCTACATCGTCGAAGGCATTCACGCACAGCGCCTGCAGCCGATTCTCGATGTGGCCATGGCCCGCTTCGAAAGCGACCAGGCCCTGCGCGCCCAACTGCTGGCCCGCGACCAGCAGTTGGCCGAGCGCAAGCGCATCGAACTGGCCAAGGGGCTGCTGATGAAAATGAAGGACTGCAACGAAGAAGACGCCTACACCCTGATGCGCCGCCAGGCCATGAGCCGCCAGCAGAAACTGATCCAGGTGGCGGAGCAGATCATTGCCATGAGCGAGCTGCTGGGCTGAAACCACCCTGCAAGCCGCTACGGGTTGCCTGCGGTTGGCACAAATCTGGCTAAGCACTCCACACAGGTAACCAACGGCGGTTGCCCCACCCTACGACAAAGACGTCGCTCATCTGCCTCGCCCCTGCGGCGATCCGGATAGCGGCGTCTTTGCGTTTTGGCCCCACTGACCGGGGCCGGTGGTGCGGCCGTGGCGGCGCGCCACCGGCTGGCATGACCCCTTCTCGGGACGACGGCTCCCGAGCCATTCACAGCTGAGGTGCGCGATGAATTCAAGCTTCTGGAAATCCGGCCATGCCCCGACCCTGTTCGCGGCCTTCCTCTATTTCGACCTGAGCTTCATGGTCTGGTACCTGCTCGGCCCGCTGGCGGTGCAGATCGCCGCCGACCTGCACCTGACCACTCAGCAGCGCGGCCTCATGGTGGCGACGCCGATCCTGGCCGGCGCGGTGCTGCGCTTTCTGATGGGCATGCTCGCCGACCGGTTGTCGCCCAAGACCGCCGGGCTGATCGGCCAGGTGATCGTGATCGGCGCATTGTTCGGTGCCTGGAAACTGGGCATCCACAGCTACGAACAGGCGTTGCTGCTGGGCCTGTTCCTCGGCATGGCCGGCGCCTCCTTCGCCGTGGCCCTGCCGCTGGCCTCGCAGTGGTATCCGCCGCAGCACCAGGGCAAGGCGATGGGCATCGCCGGGGCCGGCAACTCCGGCACGGTGTTCGCCGCGCTGATCGCCCCGGTGCTGGCCGCCTCGTTCGGCTGGAACAACGTGTTCGGCTTCGCCCTGATCCCGCTGCTGCTGACGCTCGCGGTGTTCGCCTGGCTGGCGAAGAACGCGCCGGAACGCCCGAAGGCCAAGGCCATGGCCGACTACTTCAAGGCGCTGGGCGATCGCGACAGCTGGTGGTTCATGTTTTTCTACAGCGTCACCTTCGGCGGCTTCATCGGCCTGGCCAGCGCCCTGCCCGGCTACTTCAACGATCAATACGGCCTGAACCCGGTGACCGCCGGCTACTACACCGCCGCCTGCGTGTTCGGCGGCAGCCTGATGCGGCCCTTGGGCGGTGCGCTGGCCGACCGCTTCGGCGGCATCCGCACCTTGCTGGCGATGTACACCGTGGCAGCGATCTGCATCGCGGTGGTCGGCTTCAACCTGCCGAACTCCTACGCGGCGCTGGCGCTGTTCGTCTGCACCATGCTGGGCCTGGGCGCGGGCAACGGCGCGGTGTTCCAACTGGTGCCGCAGCGCTTTCGCCGGGAGATCGGTGTGATGACCGGGCTGATCGGCATGGCCGGCGGCATCGGCGGCTTCGCCCTGGCGGCGGGCATGGGCGCCATCAAGCAGAGCACCGGCAGTTATCAACTGGCGCTGTGGCTGTTCGCGAGCCTGGGCGTACTGGCCTGGTTCGGCCTGCACGGCGTCAAGCGCCGCTGGAGAACCACATGGGGTTCGGCCGCCGTGACCGCCGCGCGGGTCTGAGCCGACCATGGCGCTGCAACTGAGTTTCGCCGAAGCCACCGCCACCGGCCCGCGCCCGGAGAACCAGGACGCTTTGCGCCTGGTCACCCCGGCCCCGGCGCTGGCGGCGAGCAAAGGCTTTCTGTTCGCCATCGCCGACGGCGTCAGCCAGTGCGCCGACGGCGGCCTGGCCGCCCGTTCGACCTTGCAGGCGTTGGCGCTGGACTACTACGCCACCCCGGAGACCTGGAGCGCGGCCCAGGCCCTGGACCGCCTGCTGTTGGCGCAGAACCGCTGGCTGCAGGCCAACGGCGGCGGTCAGCCGCTGCTCACCACCGTCAGCGCGCTGGTCATGCGCGGCCAGCGTTTCACCCTCGCCCACGTCGGCGATTGCCGGGTGTACCGCTGGCACGCCGACACCTTGCAACGGGTCACCGAGGATCACGTCTGGGAGCAACCGGGCATGCAGCACGTGCTCAAGCGCGCCCTGGGCCTGGATCAGCATCTGGTGCTGGATTTTCTCGACGGCGAACTGCGTGCCGGCGAGTGCTTCGTGCTGCTCAGCGACGGCGTGTGGTCCACGCTGAGCGACACGGCGATTGCGGCGACATTGCGCGACCAGCCGGACCTGGCCGTGGCCGCCCGCACGCTGGTCGCCGCCGCCCACCTGGCCGGCAGCCAGGACAACGCCAGCGCCTTGCTGGTGCGGGTGGACGCACTGGGCGAAGCGAACATCGGCGATGCGCTGATCCATCTGCAGCAGTGGCCGCTGCCGCCGCCGCTGAAACCCGGACAGGCCTTCGAAGGCTGGCAGGTGCAAGGCCTCATCGGCCACAGCCAGAAATCGATGCTGTACCGCGTGCTCGACCCGCAGGGTCAGGCCTGGCTGCTCAAGACCCTGCCGACACACTTGACGGACGATTCCCACGCAGGCCAAGCCCTGCTGTCCGAGGAATGGTTCCTGAAACGGGTCGCCGGGCGGCACTTTCCCGAAGTCCATGCGGCAACCCAGCGTCAGCATCTGTACTACGTGATGCGCGAATACGCCGGGACGACCCTCGCCCGGCTGTTCGAACAGCACGGCCCGTTGCCGCTGGCGCAATGGCGCGAGTTGGCCGAACGCCTGCTGCGTGCGGTGGGCCTGCTGCACCGCCGGCAGATCCTGCACCGCGACATCAAGCCGGAGAACCTGCTGCTGGGTGACGACGGCGAGCTGCGCCTGCTGGATTTCGGCCTTGCCCACTGCCCGGGGCTGTCGCGGGACAGCACCGACACGCTGCCGGGCACGCCCAGCTACATCGCCCCCGAGGCCTTTCGCGGAGAAGCGCCCGCACCGTCGCAAGATCTCTATGCGGTGGGCGTGACCCTGTACTTTCTGCTCACCGGGCATTACCCCTTCGGCGAGGTCGAAGCGTTCCAGCGCCCGCGCTTCGGGGTGCCGGTCAGCGCCGCCCGCTACCGGCCGGACGTGCCGGAATGGCTGGCGCAGTGCCTTGCGCGCGGGGTGGAGGCCGATCCCGCGCAACGCTACGAGACCGCCGAAGAATGGTTGCTGGTGCTGGAGCACGGCGAACGCCGCAGCCTGAGCGTCCGGCCCCGGCCTTTGCTGGAGCGGGAACCGCTGAAGGTCTGGCGGACGTTGGCGCTGGTGGGGTTGCTGGGCAACCTGACGCTGCTGTTCCTGTTGTTCCATGGCTGACACCGGGGCGCTTCTTTCGCGGGCGTGCGCCCCATTTGCGGGCAACCCGCTTCGATTCAGTGCGAAACCACGGGCCTCCCGCCACCCCGATCACGGCCCACCCCTTGAAAACCGCCGGATGCAGCCAGTTGGCACAACCGCTGCATTACCGTTTGCAACACACATAAAGCGCAGCCTTCAACGACGAAGGCCGCGCTTCCCGAGCGAACGGGATCAGGACAAAGGCGTCCTCGTCAGGCCACTGACGGGACGCCTTTTTTGTTTGCGCCACATTTGCCGAGCACGGCCCGACTGCCCACAAGAGGCAAGCCCCACGCTCCCGGAGAACCTGATGAAAAAACTCAAACTGGTGATGATCGGCAATGGCATGGCCGGGGTCCGCACCCTGGAGGAACTGCTCAAGCTGAGCGACGAGCTCTACGACATCACGGTCTTCGGCGCCGAACCGCACACCAACTACAACCGCATCCTGTTGTCGCCGGTGCTGGCCGGCGAGCAGACCTTCGAAGAGATCGTGCTGAACGACCTGGACTGGTACCTGGAAAACGGCATCCAACTGCTCCTCAACCGCAAGGTGGTGGAAATCGACCGGGTCAAGCGCCGGGTGATCGCCGAAGACGGCACCGAAGCCGAATACGACCGCCTGCTGATCGCCACCGGCTCCACGCCGTTCATCCTGCCGATTCCCGGCAACACCTTGCAGGGCGTGATCGGCTACCGCGACATCGCCGACACCCAGGCGATGATCGACACTGCCAAGACCCACAAGCACGCCGTGGTCATCGGCGGCGGCCTGCTGGGGCTGGAGGCCGCCAACGGCCTGATGCTGCGCGGCATGCACGTCACCGTGGTGCACCTGGGCGAGTGGCTGCTGGAACGGCAACTGGACAAGACCAGCGGCCAGCTCCTGCAGACCGCCCTGGAGGCTCGCGGCCTGCACTTTCGCCTGTGCGAGCAGACCCAGGCCCTGCACGACGCCGGCAACGGCCGGGTCGGCTCCGTGCAGTTCAAGAACGGCGACATCATCCCCGCCGACCTGGTGGTGATGGCCGCCGGCATCCGCCCCAACACCGAACTGGCGGAAAAGGCCGGCATCCCGTGCAACCGCGGCATCCTGGTCAACGACACCCTGCAGACCTACGATCCGCGCATCTATGCCATCGGCGAGTGCGCCAGCCACCGCGGCATCGCCTACGGCCTGGTCGCGCCGCTGTTCGAACAGGCCAAGGTGTGCGCCAACCACCTGGCGCAACTGGGTTTTGCCCGCTATCAGGGTTCGGTCACGTCCACCAAACTGAAGGTCACCGGCATCGACCTGTTTTCCGCCGGCGACTTCATGGGCGGCGAAGGCACCGAGACCATCACCCTCTCCGACCCGATCGGCGGGGTGTACAAGAAACTGGTGATCAAGGATGACGTGCTGGTCGGGGCCTGTCTGTACGGCGATACGGCAGATGGCGGTTGGTATTTCCGGCAGATTCGTGAGAACCATGCCATCGGCGAGATCCGCGACCACCTGATGTTCGGCGAAAACGCCCTCGGCGACGTAGGACACCAAGGCCAGGACAAAGCCATGAGCATGGCCGACAACGCCGAAGTCTGCGGCTGCAACGGCGTGTGCAAAGGCACCATCGTCAAGGCGATCCAGGAACACGGGCTGTTCAGCGTCGACGAGGTGAAGAAGCACACCAAGGCCGCCAGTTCCTGTGGCTCCTGCGCCGGCCTAGTGGAGCAGATCCTGATCAACACCGTCGGCGGCGCGGCGGACGTCAAGCCGAAAAGCGAAAAGGCCATCTGCGGCTGCAGCGACCTCAACCACGGCCAGATCCGCCAGGCCATCCGCCAGGAGCACCTGCTGACCATCGCCGGCACCATGAGCTACCTCAACTGGCGCACCCCCAACGGCTGCGCCACCTGCCGCCCGGCCCTCAACTATTACCTGATCTCCACCTGGCCCGGCGAAGCCAAGGACGATCCGCAGTCGCGCCTGATCAACGAGCGGGCCCACGCCAACATCCAGAAGGACGGCACCTACTCGGTGGTGCCGCGGATGTGGGGCGGCGTGACCAACCCGTCGGAACTGCGCCGGATCGCCGACGTGGCCGACAAGTACAACGTGCCGATGGTCAAGGTCACCGGCGGCCAGCGCATCGACCTGCTGGGGATCAGGAAACAGGATCTGCCGGGGGTGTGGAAAGACCTCGACATGCCGTCCGGCCACGCCTACGGCAAGTCCATCCGCACCGTGAAGACCTGCGTCGGCAGCGAGTTCTGCCGCTTCGGCACCCAGAACTCGACGCAACTGGGCATCGACCTCGAACACGACCTGTTCAACATGTGGTCGCCGCACAAGGTGAAGCTGGCGGTCTCCGGCTGCCCGCGCAACTGTTCGGAAGCGGGGATCAAGGACGTCGGCATCATCGGCGTCGATTCCGGCTGGGAGATGTACATCGGCGGCAACGGCGGAATCAAGACCGAAGTCGCCGAGTTCTTCGTCAAGCTCAAGACCGCCGAGGAAGTGCGCGAATACAACGGCGCGTTCCTGCAGCTGTACCGGGAAGAGGCCTTCTACCTCGAACGCACCGTGCATTACCTGCAACGGGTCGGCATGGAGCACATCAAGAAGGCCGTGCTGGAGGATCCGGAACGCCGCAGGGCGTTGAACGAGCGCCTGCAGTTCTCCCTGTCGTTCGAACAGGATCCGTGGAAGGAACGCCTGGCGCAGCCGCAACTGAAGAAAGAATTCGACGTGATCCCCGTGAAAAACCTGGAGGTGCCGGCATGAACTGGCTCGATATCTGTGCCCTGGAAGAGATCAACGCCCTCGGTTCGCGGATCATCGCCGGGCCCAAAGGCGACATCGCGATCTTCCGCACCAGCGAGGATGACGTGTTCGCCCTTGACGACCGCTGCCCGCACAAGGGCGGGCCGCTGTCCCAAGGGTTGATCTACGGCAAGCGCGTGGCCTGCCCGCTGCACAACTGGCAGATCGACCTTGAGTCCGGCGAGGCCCTGGCCCCGGACGTCGGTTGCGCCCACCACCATCCGGCCCGGGTCGAGAACGGTCGGGTGCTGCTGGCCCTGCGGGACGCCGTCTGATGGACCGCCAGACGACCGCCTCGACCTGCTGCTACTGCGGGGTCGGCTGCGGCGTGCTGATCGAGCATGACGGCGAGCGGATCCTCGGCGTCAGCGGCGATCCGGCGCATCCGGCCAACTTCGGCAAGCTGTGCAGCAAGGGCTCGACCCTGCACCTGACCGGCGACCTTGCGGCCCGGGCGCTGCACCCGGAACTGCGCCTGGGCAAAGGCCTGGCGCGCAGCCGCTGCGACTGGGACACCGCGCTGGAACACGCCGCCAACGTGTTCGCCGACACCGTCGCCGAACACGGCCCCGACAGCGTGGCGTTCTACATCTCCGGGCAATTGCTCACCGAGGACTACTACGCCTTCAACAAACTGGCGCGAGCGCTGGTCGGCACCAACAACATCGACAGCAACTCGCGGCTGTGCATGTCGTCGGCGGTGGTGGGCTACAAGCGCAGCCTCGGCGCCGACGCGCCGCCGTGCAGCTATGAGGATCTGGAGCTGAGCGATTGCGTGATGATCGTCGGCAGCAACATGGCCTACGCCCACCCGGTGCTGTTTCGTCGCCTGGAAGACGCCAAATCCCGCCGCCCGCAGATGAAAGTCATCGTCATCGACCCCCGGCGCACCGACACCTGCGACCTGGCGGACCTGCATCTGGCGATCCTGCCGGGTACCGACGTCGCCTTGTTCCATGGGATTTTGCACCTGCTGGTGTGGGAAGACTGGATCGACCGGGACTTCATCCAGGCCCACACCGACGGCCTCGCCGAACTGAAAAGCCTGGTGCGCGACTACACCCCGGCGATGGTGTCGCAACTGTGCGGCATCAGCGTCGAGCAATTGCAGCAATGTGCTCAATGGATCGGCACGTCGCCCAGCTTCCTGTCGCTGTGGTGCATGGGTCTGAACCAATCCACCGCCGGCAGCGCCAAGAACAGCGCATTGATCAACCTGCACCTGGCCACCGGGCAGATCGGCCGTCCCGGTGCAGGCCCTTTCTCCCTGACCGGTCAGCCGAATGCCATGGGCGGGCGGGAAACCGGCAGCCTGTCCAACCTGCTGCCCGGCCACCGGGACGCGGCCAATGCGCAACACCGCGCCCAGGTCGCCGAATACTGGGGGGTGGAGCGCCTGCCGGACGCCCCCGGTCTGAGCGCCGTCGAACTGTTCGAGCAGGTGCGCAGCGGCAAGATCAAGGCGCTGTGGATCGCCTGCACCAACCCCGCACAGTCGATGCCCGACCAGAAAGCTGTCCGGGCGGCGCTGGAGGCGTGTCCGTTCGTGGTGTTGCAGGAAGCCTTTCGCACCACGGAAACCGCCGCCTTTGCCGACTTGCTGCTGCCGGCGGCCAGTTGGGGTGAGAAGGAAGGCTCGGTGACCAACTCCGAGCGGCGGATTTCCCACGTGCGCAAAGCCATTTCCGCACCCGGCGAAGCGCGTCCGGACTGGGCGATCACCGTGGATTTCGCACAACGCCTGGAGAAACGTCTGCGCCCCCGGCAACCGAGCCTGTTTGCCTTCGAGCAGCCGGCCCAGCTGTTCGACGAATACAAACAACTGACCCGTGGCCGCGACCTGGATCTGTCCGGCATCAGCCACGCGTTGATCGACCGGATCGGCCCGCAGCAATGGCCCTTCCCCACCGACGCCCGCCAGGGCACACCCCGACTGTACGAAGACGGCATTTTTCCTACCGCCAGCGGCCGGGCGCAGTTCGTGGCCGACCCGTACCGCGCCGCCAAGGAACAGCGCGACGCACGCTTCCCCCTGACCCTGATCACCGGGCGCCTGCGTGACCAATGGCACGGCATGAGCCGCACCGGCACCGCTGCGCAGCTGTTCGGCCATGTCGGCGAGGCCGTTCTGAGCCTGCACCCGGACGAACTGCGTCGGCACCGCCTGCAACCGGGGAGCCTGGTCAACCTGAAAAGCCGCCGGGGTGCGGTGATCGTCGCCGTCGAGAGCGACGACAGCGTGCGGCCCGGCCAGGCCTTTCTGCCGATGCACTGGGGCGACCGTTTCCTCAAGGGCGGCGTTAACAGCCTGACCCTGCCCGCCTTCGATCCCCTGTCCAAGCAGCCGGAACTCAAGCACAGCGGCGTACGCCTGGAACCGGTGGAACTGCCGTGGCAACTGTTCGCACTCATCGAAGGCGATGTACAGCGACATTTCGATGCGCTGCGCTCCCTTTGTGAGGCATTTTCCTACGCAAGTTTCAGCTTGATCGGACGTGAACGTCCGGCATTGCTGATCCGTGCCGCCAGTTCCGGCGCACCGGATCCACGCTTGCTGCGTGACATCGACGTGTGCCTGGCCCTGATCGAGGGCCCCGTGCTGGCCTATGACGACCCGCGCCGCGCCATCGGCAAACGGGTGCGCATCGAACACGGCCGGATCACCGCGATCCGCCTGGCCGGCGAGACGCTCGCTCAGCATTGGCTGCAGGGGCTGTGGTTGGAGGGCCGCACGGACGAACAGCTGCGCCGTTGGCTGCTGGCGCCGATGAGCGCGCCGCCGGGCAGCGCCCCAGCGCACGCCACGCAAGACAAGACCCTGTGCAACTGCAAGAACGTCAGCCACAGCGCGGTCTGCGCCGGCATCGATCAAGGGCTGGATCTGCCGGGGTTGAAAAAAGAGCTGGGCTGCGGCACGCAATGCGGCTCCTGCGTCCCTGAAATCAAGCGCCTGCTGGCTTCCCGCAGCCAGCCGGTCGCGGTCATCTGATGAGGAAAACACCATGAACGCAAAAGTCTGGCTGGTGGGTGCCGGCCCCGGCGACCCGGAACTGCTGACCCTCAAGGCCGTCCGCGCCCTGCGTGAAGCGGCCGTTGTGCTGATCGACGACCTGGTCAATCCGGCGGTGCTGGAGCATTGCCCCGCCGCGCGGGTCATCGCCGTGGGCAAGCGCGGCGGTTGCCGTTCCACGCCCCAGGCCTTCATCCACCGGCTGATGCTGCGCTACGCCCGCCAAGGCAAATGCACGGTGCGGCTCAAGGGCGGCGATCCGTGCATATTCGGGCGCGGCGGCGAGGAGGCGCAGTGGCTGCGTGAGCGCGGCGTCGAGGTGGAACTGGTCAATGGCATCACCGCCGGGCTGGCCGGGGCGACGCGCTGCGACATACCGCTGACGCTGCGCGGCGTGGCGCGGGGCGTGACGTTGGTCACGGCGCACACCCAGGACGACAGCCGACTGAACTGGCAGGCTCTGGCGCAGGGCGGGACGACCCTGGTGATCTACATGGGGGTGGCCAAACTCGGCGAGATTCGGGAACAGCTGCTGGCAGGCGGCATGGCGGCGGATACACCGGTGGCCATGATCGAGAACGCCTCCTTGGCGCAGCAGCGGGAATGCCGCAGCGATCTGGCGGCCATGGAGGAAGCGGCCCGGGCGTTCGGGCTGAAAAGCCCTGCGATCCTGGTGATTGGCGCGGTGGCCGGCCATTCGGCCCAACTCGTGTGGGAGCGCGGTTCGCCGGCAGCGGCGGCGCATCAGTCAGCCTGAGGCGCCCCGCCTCAGCAAATCGCAGGCAAAGAAAAGCCCGGCCTGAGCCGGGCTTTTCTCAAAGCGGCGAGCTAATTACTTAGCTTGGGCTTCAACCTGAGCTTCTACGCGACGGTTAACGGCGCGGCCAGCTTCGGTTTTGTTGTCAGCCACTGGGCGGGATTCGCCGTAGCCAACGGACTGAACGCGGTTAGCGCCAACGCCGTACTGGTTAACCAGAACTTGCTTAACGGCGTTTGCACGACGCTCGGACAGTTTTTGGTTGTAAGCGTCTGGGCCTACGGAGTCAGTGTGACCTTCAACGGTGGTGGTGGTCGAAGGGTACTGCTTCATGAAGTCAGCCAGGTTCTTGATGTCGCCGTAGCTGTTTGGCTTAACAACCGACTTGTCGAAGTCGAACTTCACGTCCAGCTCAACACGTACGACTTCAGCAACTGCTGGGCAGCCATCAGCGTCAACGGTTACGTTGGCTGGGGTGTCCGGGCACTTGTCGACGTTGTCGCAAACGCCGTCGTTGTCGCTGTCGGAGCAGACTTCAGCAGGAGCTGGAACCGGAGCGGCTGCTGGCTTGGAGCCGCCACCGAAGTTCACGCCGATACCGATGCTTGGAGCCCACTCGGTGTCGCCTTTGTCGATGTTGTACTGAGCTTCAACGCCGGCACGGGCGTAGAAGTTGTCAGTGAAGTACAGCTTGGCGCCGCCGCCAACGTTGGCGAAGGTGGAGCGGTCACGACCGCCGGTGCCGTTCTGACCGATGCTCTGGTCGGAGAAGCCAGCCGATACGTACGGACGCAGCATGTCGCCCGGGTTGTTGAAGTGGTACAGAGCGTCCAGGGCGGTGTTTGCGCCCTTGATGTTACGACCGTCGTCGGAACGCACGTTGTGCACTTCGTCGTAGGCCAGACGCAGCTCAACGTCGTCGGTCAGGAAGTAACCAACGGAACCGCCGAACAGGTTGCCGTTGTTCTTGTAGTCACGAGCGCTGTCGAATTGCTCTTTCTTTGCGAAGCCTTCGATTTCAACTGCGCCTTGGCCTTGTGCCAGAGCGCCGAACGAAGTGGCGGCAATCAAAGAACCAATGGCCAAGCCCAAGGTGTTTTTCAGTTTCATCCGTTAAATCCCCATCTGGTGATTGTGAAGCAGTCCCGCAAACCGGGGGACAACTCGGCGGCAAGTCTATCAGAACTTGCCTACACGTAAGAGATATTTGCGCCGAACTAAGTTTCAGCAATGCCTGCAAATTTCTCACGCAATTTATCAAGAGCGCGCTTGTACCGCATTTTGGTCGCGCTCAGGCCCATGTGCATGATGTCTGCGATCTCCTGAAACTCCAGCTCTGCGACAAATCGTAGCACCAGGATTTCACGGTCGATCGGGTTCACATACACCAGCCAGCGATCCAGTCCACCCTTCTCCTCGGGTTTCGGCGCCTTCTCTTCCGACGCTTCTTCGAGGGGGTCAAGACTCAGTGCGTCCATCAAGCGACGCTTTCGCCGTTCCTTGCGATACTGCGTGATGCATTCGTTGTAGGTGATGCTGTATAGCCATGTCTTGAACTTCGACTTGCCCTCGAAATTCTTCAGGCCGTACAGCACCTTGAGCATCACTTCCTGACAGACATCGTCTGCGTCGCGATCGTTCCCGAGATACCGCGCACAAACGTTAAATAATGTCCGCTGGTAACGCCGCATCAGTTCTTCATACGCGCGCGTCACGTGAAACAGCTCGGTGTGCGAGCGCGCGACCAACTCCTCGTCAGAGAGCTCGCGGGGGTCGTAGCGCGTGGATAGCGTTTGGGCTTTATTCAAAACAGGTCGGGCCGACAGTCAGGTCAATGTCCACCGCCGCCAGCGACGGCTGGCATTTTGCGGCGGCATACATTAGCAGGGTTTGCCGGGTTAGCGGCTACTCACATGCTGCTCCAAAAGGATCCGATTGGAGAGAGAGACTAGCTCACCCTCATCGGTCAGCAATGTGGTTTTAACCGTGCCGATCTCCTCGATCTGCCCTTCGACCTCGCCAACACGCACTTGTTGCCCTACCTGATACAACTCACGCACATAGATGCCCGCCAGGATCTGACCGGCGATTTCCCGGCTTCCCAGGCCCATGGCCAGCGCAACCGCCAGACCAACGGTAATCAATACGATGACGATCACATGGTTCAGCAGGTCGGTCTTGACCTCAAGCTGGCTGATCGCGACCGAGATGCTGATGATGATCACCAGCCCCTGTGCGATGCGTCCAAGTCCTGAAGCGTAGTCCAGACCGACGCCTTCCGCCGCCCCGCGCACCAATCCGTTGGCCAGTTGGGCCAAGAGGACGCCGACGAGCAGCACCAGCGCTGCACCGAACACCTTCGGCACATACAGCGCCAGCATGTCCAGCGTAGCCGAAACCCGCTCAAGGCCAAGGGATTCTGCCGCAGAAACCAGGAAAATCAGCAGGACGAACCAATACACGATCTTGCCGATCAGGGTAGAGATCGGCACTTGCAGCCCCGCGCGGGACATCAGCTTGGTCAGGCCGGTGCCGGCCATCAGGCGATCCAGGCCCAGTTTGGCCAGCAATTTGGACAGCAAGGTGTCCAGCAGCTTGGCCACTACGAAACCGAGCAGCAGCACGACCAGCGCGCCGAACAGGTTCGGGATGAAGTTGGCGACTTTTGTCCACAACGCAGTCATTGCAGTGACGAGGCTCTGGGTCCAGAGGTCAAGTTCCATATTCAATCAGCCTTATCAGCGGTGCGGGCGGTGGGTTTACGAAGACGGGAGACCGGCGCGACATGGGCCGAGCCGTTGTTCAGGGCGATCATCAGCGCGGGCAGCCAGCGGCCCAGCAGGCTGAACAGGTCGCCGGCGCCGACCTGGCGGTTGGCGGTTTTGAGCACGCGGCCAAGGCAGGCGTCGTCGTCACGGCTGGACGGCGAGGCGTTGAGCATGTCGCGCAAAGACTGTTCAAACGGATCGTGCATACGCACCTCTCGTGATGTCTGTGAAAGACGCGGGCAAATTTGGTCGGGTCACATGCGCCATGTTCACACCCAGCGCAAACGGCGGAACAGCCACCACTGCCCGAGCGCCACGGCGACCACGGTCAGGCAGGCGATCAGGAAGCCGTAGGGGCTGGTGGAGAACGGAATCCCGCCGACGTTGATCCCCAACAGGCCGGTGAGGAAACTCATCGGCAGGAAGATCCCGGTGATGATGCCGAAGCGGTACATGGTGCGGTTCATCCGCACGCTCAGGCGCCGGTCTTCGGCCTCCAGCACAAGCCCCACGCGCTCTCGGGTCAATTCGAGCTCTTCGAGGTAGCGGGTCAGGCTGTTGTTCAGTTCGTTCCAGTAATCGCCGTCGTCATCGACGAACCATGGCAGCCTTATCCGGGACAACTGTCCGAAAATATCCCGCTGCGGGGCCAGAAAACGCTTCAGTCCCGCCGCGCGTCGACGGATGTGCAGATTGGCGCCATGCTCGGGGGTATACCGTTCGTCGGCATCCAGCTTTTCTTCCTCGTCATCGACCATTTCCGAGAGGCAGGTGACCAGATCCTGCACCTTGTTGGTGAGGTACTGCGCCAGGTAGAGGATGAGCTCGGAAGACGTTTTCGGCCCCTTGCCTTCCGCCAACTGCGCCAGCAGTTCATCGGTGGCGCGCAACGGACGCAGGCGCAGGGAGATCACCCGCTGGGCCGACGCGAAGATACGCACCGACACCATGTCCTCGGGTTCGGCCCCCGGGTTGAGGTTGACCCCGCGCAGGAACAGCAGCAATTCGGAATCCGCCAGCGGCAGCAGGCGGGGCCGGGTGTTCTCTTCCAGCAGCAGGTCGCAGGCGAATTCGTTGAGTCCGCTGGACTTGCGCAGCCAGGTCTGGGTCTGCGGATGGCTGCGGTCCCAGTGCAGCCATAGGCTTTCATGGGCCTGCAGCTGCAGGTCGTCCAGGTCCGTCCGGGCTATCGAACGCGCACCGCCCTTGCCGTCCAGCACCAGGGCATGCACCAGCCCCCACTGCGCGTTGTCTTCCTCGAACATCCTCACCCCTGTGCGTACGGCGACTTATTCCGGCATCTTCAGCGGGCTCGGCGAGATGATCACGCCGTTGTTGTCCGCATAGATGTACTGGCCCGGATGGAACGTGACGCCGGCGAAGGTCACCGCGACGTTGAGGTCGCCGATGCCGCGCTTGTCGGTCTTCATCGGGTGGCTGGCGAGCGCCTGGACACCCAGGTCGGTCTGGGCGATGACGTCGACGTCACGGATGCAGCCGTAGATCACCAGCCCTTCCCAACCGTTCTTTGACGCCTTCTCGGCCAGCATGTCGCCCAGCAGCGCGCGGCGCAGGGAACCGCCGCCATCGACCACCAGCACCTTGCCGTTGCCCTTGAGCTCGACCTGCTCCTTGACCAGCGAGTTGTCTTCGAAGCACTTGATGGTCACGATTTCGCCGCCGAACGAATCGCGGCCGCCGAAATTGCTGAACATCGGCTCCAGCACCTGCACCAGCTCCGGGTAGGCGTCGCACAGGTCAGGGGTGAGGTAATGGATCATCGAAAAACTCCTGTAAAGAGGAAAACGATCAGGGATGCCGCATGCTGTTGAAACGAGTTCCGGTGGCCGCCGTTTACCTTGGCTTGCGCCATGGTCGCCGACCGAACCTGAACAAACGCTGAAACGTAATAGCTAAACAGTCACCATTTGTGACCAGAACCACGCAATGCGTCATATCTTAGCCGCAAGCGGCCCTGAACGAAATGCCCTTGTCAGAGCCTTGCGCTCATACCGCCGCAGCCAGATCCGGTTTCTCGCCCAGCAACGGCGTCTGCTGATCCGCCAGCCAACGCGCCACCAACGGCCACACGTCGGCCTGCGCGGCTTTGCTCACCAGCATCTCGACATGGCCGAAATTCTCGCTGAAGCCCTGCTCGCGCCCCAGATTGATGAATTGCTTGGTTTCGGAACCGATCTGCTCGTACAGCTTGCGGCAGGCCCACGCCGGATCCTGATGGTCCCCCGCCGCGCTCACCGCCAACACCGGCACCTTCACGTCGGCAAGGCCGGCCCACCAGTCCTTGTCCTTGTCGCCGAAACGCCCGAACAGGCCGTACCAGCGCATGCTTTCCAGGGCCAGGCCGATCGGCTCGTCCTCCGGGCCGCGCTTGAGCCGCGAGCCGGACAGCTGGGCAAAGCGCTTGAGGATGAAGCGCCCGCTCCACTCCACCGGCGGAATCTTCAGCGGCCAGTAGGTGCGGCTGACCTGGGTGCCGAAGAACGCCGCCGACGCCACCGCCGGCTCGCCGAGGTACTCGCCGCCCAGCGCCGCCGCCAGGGTGATGCCGCCCAGGGAGTGGCCGATCCAGTGCGGGACCTGCCCGCTCTGCTCACGCACGAACGCGGCGATGGCCGGCAGGTCGTAGCGGGCGTAGTCGGCGACGCGGTTACGGCGGTACTCCTCGTTGCGCCGGGACAGGCCATGGCCGCGCATCTCCGGGATCCACACGTCGAAGCCCAGGCGCGTCAGGTAGGCGCCCAGCCCCAGCCCCTTGGGAGAGAACCAGAACCGCCGGTTGGAAAAGCTGCCGTGCAGCAGGATCACCGGCACGCCGCGCGCGGCCGGTTCGTCGGCCATGCCCAGGCGGGTGACGGCCAGTTCGACGGTCGAGTCCGGGCTGTTGCCCGGTTTCAGCCGGTAGATGTCTTCGCTCAGATCGCCGCGCCGCTCGGCGCTGATCAGGGCGACGGGAAACAGGTTGCTGCTGCTTTGCATAATGCTCTTGCACAAAAAAGGGCGGCATCCGAAGGCGCTCGCCCTGTTTCAATCACTGAAAGACCGCCCCCCGGAGGGAGCGGTCCGTTCACATCGTTATCAAGCCTGGCCTTCGGCGAGGAAGAACCAGGTTTCCAGCACGGTGTCCGGGTTCAGCGACACGCTTTCGATGCCCTGCTCCATCAGCCACTTGGCCAGGTCCGGGTGGTCCGACGGGCCCTGACCGCAGATGCCGATGTACTTGCCGGCCTTGTTGCATGCGGCGATGGCGTTGGCCAGCAGCTTCTTGACCGCCGGGTTACGCTCGTCGAACAGGTGGGCGATGATGCCCGAGTCCCGGTCCAGGCCCAGGGTGAGCTGGGTCAGGTCGTTGGAACCGATCGAGAAGCCGTCGAAGAATTCGAGGAACTCTTCGGCCAGGATGGCGTTGGACGGCAGCTCGCACATCATGATCACGCGCAGGCCGTTGTCGCCGCGGGCCAGACCGTTTTCGGCCAACAGCTCGACGACTTGAGAGGCTTCGCCCAGGGTGCGCACGAACGGCACCATGATCTCGACGTTGGTCAGGCCCATCTCGTTGCGCACACGCTTGAGCGCACGGCACTCGAGCTCGAAGCAGTCGCGGAACGATTCGCTGATGTAGCGCGAGGCGCCGCGGAAGCCCAGCATCGGGTTCTCTTCTTCCGGCTCGTACAGCTTGCCGCCGATCAGGTTGGCGTATTCGTTGGACTTGAAGTCCGACAGACGCACGATGACCTTCTTCGGGTAGAACGCCGCGGCCAGGGTGCTGATGCCCTCGACCAGTTTCTCGACGTAGAAGCCGACCGGGTCGCTGTAGCCGGCGATGCGCTTGTCGACGCTTTCCTTGATGTCCTGCGGCAGGCCGTCGTAGTTCAGCAGCGCCTTGGGGTGCACGCCGATCATGCGGTTGATGATGAACTCCAGGCGGGCCAGGCCCACGCCGGCGTTCGGCAGCTGCGCGAAGTCGAAGGCGCGGTCCGGGTTGCCGACGTTCATCATGATCTTGAACGGCAGCTCCGGCATGGCGTCCACGGAGTTCTTCTTGACGTCGAAGCCCAGCTCGCCTTCGAAGATGTAGCCGGTGTCGCCTTCGGCGCAGGACACGGTCACGCCCTGGCCGTCCTTGAGCAGCTGGGTGGCGTTGCCGCAGCCCACCACCGCCGGAATGCCCAGCTCACGGGCGATGATCGCCGCGTGGCAGGTACGGCCGCCACGGTTGGTGACGATGGCGCTGGCGCGCTTCATGACCGGTTCCCAGTCCGGGTCGGTCATGTCGGAGACCAGCACGTCGCCGACCTGAACCTTGTCCATCTCGGACACGTCCTTGATGATCCGCACCTTGCCGGCGCCGATGCGCTGGCCGATGGCGCGGCCTTCCACCAGCACGGTGCCGGTTTCCTTGAGCAGGTAACGTTCCATGACGTTGGCCTGGGTGCGGCTCTTCACGGTTTCCGGACGGGCCTGCACGATGTACAGCTTGCCGTCGTCACCGTCCTTGGCCCACTCGATGTCCATCGGGCAGCCGTAGTGCTTCTCGATGATCATCGCCTGCTTGGCCAGTTCGCTGACTTCGGCGTCGGTCAGGCAGAAACGCGCGCGGTCGGCCTTGTCGACATCGACGGTCTTGACCGAACGACCGGCCTTGGCCTCGTCGCCGTAGATCATCTTGATCGCCTTGCTGCCCAGGTTGCGGCGCAGGATCGCCGGACGGCCGGCCGAGAGCGTGCCCTTGTGGACGTAGAACTCGTCCGGGTTCACCGCGCCCTGCACGACGGTTTCGCCCAGGCCGTAGGCGCCGGTGATGAACACCACGTCACGGAAACCGGATTCGGTGTCGAGGGTGAACATCACACCGGCGGTGCCGGTCTCCGAACGCACCATGCGCTGCACGCCGGCCGACAGGGCGACCAGTTTGTGGTCGAAGCCCTGGTGCACGCGGTAGGAGATCGCACGGTCGTTGAACAGCGAAGCGAACACCTCTTTGGCGGCGCGGATCACGTTGTCCACGCCACGGATGTTCAGGAAGGTTTCCTGCTGGCCGGCGAAGGAAGCGTCCGGCAGGTCTTCGGCGGTGGCGGAGGAACGCACGGCCACGGCCACGTCAGGGTTGCCGGCCGACAGCGCGGCGAACGCGGTGCGGATTTCGGCGTTCAGCTTTTCGGGGAATTCGGCTTCCATGATCCATTGGCGGATCTGGGCGCCGGTCTTGGCCAGCGCATTGACGTCGTCGACGTCGAGCGCGTCGAGGGCTTCGTGGATCCGGTCGTTCAGACCGCTCAGTTCCAGGAAATCGCGATAGGCCTGGGCGGTGGTGGCGAAGCCGCCGGGAACGGAAACGCCGGCGCCTGCCAGGTTGCTGATCATCTCGCCCAGGGATGCGTTCTTGCCCCCCACATGCTCAACATCGTGTTTGCCGAGCTTATCGAGGGAAACTACGTACTCTACCAAGGTGATCTCTCCACTAACTGTGTTGGAAAAGCTCAGAAACCGGCGGCTCGGGGGAGCGTCGGCCGGCTGTATGGCCTGGACCTGGAAAATAAGTGAGAATGCGGGCCGATGGCGGCCGGCAAACCGCGCCTATCATATCCAAGAATCAAGCGTCCTGTGTGGCGAATGACGCAGGACACTCACTTAAGGTCCAGGGTGCACATGAAACGATCCGCTTTCTTCATCTCCGATGGCACCGGCATCACCGCCGAAACCCTGGGTCAAAGCCTTCTGGCGCAGTTCGAGAACATTACCTTCAGCAAACTCACGCGGCCCTACATCGACACCGTCGAAAAGGCGCGGGCCATGGTACAGCAAATCAACAAGGCCGCCGAAGCGGACGGCCTGCGGCCGATCATCTTCGACACCATCGTCAACCAGGACATCCGTGAGATCCTGGCCACGTCCAATGGTTTCATGATCGACATCTTCTCGACCTTCCTGGCGCCGCTCGAACAGGAACTGACCGAGCACTCCTCCTACACTGTCGGCAAGTCCCACTCCATCGGCCACAACTCCAACTACATGGAGCGCATCGAGGCGGTGAACTTCGCCCTGGACAACGACGACGGCGCCCGCACGCATTATTACGACAAGGCGGACCTGATCCTAGTGGGCGTGTCGCGCTGCGGCAAGACGCCGACGTGTCTGTACATGGCCATGCAGTTCGGCATCCGCGCCGCCAACTATCCGCTGACCGAAGACGACATGGAGCGCCTGCAGTTGCCGGCCGCCCTGCGCGCCCACCAGCACAAGCTGTTCGGCCTGACCATCGACCCGGACCGCCTCACCGCGATCCGCAACGAACGCAAGCCCAACAGCCGCTATTCGAGCTACGCCCAGTGCGAGTTCGAAGTGCGCGAAGTGGAGAACCTGTTCCGCCGCGAGAACATCCCGCACATCAACTCCACGCATTTTTCGGTGGAAGAGATCTCGGCCAAGATCCTGGTGGAGAAAGGCGTCGAGCGGCGCTTCAAGTAGTACTGCGGCGCCCGCACCGGCGCCATCGCGAGCAGGCTCGCTCCTACAGCGCACGACATGTGGGAGCGAGCCCGCTCGCGATTGAACGATGACCCAGTCGCTCAGATGACGAACAGATCGACAAACCGGTTCACCGCCGTCCCCTCCAGCCGCGCCTGATCCCTGCACAACGCCACGATCTCCCCGCACCGCTGCCCGCCAAAGCGCGTCGCCAGGTTGGCCCTGAACTTGTCCTCCAGCAGGGGAATCCCCTCGGCCCGGCGCCGGCGGTGGCCGATCGGGTACTCCACCCGCACATTGTCGGTGTGGGTGCCGTCCTTGAAGAACACTTGCACCGCATTGGCGATGGAACGCTTGTCCGCCTCCAGGTACTCGCGGGTGAAGCGCGGATCCTCGACGATGATCATCTTGTCCCGCAGCTCATCGATGATCGGATGCGCCGCGTGGAAGCCGTCCTCGTAGTGCTCGGCCACCAGGTCGCCGAACGCCAGCGGCACGGCGGTCATGTATTGCAGGCAATGGTCGCGGTCGGCGGCATTGGCCAAAGGGCCGACTTTGGAAATGATGCGGATCGCCGATTCGTGGGTGGTGATGACGATCCGGTCGATCTCGCGCAGACGGTCGCGCACCTGCGGATGCAGGGCCACGGCGGCTTCGCAGGCGGTCTGCGCATGGAACTCGGCGGGGAAGCTGACCTTGAACAGCACGTTCTCCATCACATAACTGCCGAACGGCCGTGAGAGGCTGAAGGAGCGCCGGTCTTCAGGCTTGAGCGCCAGATCGCTGTTGGTGTGGCTGAACGACACGTCGTAGAAGCCCCACTGCCGGGCGCTCAGCACGCCGGGGATGCCCATCTCGCCGCGCATCGCGATGTCGGCCAGCCTGACGCCCCGGCTCGACGCGTCCCCCGCCGCCCAGGACTTGCGCGAGCCGGCGTTCGGCGCATGGCGGTAGGTGCGCAGCGCCTGGCCGTCGGCGAAGGCATGGGACAGCGCCGACAGCAATTGCTCGCGGTTGGCGCCCATCAGTTTGGCGCTGACGGCGGTGGAGGCGACTTTCACCAGGATGACGTGATCGAGCCCTACGCGGTTGAACGAGTTTTCCAGGGCGATCACGCCCTGGATCTCATGGGCCATGATCATCGCTTCGAGCACCGCACGCATGTCCAGCGGCGTCTCGCCCCGGGCCACGCGCTGCTGCGACAGGTGATCGGCCACCGCCAAAATCGCGCCGAGGTTGTCGGACGGATGCCCCCACTCGGCGGCCAACCAGGTGTCGTTGTAGTCCAGCCAGCGCACGGCGCAGCCGATGTCCCACGCGGCCTTCACCGGATCGAGCCGGTAAGGCGTGCCCGGCACCCGCGCACCGAACGGCACGACGGTGCCCTCCACGAGCGGGCCCAGATGCTTGGTGCACTCCGGAAAGCGCAAGGCCAGCAGGCCGCAGCCCAGGGTGTCCATCAGGCAGTGGCGGGCGGTGTCGAGGGCCTCGGCGGATTCGGTCTTGAAGGTGAGGACGTAGTCGGCGATGTCCTGCAGGACACGGTCGTAGTCGGGGCGGTTGTTCTGGTCGACGTTGGCGCTCATGGTCGATTCACTCCGTGAAGTGGTTCGTTGAGGGGACCTCGGTTCAGGGCTAACGCTTTCTTATTGTGGAAATGCGGCTGTATCGATTCTGCTGTGGCGTCTGGGCTGACGCTATCGCCAGCAGGCTGGCTCCCACAGGGATCTCGGGTGGAGCAACCTGCGCGGTCGCCGCAAAACAAGGTGGGAGCCAGCCTGCTGGCGATGACGCCAGCGAAAGCACCGCCCGACAGGCTCCCACACCGTGTTCCGGTCAGGTCAGAAGGCGTCGCCGGGCACCCGGACGAAACCTTCCATCAGCACCCGCGCGCTGCGGCTCATGATGGCTTTCTTCACGACCCACTCGCCGTTCTCCAGGCTCGCCTCGGCGCCGACCCGCAGCGTCCCGGACGGATGGCCGAAGCGCACGGAATTGCGCTCGGTGCCGCCGGCCGCCAGGTTCACCAGCGTCCCGGAGATCGCCGCCGCCGTGCCGATGGCCACCGCCGCCGTGCCCATCATCGCGTGGTGCAGCTTGCCCATGGACAGGGCGCGAACCAGCAGATCGACGTCCTCGGCCGCCACTGCCTTGCCGCTGGAGGCCAGGTAATCCGCAGGCCGCGCGACGAACGCCACCTTCGGCGTGTGCTGGCGCTGGGCCGCCTCTTCCAGACGGGAAATCAGGCCCATGCGCAGCGCGCCGTGGGCGCGGATGGTCTCGAACATCGCCAGCGCCTTCGGGTCGCCGTTGATCGCGCCTTGCAGCTCGGTGCCCTTGTAGCCGATGTCCTCGGCGTTGACGAAGATCGTCGGAATGCCGGCGTTGATCATCGTCGCCTTGAAGGTGCCGACGCCGGGCACTTCCAGGTCGTCGACCAGGTTGCCGGTGGGGAACATCGAACCGCCGCCGCCCTCTTCTTCCGCCGCCGGATCCATGAATTCCAGCTGCACTTCGGCCGCCGGAAAGGTCACGCCGTCGAGCTCGAAGTCACCGGTCTCCTGGACTTCGCCGTTGGTGATCGGCACGTGGGCGATGATGGTCTTGCCGATGTTGGCCTGCCACACCCGCACCACCGCCACGCCGTTGCGGGGAATGCGGTCGGGGTCGACCAGGCCGTTGCTGACGGCGAACGAACCGACCGCCGCCGAGAGGTTGCCGCAGTTGCCGCTCCAGTCCACGAACGGCTTGTCGATGGCGACCTGGCCGAACAGGTAGTCGACGTCGTGGTCGGCCTTGATGCTCTTGGACAGGATCACGGTCTTGCTGGTGCTGGACGTGGCGCCGCCCATGCCGTCGATCTGTTTCTCGTAAGGGTCGGGGCTGCCGATCACCCGCAGCAGCAACGCATCGCGGGCCGGGCCCGGCACCTGCGCCGCTTCGGGCAGGTCCTGCAGGCTGAAGAACACGCCCTTGCTGGTGCCGCCGCGCATGTAGGTGGCGGGGATCTTGATCTGTGGTGCGTGAGCCATGGTGCTCCTTAATCGCCGGCGCGGACCTTGAGGCCTGCGCCGGCACAGCGTGGATTAGACGGCGGCCGCCGACTCTTCGAGGAAGTCCTGGGCAAAGCGCTGCAGCACGCCGCCGGCCTCGTAGATCGACACTTCTTCGGCGGTGTCGAGGCGGCAGGTCACCGGCACCTCGACGCGTTCGCCGTTCTTGCGGTGGATCACCAGCGTCAGGTCGGCGCGCGGCGTGCGGTCGCCGATCACGTCGTAGGTCTCGCTGCCGTCGATGCCCAGGGTCTTGCGGTCGGTGCCCGGCTTGAACTCCAGCGGCAGCACGCCCATGCCCACGAGGTTGGTGCGGTGGATGCGCTCGAAGCCTTCGGCGACGATCGCCTCGACCCCGGCCAGCCGCACGCCCTTGGCCGCCCAGTCACGGGACGAACCCTGGCCGTAGTCGGCGCCGGCGATGATGATCAGCGGCTGCTTGCGGTCCATGTAGGTCTCGATGGCTTCCCACATGCGCATCACCTTGCCTTCCGGCTCCACCCGGGCCAGCGAGCCCTGCTTGACCTTGCCGTTCTCCTGCACCATTTCGTTGAACAGTTTCGGATTGGCGAAGGTCGCGCGCTGAGCGGTGAGGTGGTCGCCGCGGTGGGTCGCGTAGGAGTTGAAGTCTTCCTCCGGCAGGCCCATTTTCGCCAGGTATTCGCCGGCGGCGCTGTCGAGCATGATCGCGTTGGACGGCGACAGGTGGTCGGTGGTGATGTTGTCCGGCAGCACCGCCAGCGGGCGCATGCCCTTGAGCGGACGGGCCCCGGCCAGCGCGCCTTCCCAGTACGGCGGACGGCGGATGTAGGTGCTCATCTCGCGCCAGTCGTACAGCGGCGCGACCTTGGGGCCGGTGTCTTCGTGGATCGCGAACATCGGGATGTAGACCTGGCGGAACTGCTCAGGCTTCACCGCCGCCTTGACCACCGCTTCGATCTCTTCGTCGCTCGGCCAGATGTCCTTCAGGCGGATTTCCTTGCCGTCGGCCACGCCCAGCACGTCTTTCTCGATGTCGAAACGGATGGTGCCGGCGATGGCGTAGGCGACCACCAGCGGCGGCGAAGCAAGGAACGCCTGCTTGGCGTACGGGTGGATCCGCCCGTCGAAGTTGCGGTTGCCCGAGAGCACGGCGGTGGCGTACAGGTCACGGTCGATGATTTCCTGCTGGATCACCGGATCCAGCGCGCCGGACATGCCGTTGCAGGTGGTGCAGGCGAACGCCACGACGCCGAAGCCGAGCTGCTCCAGCTCCTTGCCCAGCCCCGCTTCGTCCAGGTACAGCGCCACGGTCTTGGAGCCCGGCGCCAGCGACGACTTGACCCACGGCTTGCGGGTCAGCCCCAGCTTGTTGGCGTTGCGCGCCAGCAGGCCGGCGGCGATCACGTTGCGCGGGTTGCTGGTGTTGGTGCAACTGGTGATGGCGGCGATGATCACCGCGCCGTCGGGCATTTGCCCCGGCACGTCGTCCCACTGTCCGGAGATGCCCTTGGCGGCCAGATCCGCCACCGCCACGCGGGCGTGGGGGTTGCTCGGGCCGGCCATGTTGCGCACCACCGAGGACAGGTCGAAGCTCAGGCTGCGCTCGTACTGCGCGCCTGTGAGGCTGTCGGCCCACAGGCCGGTGGTGCGGGCGTAGTTCTCGACCAACTGCACCTGCTCGTCGTCGCGGCCGGTGAGCTTGAGGTAGTCGATGGTCTGCCGGTCGATGTAGAACATCGCCGCCGTGGCGCCGTATTCCGGGGCCATGTTGGAGATGGTCGCGCGGTCGCCCAGGGTCAGGGCCGAGGCGCCCTCGCCGAAGAACTCCAGCCACGCGCCGACGACCTTCTGCTTGCGCAGGTATTCGGTCAGCGCCAGCACCATGTCGGTGGCGGTGATGCCCGGCTGCAGCTTGCCGGTCAGTTCGACGCCGACGCTTTCCGGCAGGCGCATCCACGAGGCGCGGCCGAGCATCACGCTTTCGGCCTCAAGGCCGCCGACGCCGATGGCGATCACGCCCAGTGCATCGACGTGCGGGGTGTGGCTGTCGGTGCCGACGCAGGTGTCGGGGAACGCCACGCGCTTTCCGTTTTCATCGGGGCGCACCTGGATCACCGGGGACATTTTCTCCAGGTTGATCTGGTGCATGATGCCGTTGCCCGGCGGGATCACGTCGACGTTCTTGAACGCTTTCTTGGTCCAGTTGATGAAATGGAAACGGTCCTCGTTGCGACGGTCCTCGATGGCGCGGTTCTTCTCGAACGCCTGCGCATCGAACCCGCCCGCCTCCACCGCCAGCGAGTGGTCGACGATCAGTTGGGTCGGCACCACCGGGTTGACCTGCGCCGGGTCGCCGCCCTGCCGGGCGATCGCGTCGCGCAGGCCGGCCAGGTCCACCAGCGCGGTCTGGCCGAGGATGTCGTGGCACACCACCCGGGCCGGGAACCACGGGAAGTCGAGGTCGCGCTTACGCTCGATCAGTTGCTTGAGCGAATCGGTGAGCGTGGCCGGGTCGCAGCGGCGCACCAGGTTTTCCGCCAGCACCCGCGAGGTGTACGGCAGGGTGTCGAAGCTGCCGGGCTGGATCGCCTCGACCGCGGCGCGGGCATCGAAGTAGTCCAGGGCGGTGCCGGGGAGCGGTTTACGAAATTGTGTGTTCATCGGTCAGGACTCGGGGCACGGTGATAACAAAAGGATGGGGCCTGACATCGATACTGGAATCACACCTAAACCTGTGGGAGCTGGCTTGCCAGCGATTGCGGCGGGTCAGCCGCCATCGATGCTGGATATGACTCCGTCATCGCTGGCAAGCCAGCTCCCACAAGGACTTCGGTGAACGTCGGTATCGGTGCCTGGCCTCCACCGTTCAGCGACGTTCGATTGGCACGAACTTGCGCTGCTCGACGCCGGTGTACTCGGCGCTCGGACGGATGATGCGGTTGTTGGCGCGCTGCTCGAACACGTGCGCCGCCCAGCCGGTCAGGCGCGAGCAGACGAAGATCGGGGTGAACAGCTTGGTTGGGATGCCCATGAAGTGATACGCCGATGCATGGTAGAAGTCGGCGTTGGGGAACAGCTTCTTCTGCTCCCACATGGTCTTGTCGATGGCCTCGGAGACCGGGAACAGCACCTTGTCGCCCACTTCGTCGGCGAGCTTCTTCGACCAGCCCTTGATCACCTCGTTGCGCGGGTCGCTGTCCTTATAGATCGCGTGGCCGAAGCCCATGATCTTGTCCTTGCGCTCGAGCATGCCGAGGGTGCCTTTGATCGCCTCTTCCGGCGACGAGAAGCGCTCGATCATTTCCATCGCCGCTTCGTTGGCGCCGCCGTGCAGCGGGCCGCGCAGCGAGCCGATGGCCGCCGTCACGCAGGAATACAGGTCCGACAGGGTCGAGGCGCACACGCGGGCGGTGAAGGTCGAGGCGTTGAACTCGTGCTCGGCGTAGAGGATCAGCGAGACGTTCATCACCTTGACGTGCAGCTCGCTCGGCTTCTTGCCGTGCAGCAGGTGCAGGAAGTGGCCGCCGATGGACGGCTCGTCGCTGACGCAATCGATGCGTTTGCCGTCGTGGCTGTAGCGGTACCAGTAGCACATGATCGCCGGGAACGCGGCCAGCAGGCGGTCGGTCTTGTCGCGCTGCTCGGAAAAGTCCTTCTCCGGCTCGATGTTGCCCAGGAACGAGCAACCGGTGCGCATCACGTCCATCGGGTGGGCGTCGGCGGGAATGCGCTCCAACACTTCCTTGAGCGCCTGCGGCAGGTCGCGCAGCTTGCTCAGCTTGCCTTGGTAGGCGGCGAGCTGGGCCTGGGTCGGCAGTTCTCCGTAGAGCAGCAGGTACGCCACCTCTTCGAATTGCGCATCCGCCGCCAGTTCGCGCACGTCGTAGCCGCGGTAGGTCAGGCCGGCACCGGCCTGGCCCACGGTGGACAGGGCGGTCTGCCCGGCGACCTGGCCCCGGAGCCCGGCGCCGCTGAGTACTTTTGCTTCGGCCATTGCTGTCTCCAATCTTCTTGAATTTGTTTGGGAAACTTGCGGGAGCGGGCCTGCCCGTCCCACAGGATCTGGTTCAGCCTTTCTTCTGCGCGAACAGCGCATCGAGCTTCTGCTCGAAGGTGTGGTAGTCGATGCGGTCATAGAGCTCCATGCGCGTCTGCATGGTGTCGATGACGTTCTGCTGGGTGCCGTCGCGGCGGATCGCCGTGTAGACGTTTTCGGCCGCCTTGTTCATGGCGCGGAACGCCGACAGCGGGTACAGCACCAACGACACGTCGGCGCCGGCCAGTTGCTCGGTGGTGTAGAGCGGCGTCGAGCCGAATTCGGTGATGTTGGCCAGGATCGGCGCCTTCACGCGGCTGGCGAACAGTTTGTACATCTCAAGTTCGGTGATGGCTTCCGGGAAGATCATGTCGGCGCCGGCCTCGATGCACGCCGCAGCGCGGTCCAGGGCGGACTCCAGGCCTTCGACGGCCAAGGCGTCGGTGCGGGCCATGATCACGAAGCTGTCGTCGGTGCGGGCATCGACGGCGGCCTTGATGCGGTCGACCATCTCCTGCTGGGTGACGATCTCTTTGTTCGGACGGTGGCCGCAGCGCTTGGCGCCGACCTGGTCTTCGATGTGGATGGCGGCGGCGCCGAACTTGATCATCGACTTGACGGTGCGCGCGACGTTGAACGCCGAGGCGCCGAAGCCGGTGTCCACGTCCACCAGCAGCGGCAGGTCGCAGACGTCGGTGATGCGGCGCACGTCGGTCAGCACGTCATCCAGGCCGGTGATGCCCAGGTCCGGCACGCCGAGGGAGCCGGCGGCCACCCCGCCGCCGGACAGGTAGATCGCCTTGAAGCCGGCGCGCTTGGCCAGCAGCGCATGGTTGGCGTTGATCGCGCCGACCACTTGCAGCGGATGCTCGCTGGCGACCGCGTCGCGAAAACGCTGGCCTGGAGTGTTCTGGTTGGAACTCATGACTCACCTCGTTCAGTGGCTGTCGGGTTGGCGCCGTCCTGGTAGTGACGGGCGATGTTGCGTTTGGAGGCGCCGATGTGGCGGCGCATCAGAAGTTCGGCCAGTTCGCCGTCACGGTCGGCGATGGCGTCGAGGATCCGGTGGTGTTCGGCAAAGGCCTGGCGCGGACGGTTGGGCGTGGTGGAGAACTGGATGCGGTACATGCGCACCAATTGGTAGAGCTCGCCGCAGAGCATCTGGGTCAGGGTGCGGTTGCCGCTGCCCTGGATGATCCGGTAATGGAAGTCGAAATCGCCTTCCTGCTGGTAGTAGCCGAGCCCGGCCTGGAACGCCGCGTCGCGCTCGTGGGTCTCCAGCACCTGGCGCAGCTCGTCGATTTCTTCGCTGCTCATGCGTTCGGCCGCCAGGCGGCACGCCATGCCTTCGAGGGATTCGCGGATCTCGTAGAGCTCCAGCAGTTCGGCGTGGCTCAGCGACACCACCCGCGCCCCGACGTGCGGCACCCGCACCAGCAGACGCTGGCCTTCCAGGCGATGAATGGCCTCGCGCAGCGGGCCGCGGCTGATGCCGTAGGTGCGCGCCAGCTCAGGTTCGGAGATCTTGCTGCCCGGGGCGATCTCCCCCTTGACGATGGCGGCCTGGATGCGCCGGAAGACGTTTTCCGAGAGCGTTTCCGAATCGTCGCCGCTGGCGACCGGAGGATCGAGTTGATCCAGCATATTGTCGACACCTTGAATTCCAATGCGGCAAAAACTAGCCAATTAGCCCGCATCAGTCAAAGGATAAATAGACATTGTCGACAATCGTCTAATAACCCGCGATTCCAACCCCATGGGTTATAGACCGCCCCCGGCGCTGGCGCCATAAATGCGTCGTGCTAGAATGCCGCCCGCATTTGCGGGTCATTTGCACGGCTTGTCATAAAAAGCTGATAGGCACACGAAGGCACACGGGCAGACAGGACCTCCTGATGCCGTGGCCCTGAACCGAGAACGGAACGCTGCTCGCCAGGATTTATGAGACTCAAGCCCTTCCCCACATTCTTCGCGCTGTTCTGCTTGCCCGCCCTTGCCGCCGCCGGGGAGAAGACCGTGTACGGCCTCAACGAGTACGCGGCGCTGGACGGCATCAACCTGGAAGTCGCGGCCAAGCTCGACACCGGCGCCAAGACCGCCTCGCTGAGCGCCCGCGACATCAAGCGCTTCAAGCGCAACGGTGAGTCGTGGGTGCGCTTCTACCTGGCCATCGACAAGGCGCATTCGCACCCGATCGAGCGGCCGCTGGCCCGGGTCAGCAAGATCAAGCGCCGCGCCGGCGACTACGACCCCGAAGAGGGCAAGCAGTACACCGCCCGCCCGGTGATCGAGCTCGACATCTGCATGGGCGCGGCGATGCGCAGCATCGAAGTGAACCTGACCGACCGCAGTGCGTTCCAATACCCGCTTCTGATCGGCTCCGAAGCGCTCAAGCGCTTCGATGCGCTGGTCGACCCCAGTCTTAAATACGCTGCCGGCAAGCCTGCCTGCGCCATCGCCGCTCATACCGCCGAGTAATTTCAATGCGTTCTCTTACCTTCCACCTGAAAATCCTGATCGCCGTCCTCGTGCTGCTGGGCGTCTCGGTCACGGCCTATCAGATTTTCGTGCTCGGCATCCCGGTCACCGAAGACGCCACCGACGACCTGTGGAACATCGACGCCAAGGTCGAGTTCGTCGCCAGCACCAAGGACCCGGTCAAGATCCAGATGTTCGTGCCGCCCCTGAGCCGCGACTACGTCAGCCTCAACGAGAGCTTCATCTCCAACAACTACGGGGTGGCGGTCAACCGCATCGACGGCAACCGCAAGGTGACCTGGTCGGCGCGTCGGGCCAAGGGCAACCAGACCCTCTACTACCGCCTGGTGCTGACCAAGCGCTACACCGCCGAGAAATCCAAGGTCAAAGGCCCGACCTTCCGCGACAGCATGGCCATCGAAGGCCCCGAAAAGATCGCCGCCGAAGCCCTGCTCGCGCCGATCCGCCAGCACTCGGCCGACGTCGAGACCTTCATCGGCGAGGCGATCAAGCGGGTCAACAACGTCAACGACGACAACGTGAAACTGCTGCTGGCGGGCGATCCGTCCACCGCGCACAAGGCCAAGATCGTCGAGCTGCTGCTGTCCATCGCCCACGTGCCGGTGGAAAAGGTGCACACCATCCGCCTGGTGGCCGACCAGCCGCAGATGCCTGAACTGTGGCTGCGCAGCTTCAACGGCACCGACTGGCTGTACTTCAACCCGGAAACCGGCGAACAGGGCCTGCCGACCGACCGTCTGCTGTGGTGGATCGGCGACGAGAACCTGATCACCGTCGACGGCGGCAAGAAGGCCAACGTGACCTTCAGCCTGAACAACAGCGAAATGAACGCCATCCGCCTGGCCAAGCTGACCGACGAGAACACCGACGCCAACTTCCTCGAATACTCGCTGTACGGCCTGCCGCTGCAGACCCAGCAGACCTTCATGATCATGGTGATGATCCCGATCGGCGTGCTGGTGATCCTCATCCTGCGCAACCTGATCGGCCTGCAGACCCTGGGCACGTTCACCCCGGTGCTGATCGCCCTGGCCTTTCGCGAGACGCAACTGGGCTTCGGCATCTTGCTGTTCACCGTGATCACGGCGCTGGGCCTTTCGCTGCGCTCGTACCTGGAACACCTGAAGCTGCAGATGCTGCCGCGCCTGTCGGTGGTGCTGACCTTCGTGGTCGTGCTGATCGCCGCCATCAGCCTGTTCAGCCACAAGCTGGGGCTTGAGCGCGGGCTGTCGGTGGCGCTGTTCCCGATGGTGATCCTGACCATGACCATCGAACGCCTGTCGATCACCTGGGAAGAGCGCGGCGCCAGCCATGCGATGAAAGTGGCCATCGGCACGCTGTTCGCCGCGTCCCTGGCGCACCTGATCATGACCGTGCCGGAGCTGGTGTACTTCGTGTTCACCTTCCCGGCGGTGCTGCTGATCCTGGTGGGCTTCATGCTGGCCATGGGTCGCTACCGCGGCTACCGCCTGACCGAACTGGTGCGCTTCAAGGCTTTCCTGAAGAAGGCTGACGCCTGATGTTCGGTTTCTGGAAGACCTGGAAGGCCCTGGAAGCCCGCGGCATCATGGGCATCAACCGGCGCAACGCGGACTACGTGCTCAAGTACAACAAGCGCAGCCTGTACCCGATCGTCGACGACAAGATCATCACCAAGGAGCGCGCGCTCCAGGCCGGCATCCATGTGCCGGAACTGTATGGCGTGATCTCCACCGAGAAGGAAATCGACAAGCTCGGCGAGATCATCGGCGGGCGCAACGATTTCGTGATCAAGCCGGCCCAGGGTGCCGGCGGCGACGGCATCATCGTGGTCGCCGACCGCTTCGAGGGCCGCTACCGCACGGTGTCGGGCAAGATCATCAGCCACGAGGAGATCGAGCACCACATCTCCAGCATCCTCACCGGCCTGTATTCCCTGGGCGGGCACCGCGACCGGGCGCTGATCGAGTACCGGGTGACCCCGGACCAGATCTTCCGCAGCATCAGCTACGAAGGCGTGCCGGACATCCGCATCATCGTGCTGATGGGCTACCCGGTGATGGCCATGCTGCGCCTGCCGACCCGCCAGTCCAACGGCAAGGCCAACCTGCACCAGGGCGCCATCGGCGTCGGCGTCGACCTGGCCACCGGCCTGACCCTGCGCGGCACCTGGCTGAACAACTTCATCAGCAAGCACCCGGACACCACCAACGCGGTGGACGGCGTACAGCTGCCCTACTGGGACGGCTTCATGAAGCTGGCCGCCGGCTGCTACGAACTGTGCGGCCTGGGCTACATCGGCGTGGACATGGTGCTGGACCAGGACAAGGGCCCGCTGATCCTCGAACTCAACGCCCGGCCGGGGCTGAACATCCAGATCGCCAACGACTGCGGGCTGACGTCGCGCACCCATGCGGTCGAGGCGCACCTGGAGCAGCTCAAGGCCCGGGGCATCACCGAGACGGCGGCGGAGCGCGTGGCGTTCACCCAGGAAATGTTCGGGCACATCCCGACGGTCGAGGGCTGATCCGGCGCCGCGTCGCGACCTTCGAGCAGGCTCGCTCCCACAGGGCTCATGTGCATTGGCGCGCCCTGCAGAACGGCCCCCGATCTGCCAATCCCCGACATCCCCTCTAGGAGCGAACCCCTGAGGGGACTACAATCCCCACCCCGCCTCGATGGCCGATTTGCCCCGCCCATGCCGACCTGTTCCGTACACCCGCTGCCCTACCGCGCCGATCCCGCCGACTACTTCGCGGCTGTCCGCCACGCCCCCGGCGCCGTGCTGCTCGACAGCGGCCGCCCGAGCGCCGACCGCGGCCGCTTCGACCTGCTCAGCGCCTGGCCGCTGGAGCAACTGGCGGTGTTGCCGGACGAAAGCGGCGAGCGCTTCTTGCAACGCCTGCGCAGCCAACTGGCGCGCCTGGGCGACGCCGCACTGCCCGACGGCAGCGAACTGCCGTTCGCCGGCGGCCTGATCGGCTACCTGAGCTACGACTTCGGCCGGCACCTGGAGAACCTGCCGAGCCAGGCCCTGGATGACCTGCAATTGCCCGACGCACGCTTCGGCCTGTACGACTGGGCCCTGATCAGCGATCACCTGGCGGCCACCAGTCAGCTGGTGTTCCATCCGTCAGTGAACGACAACGAAAGGCAGCGCCTGATCGAGCTGTTCAGCCGGCCCGCGAACGCGGCAGACGCGCCTTTTGGCCTGAAGTCGCCGATGGCGGCCGACCTCTCGGCCGATGACTACCGTCAGGCCTTCGAGCGCATCCAACAGTACATTCAGGCCGGCGACTGCTATCAGGTCAACTTCGCCCAGCGCTTCCGCGCCCCGTGCGAAGGCGATCCATGGCTGGCGTACAAGGCGTTGCGCGCAGCCTGCCCGACGCCGTTTTCCGGCTTCCAGCGCCTGCCCGACGGCGGCGCGGTGCTGAGCCTGTCGCCGGAGCGTTTCGTCAAGGTCAGCCGGCGCCAGGTGGAGACCCGGCCGATCAAAGGCACCCGCCCCCGCGGCGCAACAGCGGCCGAAGATGCCGCCAACGCCGCCGAACTGCTGGCCAGCCCCAAGGACCGCGCGGAAAACCTGATGATCGTCGACCTGCTGCGCAACGACCTGGGCCGCACCTGCCGCACCGGGTCGGTGCGGGTGCCGGAGCTGTTCAGCCTGGAAAGCTATCCGAACGTGCATCACCTGGTCAGCAGCGTGACCGGCGAACTGGCGGACGGCCGCGACGCGCTGGACCTGATCGTCGGCAGCTTCCCCGGCGGTTCGATCACCGGCGCGCCGAAGATCCGCTCGATGCAGATCATCGACGAACTGGAGCCGACCCGGCGCGGCCTGTACTGCGGCTCGTTGCTGTATCTGGACGTGCGCGGCGAGATGGACAGCTCCATCGCCATCCGCAGCCTGTTGGTCAAGGACGGGCAGGTGTGCTGCTGGGGCGGGGGCGGGATCGTCGCCGACTCGGACTGGCAGGCGGAATACCAGGAATCGATCACCAAGGTGAAGGTCCTGCTCGAGACCTTGCAGAACCTCTGAGCGGTGTGGCGAGGGCGCTGGCTCCCTCGCCACAACAAGCCTTACAGGCTCAAGTCCCGGTTCGACGCCTTGAGGAACTCCTGCTTCAGTTCGGCAAAGCTGTGCACCGCCGGGAACTGCGGGAACTCACGGGTCACGTTGTCCGGCGCGTGGAACAGGATCCCGGCGTCCGCCTCGCCCAGCATGCTGGTGTCGTTGTAGGAATCGCCGGCGGCGATCACCCGGTAATACAAACTCTTGAAGGACAGGACCGACTGACGCTTGGGATCTTTCTGACGCAGTTGGTAGCCGGTCACCCGCCCGCTGTCATCGGTGACCAGACGGTGGCAGAGCAAGGTCGGGAAGCCCAACTGACGCATCAGCGGCTGGGAAAACTCATAGAAGGTGTCCGACAGGATCACCACCTGGAAGCGCTCGCGCAGCCAGTCGACGAATTCCGCCGCGCCGTCCAGCGGCTTGAGGGTGGCGATCACTTCCTGGATGTCCGAAAGCTTGAGGCCGTGTTCGTCGAGGATCCGCAGGCGCTGTCTCATCAGCACGTCGTAGTCGGGAATGTCCCGGGTGGTGGCCTTGAGCGATTCGATTCCGGTTTTTTCGGCGAAGGCGATCCAGATTTCCGGCACCAGCACCCCTTCAAGATCAAGACAGGCAATTTCCACAACGACACTCCGTTTTTTAATGTTTATCGGGCCGAGCGAGCCCGAACTCTAGCCGCTCGCCCCCGGCCGCGCAACGCAGAGGGCGCCCCGGCGGGCCGCGCTTTTTGTTACCATCGGCGCCACATAGAGCGCCCAGCGCCACCGACCTGTAGGAAGCCGCCCTGATGAGTGCAACGTTCGACATCGTGGAACTCGCCACGACCTATGCCAGCAAATCCCCGCAGGACATCCTGAAGCTCGCCTTCGCCGAGTTCGGCGACGACCTGTGGATATCCTTCAGCGGCGCCGAGGACGTGGTGCTGGTGGACATGGCCTGGAAGCTGAACAAGAACGTCAAGGTGTTCAGCCTCGACACCGGCCGCCTGCACCCGGAAACCTACCGCTTCATCGATCAGGTGCGCGACTTCTACAAGATCGACATCGACATCGTCTCGCCGGACCACACGAAACTGGAACCGTTCGTGAAGGAAAAGGGCCTGTTCAGCTTCTACAAGGACGGCCATGGCGAATGCTGCGGCATCCGCAAGATCGAGCCGCTGCGGCGCAAGCTGTCCGACGTCAAGGCCTGGGCCACCGGCCAGCGCCGCGACCAGAGCCCCGGCACCCGCAGCGCGGTGGCGGTCATGGAGATCGACTCGGCGTTCTCCACACCGGAGCGCACCCTGTACAAGTTCAACCCGCTGGCGCAGATGACCAGCGAAGAGATCTGGGGCTACATCCGCATGCTGGAACTGCCTTACAACAGCCTGCACGAGCGCGGCTTCATCAGCATCGGCTGCGAGCCCTGCACCCGCCCCGTGCTGCCGAACCAGCACGAGCGCGAAGGCCGCTGGTGGTGGGAGGAAGCGACCCAGAAGGAATGCGGGCTGCACGCGGGGAACATCATCAGCAAGGCGTAACGCCCTTCGCCAGCAGGCTGGCTCCCACAGGATCTTGCGGTGGACTCAGGTTCCGCAAACACCTGGGATCCCTGTGGGAGCCAGCCTGCTGGCGATAACGCTACGTCACGCAACATAAATGTCGGCAGTGCCGGCCTCATCGCTTGCAGGCAAGCTCCTACACAGATTTCACCCGTCTCAAAAATGTGTACACATGAATGTCACCATCCGTGCCATTTATGTGTGCACTTTTCGTTTCTGCGCCCTGAAAAGTTACACCCGACGCTCCCCCGCCCTACTCTCATTCCTCCTCGAAATCCGCGGCGAAAAATAAATACCTGTTCAACCGGTCAATTTATATCGCCTCCAATTCAGACACTTATCGGATATCGATAACTTTTCGAAATGAGCGACGCTTTCCATAGATCGCCGACTGGCACGCATCTGGCTTAAGTGCATGCATGTTTTGTATACAAAACTATTCAAGACATACACACACTTTCGATCCGCACGCCTGAAGCGCCCTATCCCGTACAGGCTGCAGACGCCCCATCACCAGTGATGCCTCACTGGCCGCGACGAAGATTTGTCGAGCCCCAACGCTCATGCACAGTCATCGCGGCCCGGACATCAGGAGCCTGCCGGAATGCGTACAAGTCTCTCCAACAACATCGCGCTGAATCTGCCCGCCGCTTCCCCCGACCGAACCGTGACCGGCGACGATGCCGCTGAACCGCTGCAACTGAGCCCGCGCCTGCACAACCGCGACCTCGCGCCGACCAAGGCCGAAGGCCGGCGCTGGGGCCGCTACAGCATCTTCGCCCTGTGGACCAACGATGTGCACAACATCGCCAACTACTCGTTCGCCATCGGCCTGTACGCCATGGGCCTGGGCGGCTGGCAGATCCTGCTGTCGCTGGGCATCGGCGCGACGCTGGTGTACTTCTTCATGAACCTGTCCGGCTATATGGGGCAGAAGACCGGCGTGCCGTTCCCGGTCATCAGCCGGATCAGCTTCGGCATCCACGGAGCGCAGATTCCGGCCCTGATCCGGGCGGTGATCGCCATCGCCTGGTTCGGCATCCAGACCTACCTCGCCTCGGTGGTGTTCCGCGTGCTGCTCACGGCGATCCATCCGGGCTTCGCCGACTACGACCACAACTCGATCCTCGGCCTGTCGAGCCTGGGCTGGGTGTGTTTCGTGGCGATCTGGCTGGTGCAACTGACGATCCTGGCCTACGGCATGGAAATGGTGCGGCGCTACGAAGCCTTCGCCGGCCCGGTCATCCTGCTGACCGTCGCCTGCCTCGCCGCGTGGATGTACACCCAGGCCGACGCGACCATCGCCTGGTCGATCCGCGAACCGCTGACCGGCGCCGAGATGTGGCGCAACATCTTCGCCGGCGGCGCGCTGTGGCTGGCGATCTACGGCACGCTGATCCTCAACTTCTGTGACTTCGCCCGTTCCTCGCCGTGCCGCAAGACCATCAAGATCGGCAATTTCTGGGGGCTGCCGGTGAACATCCTGGTGTTCGCCGGCATCACCGTGCTGCTGTGCGGCGCGCAGTTCCAGATCAACGGGAAGATCATCGAAAGCCCGACCGAAATCATCGCCTCGATCCCGAACACCTTCTTTCTGGTGCTCGGCTGCCTGGCGTTCCTGATCGTCACCGTGGCGGTGAACATCATGGCCAACTTCGTCGCCCCGGCCTTCGTGCTCAGCAACCTGGCGCCGAAATACCTGACCTTCCGCCGCGCCGGCCTGATCAGCGCCACCCTCGCCGTGCTGATCCTGCCGTGGAACCTCTACAACAGCCCGTTGGTGATCGTGTATTTCCTGTCGGGCCTGGGCGCCCTCCTCGGCCCGCTGTACGGGGTGATCATGGTCGACTACTGGCTGATCCGCAAAGGCCGGATCCACGTGCCGCAGCTCTACAGCGAACACCCTGCCGGCGCCTATTACTACAGCCGCGGGGTCAATCTGCGCGCCGTGGCGGCGTTCATTCCTGCGGCGCTGATCGCCATCGTCCTGGCGCTGGTGCCGGGCTTCCACAGCGTTTCGCCGTTCTCCTGGCTGACCGGCGCCGGCATCGCCGCACTGCTCTACCTGATCATCGCCCAGCGCCAGCCGCACTACGCCGACGTCAGCGGCGAGGCCATCGCCGTCGACAACGTCAGCCACTGAACCTTCCGGCGGCCCGCCGACGGGCCGCAGCACCCACCGCAATAAGGACTTTCCATGCGCATTCTCGTGGTCAACGTCAACACCACCGAATCCATCACCCAGGCCATCGCCCGTTCCGCCCAGGCGGTCGCGGCCCCCGGCACCGAAATCGTCGGCCTGACCCCGTACTTCGGCGCCGACTCGGTCGAAGGCAATTTCGAAAGCTACCTGGCCGCCCTCGCCGTGATGGACCGGGTGATGGCCTACGACCAACCGTTCGACGCCGTGATCCAGGCCGGCTACGGCGAGCACGGCCGCGAAGGCCTGCAGGAGCTGCTCAACGTGCCGGTGGTGGACATCACCGACGCCGCCGCCAGCACCGCGATGTACCTGGGCCACGCCTATTCGGTGGTCACCACCCTGGACCGCACCGTGCCGCTGATCGAAGACCGGCTCAAGCTGTCGGGCCTGTGGGACCGTTGCGCCTCGGTGCGGGCCAGCGGCCTGGCGGTGCTGGAGCTGGAGCACGAGCCGCAGCGCGCAGTGGAGGCCATTGTCCGCCAGGCCGAGCTGGCGGTGACCCAGGACAAGGCCGAAGTCATCTGCCTGGGCTGCGGCGGCATGGCCGGGCTCGACGAACAGATCCGCCAGCGCACCGGCGTGCCGGTGGTGGACGGCGTGACCGCCGCGGTGACAGTCGCCGAATCGCTGGTGCGGCTGGGGCTGTCGACGTCCAAGGTGCGCACCTATGCGACGCCGCGGCCGAAGACCATCATCGGCTGGGGCGGGCGGTTCGGCCGCTAGGCCGCGTCATCGTTCATCGCCGGCAGGCGGGCTCCCGCATTCGAATCGCCTCTCACCCTGTGGGAACCAGCAGCTGGCGATGGCGGTGGGTCAGGCACTGGTGATGCTGGATGTGCCGGCCTCATCGCTTGCAGGCAAGCTCCTACAGGTTTTGTGATGGGCAGAAATCTTGCGGGCCGTCGGCAACCACTGTGGGAGCCAGCCTGCTGGCGATCGGCCGCGCCTCGCCTCCGAACCAGACTCAGACCGCACTGAACCGCTGCGCCAGCCCCTGCCCGGCGAACTGCTCGATGATGAAATCGACGAACGCCCGGGTCTTGCCCGGCAGCAGCCTGTGCTCGGCGTAATAGATGGAGATGTTGCCGTCGTCGACGTACCAGTCCCGCAGTACCCGCCGCAACGTGCCGGCCTCAAGGTAAGGCACGGCGAACGGCATGCTCACCAAGGCGATTCCCAACCCCTGCACCGCCGTGGCGCAGGCCGCTTCGGAATCGCTCATGGTCATGCATGCCTTGAGGGTCAACGGGCTGTGCTGACGGTTGCGGTGGGTCAGTTGCCAGGAGCGCACCCGGCCGGTCTGCGGCGAGCGGATCAGGATCCCGTCGTGGTCCGTCAGATCCTCCGGCCCTTGGATCATGGCGCGCCTGTCCAGATAGTCCTCCGCCGCCACCAGCACCCGGTGCGCCGGGGTCAACCGGCGGGCGACCACACCTTGCGGCAGCTCGAAGCCGCCGCCGATCGCCGCATCGAACCCCTGTCCGATCAGATCGACCTGGCGGTTATCGAAATGCCAGTCCGGACTGATCGCCGGAAACCGCCGCAGGAACTCCCCCAGCAACGGCACGATGTACAGCCGCCCGAACACCGTGCCCATGCTGACCTTCAGCGTGCCGGCCGGCTGCCCGCCGGCGCTGGCCAGGTTGGCGACGGCGTTCTGGATGGTGGTGAGGCTGGCGCTGACTTCACTCAGGAACAGCTGCCCCGCCTCGGTCAGCGTCAGGCTGCGGGTGCTGCGCTGGAACAGCCGTACCCCCAGGCGCGCTTCCAGTTTCGCCACACTCTTGCCGACCGCCGCCGGCGTCAGGCTCAGGCGCCGGGCAGCCTCGGCGAAGCTGCCGACCTCGGCGCTGCGGACAAAGCATTCGATACTGCTGAAGGTTTCCATGGGCATCACTATAAACTTTTGGTTTACACAGACTATAGCAACCATGGTCTACCCTGCTCTGGGCCCGAAGCCGATACTCGGCTCCAACAACAAGGCATCCCGCCTTGAATTTTCCGGAGATCGAACATGACCACTCAAACCCTCAGCGGCAAAGTCGCTCTGATTCAAGGCGGATCCCGTGGCATCGGCGCCGCCATCGTCAAACGCCTGGCCGCCGAAGGCGCCGCCGTGGCCTTCACCTACGTCAGCTCCGCCGCCAAGGCCGAGGAACTGCAGAACAGCATCACCGCCACCGGCGGCAAAGCCCTGGCGATCAAGGCCGACAGCGCCGACGCCGATGCCATCCGCCACGCGGTGAGCGCCACCGTCGAAACCTTTGGCCGCCTCGACATCCTGGTCAACAACGCCGGCGTCCTCGCGGTCGCCCCGCTGGAAGACTTCAAACTGGAAGACTTCGACCAGACCCTGGCCATCAACGTGCGCAGCGTGTTCATCGCCACCCAGGAAGCGGCCCGGCACATGGGCGAAGGCGCCCGCGTCATCAACATCGGCAGCACCAACGCCGACCGCATGCCCTTCGCCGGCGGCGGTGTGTACGCCATGAGCAAATCCGCGCTGGTGGGCCTGACCAAAGGCCTGGCACGGGATCTTGGCCCCCGCGGCATCACCGTCAACAACGTGCAGCCGGGCCCGGTCGACACCGACATGAACCCGGCCCACGGCGACTTCGCAGACAGCCTGATCCCGCTGATGGCCGTCGGCCGTTACGGCACCGCCGATGAGATCGCCAGTTTCGTCGCCTACCTCGCAGGCCCCGAAGCCGGTTACATCACCGGGGCCAGCCTGACCATCGACGGCGGTTTCGGCGCCTGATCCGCCCTCTTCTGCCCAGAACGAAAAACGCCGCCCCTCCTGGCCAGGAGGGGCGGCGTTTTTTCGTGCCCGGGCTTTACGGGCCGGTCAGGCCCAGTCCAGCGCCGGCAAACCGCAGGCGCCCGGAGTGAACGCTTTCAACGAACGGAGAATCCCGTCGGCATGGGCGTACTTCTCATCGGCCATGGCCGCGTCGGGAATCGCGATGGCCGTCATGCCGGCCGCCTTCGCCGCCGTCACGCCGAACGGCGAGTCCTCGAACACCAGGCAATCCTCGGGCGCCACGCCCAGACGTCGGGCGGCGGTGAGGAAAATGTCCGGCGCAGGTTTGGCCGCACCGACTTCCGGGTCGTCGGCGGTGACGATGAAATCGAACAGCGCGAACCAGTCACGGTGCAGGGTGGTTTTCTGGCCGAACGACTGGCGCGAGGAACTGGTGCCCACCGCGATCGGCACATCGTGCGCCTTGAGGTGGCGGATCAGCTCCTCGGCGCCGGGCATGGCCTGGGCGGTCGGGAAACGCTCGCGCATCAGCGGCTCGCGGATGACCAGGAACTCCTCGGCGGTGATCGGCAGGTCCAGCGCCTCGACCACATACCGCGCCAGATCCTCCGCCCCGCGGCCGATGATGTTCTGCTTGACGCTCCAGTCAAAGGTCCGCCCGTACCGCCCGGCGATGATGGACGTGACCTCGGTGTAGATGCCCTCGGTGTCCAGCAGCAAACCGTCCATATCGAAAATCACGGCCTTGACCGGGCCGAACGCCTTCATCGGTGCATTCATCACAGGATCCGTTATCAAAGACATCCCAGGCGGCTCGAACGGGCCGCTGCTCGGATCTGATTAAAGGGTTCAGCAGCATAACGAGAGCCGCGCGGATTGGGCAACGGGCAATCTCGCCGCCGGTCTGCGGGCACCCGGAACATTTAAGGAATTGCCCTACAAGCATTGCCTCCTTTCCCGGCTTATTTACTTTTCGATCCCCAGCAAAGTTCCGCGCCTATCCATTGATCTGCGCGAGTGACTGCCCATGCTTCCATCCGACCGCCTCCTGGCCTTGAACAACAGCATCGGCCTGCTGGTGGTCGCCGCCCTGAACCCCGACCGTCCCGACTTCGAATCGCTGATCGCCGAGTTCCGCCTGTGCCTCAACGACTACGACAGCTGGGCCGAGCAGTTCTGGGACGGCACCGCGCTGGATGTCGGGCAGGTGTTCAAGGTCGGCAACGACGTGCGCCTCAGCGCGCCGGTCAGCCCCACCAAACCCGTCAGCTCCTCGGTGGTCATGTGCCCGGCCACCGGGCCGCTGACCTTGGTCCATCTGTTCGAAGCCGCACGCTTTGTGCCGATCGGCGACACGCCGGTCATGCTGGAACCGGTGCTGGCCGACAAGGGCGGAGTCCTGACATACGGCGAGCCGCTGCACCGCACCATCGGTCCGAGCGGCATTCTGGAAGTCGACGACTGCGAACGGGGCCAGCGTTATCGCATCACCTTCTTTCCCGATGTTTCCTCCGACCATGTCAAGGCGCTGCATGCCTCCTATCAGGACGTCGTCAACGGCCTGGAAGCCTGGCTGCGTGAGGAATGGACGGGGTTCCAGCCCTTGTGGACGGAGTTTTCCGACGCCGGCTTCCGTGAACGCTACGGCCAACTGCAACGGGCGGACTGGCGTGGCTTCGAGCGCGCGCTGCAAAGCGTCTGGGACGACATCAAGCAGGTGTTCGGCCTGCTCGCCGACCTGCAGGCCAACAGCGAAAAACTGCTGCAGTATCTGACCGAGGTCGAACTGGAGGCTTTGCTGAAGGCTTCCTCCGAGGCCATTGCCAACGGTTTGCTGGTGCTCGGCGATGAGCCTTTGCTGTTCATCCATCTCGCCGCCTTCACCAGTTGGCTGAAGATGCTGCCGCCGCAGTGCCTGGCCGAAGTGGTGGCGGAGGTTCGGGCCGAACTGCTGGTCGGTTTCCTGCTGACGAGCATCTCCGGCGGCGTGGGCCTGCCCTTGCGGTTGAGCGACAAGGTGCTGGACAAGGTCAAGTCGCCCCGGGCCCGGCAATGGCTGGCGGCTGCGGCCTTGCGGCTGTCCGAACAGGCGGCGGCTCCCGGTCTGGCCCGGCACGCGAACGCACTGAAACCTTTGATGGTCAACGCGCGACCGGCGCCGCTGAAGCCGACGCCTGCCGTTCCACTGGAAATCCGCACGGCCGGCCCGCTGGTCTTGAGGGTGCCCAATCCGGCCGCGGTGGCCCGTGGCAAATCCCGGGACATGACGCTGCTGGAGCGGCGCGAACCCCACCACGACGCCCCGGACCAGGCAAAGAACCCCAACGGCGACAGCGCCGACTGCGCCGCCCGCACCTGCACCAACGGCTGCCCGGTGTCCATGGTCACCGGCGAAGAACTGCTTACCCTCACCGACGGCACCCTCGACGGCCTGCTGCCGTTTGCGTTCACCCGGCTCTACCGCACCAGCGCCGCCGAGATCGACCTGGGCCTCGGGTTCGGCTGGAGCCATTCGCTGGCCCACCGGCTGGAGCCCGACGGCGACGGGGTCGTCTGGATCGACGACGAAAACCGACGCACCCGCTTTCCCCTGCCGGACCGCAAGCGCCCGGCGATCCACAACAGCCTGTCGCGGGCGGCGATCTACCTCGGCGAAGACCCGGAGGAACTGATCGTCGCGCCAGCGGGCGAAACGGTGCGGTTCCACCACTTCCGGGACGGGTGCCTGACCGCCATCAGCGATGCCTACGGCAACCGGCTGAGCGTGCAGCGCGACACGTCAGGTCGGATCCGGCGCCTCGACAACGGCGCCGGACGCTCCCTGCTGCTGCGCTACGAGCGCCGGCACGTGACGGCCCTCGAATACCAGGTGTTCCGCGACGACGCCTGGCACACCGGACAGACCCTCGCCAGCTACCGCTACGACGCCCGCCACCGCCTCACCGAAGCCACCAACGCCGCCGGCGAAAGCGAACGCTACGACTACGACGACGCCCACGTCATCCTCCAGCGTCAGTTGGCCGGCGGCGCCAGCTTCTATTGGGCCTGGGAGCGCGTCGGCAAGGCGGCGCGCTGCGTGCGCCACTGGGCCTCGTTCGCGCAAATGGATACCCGCTACGTCTGGGACGACGCAGGCCAGGTGACGGTGCGCTACGCCGATGGCCGCGAGGAAGCCTACGTCCACGACGAACGCGCGCGGCTGGTGCGCCAGGTCGCGGCGGACGGCGGCGAACGACTCATGACCTACGACGGGGCCGGCCGCCTGACCGCCGAGCAGGATGCGCTGGGTGCCGTCACCGAGTATCGCTACGACGACGCCGGACGGTTGGTGGCGCTGATTCCGCCCCAAGATGCCCCGACCTCCTACGAGTACCGCGACGGTTTCCTGCACAGGCGACGCCGGGGCGAGGCGGTCTGGACTTACCGGCGCAACGCCCAGGGCGACGTTACCGAGGCAGTCGATCCTGACGGCCAGGTCACCCACTGCCATTACGACCCGCAAGGCCGCCTGCTGTCGGTTCGCTATCCGGACAATGGCCGCCACACCTTCACTTGGAACGACCTCGGCCAATTGCTGGAGGAGGCCCTGCCCGACGGCGGCGTGCGGCAGTACGCCTACGATGCCCTGGGGCGGCAGGTCAGCGCCCGGAACGAGCATGGCGCCGTCACCCGCCGACAATGGGATCCGGTGGGAAGGTTGGTGCAGGTCACGCACCCCGGCGGCGCAAGCCGCGACTACAGCTACAGCGCCTACGGCCAGGTCACCGCCGAACGCGACGAACTGGGCCGCATCACCCGCTACGAGTATGACGACGACCTGCACCGGGTCAGCCGCCGGATCAATCCCGACGGCACACGGGTGCAGTACCGGTACGACCATGCGCAACTGCTGCTGACGGAGATCGAGAACGAGTCCGGCGAAACGTATTCGCTGGACTACACGCCCACCGGGCTGATCCGCCAGGAGACCGGCTTCGACGGCCGACGCACCGGTTACGCCTACGACCGCAACGGTCATCTGCTGGAGAAGACCGAGTTCGGCGACGACGGCTCAACGCTCGTCACCCTCTACCGGCGGGATACGGCCGGGCGCCTTCTGCGCAAGACGCTGCCCGACGGGGTGGAGATCAGCTACCGCTACGACCTGCTCGGCCGGCTGGTCGGGGTGGACGACAGCCAGGATCATCCGCTGGCGTTCGAATACGACACCCAGGATCGCCTGACCGTCGAGCACCAGGGCTGGGGCACGCTGCGCTACGCCTACGACGCCTGCGGCCGGCTCACGCGCATGCGCCTGCCGGACAACAGCAAGCTCGATTACCGCCATGCCAAAGGCGGCGCGCTGGAGGGGATTGACCTCAACGGGGCTCCCCTGACCCGCCATGTCTATCGCTCAGGTCGCGAACAGCAGCGCCAGCAAGGCCTGCTCCTGAGCGAATACGTCTACGACGAACAGGGCCGGCTGAAGGCCCATGCCATCGGCCAACAGCACCATCCGCTGTACCGGCGCGACTACGCCTACAGCGCCAACGGCAACCTCGACCACATCGCCGACACGCGCCACGGCCAACGCAGCTACCAGTACGACGCCCTCGACCGGCTGATCCGCGTGCGCCACTCCCGGGACGAGGCGCCGGAGCGCTACGCCCACGATCCGGCCGGCAACCTGCTGATGCAGAACCGGCCCGGCCCCGCGAGCATCAAGGGCAACCGCCTGCTCAGCGACGGCGACCGGCTCTACGACTACGATGCGTTCGGCAACCTGATCCGCGAGCGTCACGGCCAGGGACTGCCGCTCGTCACCCTGTACCGCTACGACAGCCAACACCGCCTGATCGGCCTCACCCGTCCCGACGGCCAAACCGCCAGCTACCGCTACGACGCCTTCGGCCGGCGCATCGCCAAGACCGTCGACGGCCAGACCACCGAGTTCTTCTGGCAGGGCGACACCCTCGTCGCCGAAAGCGGCCCGGCGCACCACCGCAGCTACGTCTATGAGCCCGGCAGCTTCCGCCCGCTGGCGCTGCTCGACGGCCCCGGCCCGAAAAGGGCCTGCCCGTTCTACTACCAACTCGACCACCTCGGCACCCCGCAGGAACTCACCGACTACAGCGGCGAAATCGTCTGGTCGGCGAAATACGACGCCTACGGCAAAACCACCCGCCTGAGCCAAAGCCCCGACGAACGCCTCGACCAACCGCTGCGCTTTCAGGGGCAGTACTTCGACGCGGAAAGCGGACTGCACTACAACCGCCACCGCTACTACGACCCGGAGACAGGCCGCTACCTGACGCCGGACCCGGTGAAGCTGGCGGGCGGATTGAACCAATACCGGTACGTGCCGAATCCGACGGGATGGGTTGATCCATTGGGGTTGAGCTCCAACTGCCCGACGCCAAATGGGCCGGGTTGTGCGGTGCCGGATGGGGTGGGTGATTCGGTTGTTGATGAGGGGGTGCCTAAGCTTCCAAAATCAGCTCCTCGATATTTTGGCAGTGAAGGAAAGCTCACTGAACATTATGAAAAACATGGAGCTGAATTTAAGGCCACGAGCAAAGAGGAATACTTGCTAATAGCTCGCGACGTTGTCGACCAAGGTACTGTTGTTGAGTACTTATACAAGGGAGAAGTCCGATCAGGTTATTTTCAACTGATGGGAAACAACCGCAGGGGAGAGACAAAGTTTGCGTTCGTCGGCAGCAACCGAAACAACGAGATCACCACACTGCACACAAAAAGCGGCAAGGAATTTTGGCGCATAATCAATGGCGACGCAGGAGATAAAACGGTGAGACCTATTTATGAGTGAAAAATACAGAGCGGTGATTATCGAAATCGATCCTGTCGTAGAAGAGGCAGTTCTGATTTTTGTTGAAGGATATACGGTTAGGTGTTTTGCGGGTTCCTGCCCAATCGCTCTAGAAGTGGGCCAAACCTATGATGTCGAGTTAGAAATGGTACTACCTGATGAGGGGGGCGTGTCGGCAGCAGATTGCGAGAAGAAAAAAATTGAAATGAAAGGGAGCGGCTTTTCTTGTGAGCTCAGCGGACGACTTGACGGGGCAGTTTTCCGATCTTTTGTCGATTTCTCGGATCAGGATATTCATTACGAACATCCTGATCTAAACGGACTATGCATCAAGGTTTCCGTAGAACGAATAGATGCGAGCTTCTGGCCCACCTGAAGGCTTTTCGCTTGAGCAGGCTTCTTCGCAAGCAAACCCAACGCCAAAGCATCCGCTGTTACCGGAGGGTTAGCTTCGCCACTTCAACATCGGCGACTCAGTGACAGGATGAGTCCCGATGTCGGAGACATGCACACTGCACCTCGAAAGCCACATAAAAACAGTATTAGCGAGTCTCAAAGCAACAACACTCTAACGATTTTCAATGCAAACACTCAAACCGCTAAAAACAACCTCTCCGAACTTTCATAAAAATCACTTTCACTGATCATCTTCATATTCGTCATAGTCAACATCCACCGCATCATCCTCCTCCCAAAGCGGCACCAACACATCATCCATCAATGACCCCGGATCCTCATTCCCCGGGTCATTGATGAGCGGTAGTTCCTCAGGCTCCTGCCCTTCACGGTCATCTCGGTCGGTATCCACGGCACACCTCACCCTGTTCAGTCACGCATGAAATTCGAAGGCCTCTGCAACCCCATGTTCCTCCCGCGGCCCTGCAGAAGCAAAAAACCCGGCATCTCGCCGGGTTTTCGCTGACGCGGCACAGGGTTACCGGTGCCGGTTTTTGTGTTTGTGCTTATGGCCACCGCCTGAGTGGGATTTGCCGCCGTCGTCACCCAGGCTGCTGCCCACGGCGCCACCTGCTGCGCCGCCCAGGCCGGCGCCGATGGCGGATCCGGTCGAGCCTCCGAGGCTGTTGCCGATGACCGAACCGCCGGCCGAGCCCAAGCCGCCGCCGATGGCCGCTTCGGTACGATTGCCTTTGCGTGCACCGACAGCGCTACCGGCTGCACCACCGACGCCGGCACCTACCGCCGCTCCGGTGCTGCCGCCGAGCTGGCCGCCGACCACGTTGCCCAGCACACCGCCCAGACCGCCCCCCACCGCTGCCGAGCCGTCGCCCGCCGCCATGGCGCCCTGAGCCACCAACAACCCCAAAACCAGTGCGGATAATGTCAAGCGCATACACACCTCACAGTTCCCGAAACGGGACGGTTCGCCCGATAGTGATCGAATGACGGGCCGTATGACGTTGGAGGCATGTTCGGGCAAAACGTTCAGGCACAAAAAAGCCCGGCATCGAGCCGGGCCTTTTGATCTGCAGTCGCGATCAGTGACGCTTGTGCTTGGACAGGTTGCTGCCCACTGCGCCACCGGCGGCACCGCCGAGGCCGGCGCCGATGGTCGCGCCGTTCTTGCCGCCGAGGCTGTTGCCGATCACTGAACCGCCAGCGGCGCCGATGCCGCCGCCGATGGCCGCCTTGGTGCGGCTGCCCTTGCCTGCCGCCATGGCGCTGCCGGCAGCGCCCGCAACGCCGGCGCCGATCGCGGCACCTGTGCTGCCGCCCATTTTCTGGCCGACCACATTACCCAGCGCGCCACCCAGGCCGCCACCCAGTGCGGCGGTGCCGTCGCCGGCCATTGCACCTTGAGCGACCAGAAGCCCCAGAACCAGAGCAGGCAGTGTTAAACGCATGACGAAAACCTCAACAATTAGGGATGACGAAAGGGCGGAGATTGAATGCCGACGCGGCGTTAAAGTCCAGACAAAATCCGACGACAAGGCGGACTTCGCGCCGATTGGACAACCATTCTGGAAAAGGTTTTACGCCGGACAAAAAAAAGCCCGCTGGGGAGACGGGCTGGAGACTTGCTTTCTAACGGATGGCTTCACCCTACGTCGGCAGCTGTGAAAAGTTTGTGAAAACTGTCAGGCGTATCGCCATACCCTGTAGGACATTTAAACAATCAACCTCAGTCAAAAAACCCCGCTCATCGACGGAATTTCGCTACGGCGGTTTACTTCCTGGAACGTGTCGTCACCTTGGGCAAAAACTTCGTTTTCGGCCCCTTGGGTGCAATCGACTTGATCTTGCCGGTCTGCACCGGATCTTCGCCAAAGCCAGCCTGATACTCGGTCTGGCCGCAACGCACGCAATTGTTGAACGGAAACTCGGCACCATCGTCTTCGATATACGGATCAGTCATCTCATCGCCCCTTATCAAAAACGGGGTCGATACCGGCAAGCCTTTTGCCTGAAAAATATCGACCCCAAGGCTTTTGAGACTAGCCGGTCATTACTGGACTCGTGGTTCAGATTGCCTGGAGCCGACGAATGGCCTACACCGGTTAAACAGCGCCTGGGCGCCCCCTGAGAAAAATCACCGCACCTGGAATCAGCGCAATTTCACCGCGGTTCCGGTGGCGAACACCACGACCATCCCGCCCTTGCCGGCCGGCATGCTGATTTCGAAGTCCAGTCCGATCACCGCATCGGCCTGCAACGCGCGCGCCCTTTCCTTGATTTCATCCGTCGCCTGGATCCGCGCTTCTTTCAAGGCCCTCTCCAGTGTCTGCGAGCGTCCGCCAAAAAAATCGCGCATGCCTGCGAACATGTCCCGGATCACGTTGACGCCCTGCACCGATTCGGCGCTGACGATATCGAGATAGGTCACGACTTGCCGCCCCTCGATCGTTTGAGTGGTCGTGATGATCATGTAGGCGATCCTTGCGTCAGTGCGAAAGCGGTGATTGTAGGCGAGCGTGCCATCACAATGGAAACAGGCAAAAAAAAGGGCGACCCAGGGTCGCCCATCACTCACGGCCTGTCGCCCTCAGCGAGGGGAAGACATAGCGCCCCAGCCTTCGACCTTGTCCAGGATCTCGCTCAGGCACACGGAAATGGACTTCTCGCTGGCATCCAGCATCAACGCCGGCGCCTCAGGCGCTTCATAGGTCGCGCTGACGCCTGTGAAGTCAGGGATCAGCCCTGCCCTGGCCTTACGGTACAGCCCCTTCGGGTCGAGGCCTTCGCAGACGCTCAGCGGGGTATTCAGATAGATTTCCAGGAATCGCTCGTTGCCGATGATCTCTCGGGCCTGTTCCCTCTGCAGCCGGCAGGGAGAAATGCAGGCAACGATGGCGATCAATCCTGCCTCGTTCATCAAACGCGCCACTTCTGCGATGCGACGAATGTTTTCCGACCGATCCTCGGTGGAAAAGCCCAACCCCTTGCACAATCCATGACGGACGTTGTCGCCATCCAGCACAAACGCCGGCCTGCCGCTGTCGACCAACAGTTTTTCCAGGGCAAAGGCCAATGTCGACTTGCCTGCACCACTCAAGCCCGTGAACCAAAGGGTCAGCGGTCGCTGCGAGAAAAGTCGCTCACGATCGGCCGGTGTCACACGGGTCGGATGCAGCACTAGATTTTCGATGGCATCCGTTGTTGTTCTATTCATACCGTTTCCTCATCTCGAGAAGAGTCTGAGCCCGTCTACAAGATAGCCTCACTCAGCGGAACGACTGATGGTCGAACCGATCCAGCGCACGCCCAGGGAACCGCTCAGGTAAGGCAGTCTGTCCGCCTCGATGCTGAGCAGCAGTTTCGTGTTCAGGTAAATCTCAAGTCCACGGGCATTGGCCACCACGTTCAGGTCTCCGCTGAGCGGAAGCCCCGGCACCGCGATGTCCGGCTCCGGCGCCCATTGCGTTCCATCTTGGGTCCACAGCACCAGACGCGCTTCGGTGGCGCTCGAAGGCTGAATCAGCAGAGCGTTCATATCGGTGTCGTCACCGGTGCCCTTATAGGTGACCACCGCCACATGCGCATCCGAAGAAGACTGATCCATCGAATAACTGAAGGACATCCGACGTTCGGCAGCGTCTGCGACCTCACGTTGTTTCAGCAAGCACAACTGACCGGGCTTCGCCTCTCTTTCGCCCGACTCGAGAGCGTTCGGAGCACCGAACACAAGTTCCCAATCCTTCCAGGCATCCTGAATCTTGCGGTGACGATGGAAACTGTCCAGGCGCTCTTGCGAATGGCGGGTGTACAGGTCTTTTTCGAGCAGTTCGGAGACCGACGAAAAGACGTGACCGTGGTGCGCGAAGTCTTTGACGTTCAGCAACCTGACTTCGTTGACCGCGCCGTAGGGCCCCAGGGAGAGGTAGTCCAGCGGTTTGAGCGTGCTGCGCTCCAGCACCCATAGGCCGCTCATGGAACTGCGGCGCGATTCGCGCCCCGTCATCTGGCTTTCGCCCACGAGCATCACATCGGAAGACACCGCCAGCCCCCGGGCGTAGATCGGGCTGCCCGCCTGCCAGATGACCTCATTGGAATCCAGATCGACCAAGGAGCCGATGGAACTGTGGCAGGCGATCTTCTGGCCTTCGTCCGACACCCATATGTTGTGCAGCCCCGTTCGCTGCTCCACGGGATCAAGGCTCACCACTTCCAGTTCCGGATAGGTCAGCACCGCCAGCACCGAACCGTTATGGTGCCCGTGGGCAATCACATAGAGACGTCCGTCTTTTTCGAAGACGGAATTGAGGTGATCGCCAGTGATTTCCTTGAGCGACAACCGATCCCAACGGACGCTGGTCAGTCGCTTCTCCTGGAAGTGCCCGGGCTTGTTCAGGTCGATGACCGAGATGGCGTTCCTGCCGGTATTGGTGCAGACGACCCGGCCATCGGAAGCGCAAAGAATCTGGTGGGGTTGTGACAGGAACGGCTGGGTGGAGTGGGCGCCGTGGGAAAGATAGCCGACTTCGGAGTTCGCATACCCCTGAATGTCGGTCAGCGTGAGATTATCCAGCCCCGAGTGGGACAACACGAGATCCTTGCCGCCCGGAAACCATGACACACCATAGTATTCAGGGCGTTCGTTCTCGATCGGAGTGACTTTTCTGGTGTGCAGATCCACCAGAAGCAAGTATCCCGTTGTAGCGACAACTGCAAATAAAGATTCCAACGCATCGGACCTCAGCGTGACTACTCAACTCGACTCCGATACATCCTTGTCACGTGCAGAGCCACCGGTCGGCAAGTTTAACTACCCAATTCAATTAATCAATCGATCTCGACGATTGAGCGTGCCCATTGCGTCACGGTTTCGATACAAATGCGCCGGGATGCATATTGAGGCGCCTAAACGCAAAAACCCCTGGTTCCTTTCGAAACCAGGGGTTTTGTCTACATCGAATTTGGCGGTGAAGGAGAGATTCGAACTCTCGATACAGTTTCCTGTATACACACTTTCCAGGCGTGCTCCTTAAGCCACTCGGACACTTCACCGTATCTCGTCATTCGCGTTGCGTCTGTCGAGGCGCGCTAATGTAGTCGAAAGCTTTTCCGATGGCAAAGGTTTTTTTCAGAATTTTCATGCGGTTAAGGCATTTACCCTTTTCTGCGGGTTCCGGCCCATGGCAAACCGGCCATTCTCCGGTCGGCGCCAGGCCATCTTCGGCACCGGGAATGCCTTCCATAGGGATCGGCAAACGGAATGCGGTGACCGGCGGGTCAGTCACAGTGCTTTACCTGACCTGCATCGCTGGGTAACGTCTGCCTCAACTTTCTTATAAGGAATAGCGTCATGAGCGACCTGGTTGCCTATCACCTCGAAGACGGCATCGCGACCCTGACCCTGAGCAACGGCAAGGTCAATGCCATTTCCCCGGACGTGATCGCCGCGTTCAACGCAGCGCTGGACCGGGCCGTGACCGATCGCGCCGTGGTGATCATCACCGGTCAGCCGGGCATCCTGTCGGGCGGCTATGACCTCAAGGTAATGACGGCCGGCCCTAAAGAGGCGGTGTCGCTGGTGACCTCCGGTTCGACCCTGGCCCGTCGCCTGCTGTCGCACCCGTTCCCGGTGATCGTGGCCTGCCCGGGCCATGCGGTCGCCAAAGGGGCGTTCATTCTGTTGTCCGCCGACTACCGCATCGGCGTCGACGGCCCGTTCAGCATCGGTTTGAACGAAGTGCAGATCGGCATGACCATGCACCACGCCGGCATCGAGCTGGCCCGTGACCGCCTGCGCCGCTCGGCTTTCCACCGTTCGGTGATCAACGGTGAGATGTTCGATCCGCAATCCGCCGTGGACGCCGGCTTCCTGGATAAGGTGGTGTCGGCCGAAGAACTGCAGGGCGCCGCCCTCGCCGCTGCACGTCAGTTGAAGAAGATCAACATGACCGCGCACAAGAACACCAAGCTCAAGGTGCGCAAGGCCCTGCTGGAAACCCTGGACAACGCGATCATTCAGGATCAGGAGCATCTGGGATAACCCCCTGCCCCTGCCATCGCGCAGCAAACCGAGAGCCCGGCCGTCGTGTCGGGCTTTTTCTTACGCGGGCATTTGAATCCTCCGACAACGCTCTAGGTCGCATCTGACCACCGAGTCGGAAACATGCGCTTAAACATCGCCCATCTCCGGACACTTGAGCGGCAATTGCCGAAAACAGTGCACATCCGTACACTGCGCCACCTTTTTGTCCCGGTGGGCGTGAAAATGCTGTTTGCGTTACGTATGTTGTTGATGGGGCTGCACTTTATTCTTGCCGGTGTGCTGGGTGTGATCCTCGGCCTGTGCCGTCCGTTCAATCCGGACAACAGCCGTCTGTGTGCCCGCCTCTATGCGCTGCCGGCCATGTGCATCCTGCGGCTGAAAATCAAGGCCGAGGTCAGCGGGTTGATGAACAAGCCTGCCAGTTGCGTGATCATCGCCAACCATCAGTCCAACTACGACCTGTTCGTGTTCGGCAACGTGGTGCCTTACCGCACCGTGTGCATCGGCAAGAAGAGCCTGAAGTGGGTGCCGCTGTTCGGCCAGCTGTTCTGGCTGGCCGGCAACGTGTTGATCGACCGTGGGAACGCACACAAGGCGCGCAAGTCGATGCTGACCACCACCCATACCCTGCAGCATGAGGACACCTCGATCTGGGTGTTTCCGGAAGGCACCCGCAACCTGGGCAAGGAACTGCTGCCGTTCAAGAAAGGCGCGTTCCAGATGGCGATCGCCGCCGGCGTGCCGATCGTTCCGGTGTGCGTCAGCAACTACATCAACCATATGCGCCTGAACCGCTGGCGCAGCGGCAACGTGCTCATCCGTTCGTTGCCGGCGATTCCTACAGCAGGACTGACGATGGACGACATGCCTCGGCTCATGGCCCAGTGCCAGGAGCAGATGCGCGAATGCATCGATGCCATGGATCGGCAGCTGCAGGCCGCCTGAAGATGAAACCCGCCCCGTGCGGGTTTTCTTTTGCCGGTGAACGATGCAGATTGCACGCACTCTGAAGCAGCCACACGGCTAAGCTGAAGCCTGAAACCCCTGTCATCTGCCAAGAAGAAGTGAATCACCACCATGGGTCGAGTTGTCGCTGCTGCGGTTTACAGTGCCGGTAAGAAAGTCACCAACATCACCCTCGACGAAGGCGCGGCCTGGGCCGCGAAAACCGGGCACTTCGTTTGGATCGGCCTGGAAGAGCCGAACGCCCAGGAGCTGGCCAACCTGCAACGCCAGTTCAACCTGCACGAACTGGCCATCGAAGACGCCCTGGAAAAGCACAGCCGACCGAAGCTGGAAACCTTCGGCGACGCGCTGTTCATCGTCACCTACTCGCCGGTGCGCCAGCACGGCATCCTGCAATTCATCGAAACCCATATCTTCGCCGGCAAGGGCTACATCATCACCGCCCGCAACGGCCACTCGGCGTCCTACGCCCACGTCCGCCAACGTTGTGAGGCGCGTCCGCTGCTGCTTGAGCACGGGGAAGATTTCGTACTGTATGCAATCCTGGATTTCGTGATCGAGAACTATCAGCCGGTGGGCGAAGCGATCCATGCCGAAATCGACGAGCTGGAGCGCAACGTGCTGTGCAGCGCCTTGAACGAACATGACATCCAGAAGCTTCACGGCCTGCGCCGGGACGTCCTGCGCCTGCGGCGTTATGCGGCACCCATGGTGGAGATCGGCGAGGAACTGCAGAAGCTGAGCTTCCCGTTCATCGACAAGAACATGCGCCCCTACTTCCGGGATGTGCAGATCCACGTGACGCGGCAGATGGAGGATCTGACGACCCTGGCGGACATCGCCAGCCAGACCATCGAGATCGGTGTGTTGCTGGAGGCGTCACGCCAGAGCGTGGTGCAGCGCAAGTTCGCCGCGTGGGCGGCGATCCTGGCGTTCCCCACGGCGGTGGCCGGGATCTACGGGATGAACTTCCAGAACATGCCTGAGCTGAGTTGGCACTACGGCTATTTCGGCGTGCTGGGGTTCATCACCGTGGGCTGCGTGGGGCTGTGGGCGAGCTTCAAGAAGTCGGGGTGGCTGTAGGGGAACCCAGGGCTGGGGCCGCTTCGCGGCCCGGTGGACGCAAACTCCCTCGCTACAGGCGCGGGTCAGGCGGTTGCCGGTTTGTGTGCCACGAAACGCATCATCCACTCCGCCACCGTGGTGCCATGGTGCTGATGCTCAAGGCTGGCCACGCCTTTGCTGTAGACCTGTTCGCCCAGGGCTTCCTGGCGCAGGTCCAGCAGCGCACGCGAATAGTCGTGAATGAATTCCGGATGGCCCTGGAAGCACAGCACCTGATCGTTGATGTGGTACGCCGCGAACGGGCAGAAATCGCTGGAGGCGATCACCGTGGCGTTCTCCGGCAGTGCAGTGACCTGGTCCTGGTGGCTGATCAAAAGCGTCAGCTCTTCACGCACCGGGTTCATCCACGGGGCCTTGGCGGCCATCTTGTAGTTGTGGATGCCGACGCCCCAGCCTTGGGTGGCGCGCTCGCTCTTGCCGCCCAGCAGCAGCGCCAGCAACTGATGGCCGAAGCACACGCCCAGCAGCTTGTCGCCGCGCTCGTAGCGGGTCAGCAGGTATTGCTTGAGGGTCTGGATCCACGGGTCGGTGCCGAACGAATCGGCTTTGCTGCCGGTGACCAGGTAAGCATCGAAGGTCAGGTCATCGCTCGGATAATCGCCCTGCATCACGTTGTAGACGGTGAACTCGGCGGCGATCGGCTGCTGCGAGAACAGGCGCTGGAACATCTGCCCGTAACCCTGATACTGATCGACCAGTTCCGGACGCAGGATGTCGGTTTCCAGAATGCAGATGCGTAGCGACATAAAAAATTCCTGACACGTGATGGGAATAATGCACACCCCAGAGCCTGCCTTGAAACCACCCGGCAAGGCAAGCCCCGAAATGCGCCCGATCCCCGTCAGGACACCGTCAGAACAGTTCCCCCTTCGCCGCCTTTTCGAGCAGCAGGGCCGGTGGCGCGAAACGCTCGCCGTACTGTTCGGCCAGGTATTGCGCGCGGGCGACGAAGTCCTGCACGCCGTACTGGTTGATGAACTGCAAGGCACCGCCCGTCCACGCCGCGAAACCGATGCCGAAGACCGAGCCGACGTTGGCGTCGGCCGTGGACATCAACACGCCCTCCTCCACGCAACGGACGGTTTCCAGGGCCTGCACGAACAGCAGGCGATCACGTACGTCCTTCGGCGGAATCTGCCCGTCTGGCCTTTCGAAACGGGTCTTTAGCTCGGGCCAGAGGTGTTTCTGGCCGCCGGCCGGATAGTCATAGAAACCGCCTCCCGCGGCCTTGCCCGGCCGCTTGAATTCGTTGAGCAGCAAGTCAATCACGGCGAACGCCGGGTGCTCAATCAGCGGTTTCCCTTCCGCTTGCAGGTCTTTGGCCGTTTGCAGACGGATATGGCTCATCAGGCTGAGGGAAACTTCGTCGGAGATCGCCAGCGGCCCCACCGGCATCCCGGCCTTGCGCGCTTCGGTCTCGATCATCGGCGCGCTGACGCCTTCGCCGAGCATGGCGATGCCTTCGTTGGTGAACGTGCCGAACACCCGCGAGGTGAAGAAGCCACGGCTGTCGTTGACGACAATCGGGGTCTTCTTGATCTGCAGGACGAAGTCGAAACCACGGGCCAGGGTCTCGTCGCGGGTTTGCGCGCCCTTGATGATCTCCACCAGCGGCATCTTGTCCACAGGGCTGAAGAAATGCAGCCCGATGAACTTGCCCGGATCCGGCACCGCCGTCGCCAGGCCGGTGATCGGCAGGGTCGAGGTGTTGGACGCGATCACCGCGTCGGCGCCGACCACCTGTTGCGCGGCCGCCGATACCTTGGCCTTGAGCTCCCGATCCTCGAACACCGCCTCGATGATCAGGTCGCAGCCATCCAGGTCGGCATCGCTTTCGGTGGGACGGATCCGCGCCAGCACCGTATCGCGCTGCTCGGCGCTCATGTGGCCGCGGGCGACTTTCTTGTCCAGCAACGCCGCCGAATGGGCCTTGCCCTTCTCGGCGGCGGCCAGGCTCACGTCCTTGAGCACCACCTCGATGCCAGCCGCCGCGCTGACGTAGGCGATCCCCGCACCCATCATCCCGGCCCCGAGCACGCCCACCCGGCGTGTCACGTAAGGCGCATGCCCCTGCGGCCGCGAGCCGCCGGCATTGATTTCGTTGAGCTGGAACCAGAACGTGCCGATCAGGTTCTTCGCGACCTGGCCGGTGGTCAGTTCGGTGAAGTAGCGGGTCTCGATCAGGTGCGCCGTGTCGAAATCCACCTGCGCGCCTTCCACCGCCGCGCAGAGGATCTTCTCCGGGGCAGGCAAGGTGCCTTGGGTTTTCGCGCGCAGGATCGACGGCGCGATGGCCAGCATCTGCGCGACCTTCGGGTTCGACGGCGTGCCACCGGGGATCTGGTAGCCCTTCACGTCCCAACGCTGCACCGCGTTCGGGTTGGCCAGGATCCAGGCCCGGGACTTGGCCAGCAGTTCGTCGCGGTCGGCCGCCAGTTCGTCGACCAGGCCGGCCTGCAAGGCTTGCTGCGGGCGGACTTTCTTGCCTTCAAGCAGATATGGCAGCGCCTTTTCCAGGCCGAGCATGCGCACCATGCGCACCACCCCGCCGCCACCCGGCAACAGGCCCAAGGTCACTTCGGGCAGACCGAGCTGCACCGACGCGTCGTCCAGCGCCACCCGGTGATGGCAGGCCAGGCAGATTTCCCAGCCGCCCCCCAGCGCCGCGCCGTTGATGGCGGCGACCACCGGTTTGCCGAGGGTCTCCAGGGTGCGCAACTGGCCCTTGAGGGTCAGCACCATGTCGTAGAAGGCCCGGGCTTCGGGCTTGCCGACTTTGATCAGCTCGTTGAGGTCGCCGCCGGCGAAGAAGGTCTTCTTGGCGGAGGTGACGATGACGCCGGCGATCGTGTCCTTTTCCGCCGCCAGGCGGGCGACGCAATCGGCCATGGCCTCGCGGTACACCGCGTTCATGGTGTTGGCGCTCTGGCCCGGCATGTCGATGGTCAGGGTGACGATGTTGTCCTGGCCCAGTTCGTAACGGATGGCTTGGTTCATGGGGGTGGATTCCTTGAAGTCCGGGCTCAGAGGCGTTCGATGATGGTGGCGATGCCCATGCCGCCGCCGACGCACAGCGTCGCCAGGCCATAGCGCAGGCGCCGGGCTTCCAGTTCATCGAGCAGGGTGCCGAGGATCGCGCAGCCGGTGGCGCCCAACGGATGGCCCATGGCGATGGAGCCGCCGTTGACGTTGACCTTGTCCGGGTCGACGGCCATGTCCTTGATGAACTTCAGCACCACGGAAGCGAAGGCTTCGTTGACTTCGAACAGGTCGATGTCCTCGACCCGCAGCCCGGCCTTGGCCAGCGCCTTGCGGGTGGCAGGCGCGGGGCCGGTGAGCATGATGGTCGGGTCGGTGCTGGTGACCGCCGTGGCGACGATCCGCGCCCGGGGCGTGAGGCCCAGCGCCTTGCCGCGGGCTTCGGAGCCGATCAGCATCAGCGCCGCGCCATCGACGATGCCGGAGCTGTTGCCCGGCGTGTGCACATGGTTGATCCGCTCGACATGGCTGTAGACCCGCAGCGCCGTCGCGTCGAAGCCCATCTGGCCGATCATTTCGAAGCTCGGCTTGAGCTTGCCCAGGCCTTCGAGGGTGGACTCGGCGCGGATGAATTCATCGTGATCCAGCAGGACGATGCCGTTCTGGTCCTGCACCGGCACCAGGGATTTGCTGAACGATCCGTCGGCCCGCGCCCGCGCGGCCTTTTGCTGCGAATGCAAAGCGTACGCGTCGACGTCCTGGCGGCTGAACCCCTCAAGGGTGGCGATCAGGTCGGCGCCCACGCCCTGCGGCGTGAAATGGCTGTGCAGGTTGGTCTGCGGATCCAGTGCCCAGGCACCGCCGTCGCTGCCCATCGGCACCCGCGACATGGATTCGACGCCGCCGACCACCACCAACTCTTCGAACCCCGAGCGCACCTTCATGGCCCCGAGGTTCACCGCCTCCAGGCCCGAGGCGCAGAAGCGGTTGATCTGCACGCCCGCCACACTGATGTCCCAGTCGGCCACCTGCACGGCGGTCTTGGCGATGTCCGAGCCTTGATCGCCGATGGGCGTGACGCAACCGAGCACCACGTCATCGACCTGGCTGGTGTCCAGCGCCGTGCGCTGCTGCAGTGCGGTGAGCAGCCCGGCCACCAGGTTCACCGGCTTGACGCTGTGCAGCGATCCATCGGCCTTGCCCTTGCCGCGGGGCGTGCGTAACGCGTCGAAAATCAAAGCTTGGGTCATGACGTCTCGAACCTGTGCGGTGAGTGAATTTCGTGCGCTCACTGTTGGCTCGCGCCGCCCCGGATTCAATGACCGCAGCGCTCAATGGCGTTGACGCGCACGCTCAGACGGACGGTCATCCCCGGCCAGGTTAACCGGTTCAGGCCACCGAGCTGTCTAGCAAAAGGGCGGCAAAGAAGCTGGCAATGGGCCTCATGCCGTTTTTATCGCGACTGGCAGCAATTCCATACGAAATGGATCTAAGCCAAGCGTGACGCGGGCCCTAATGTGAACAAGTACGTCGTTGTCGTCGGGTTTTGCCGAGGCACCCGTTCGTTACAGGAAGTGCAACGCTTGCCGTCATGGAGATCAGGCAAGCCTCAGGAAATAACAAAAAAGGCGGTCAAGCCATGTTCAAACAACCGAAAGTTCGTCAAGCGGGGCTCATTCTCTTTGCCACGACGCTGTTGTTGATTCTGCCCAACCTGACCAAGGTGCTCGGCTGACTCAAGCGGCAGGTTTCGCTCATCGCCACTTATCCTGTGACTGGCCCGCTATCCGGGCCAGCGTGGCTGTGCCACTCTTTGCGCACTTCCACGACATGGACGGCGATCATTTGAAAGCGCTCACACTGTTCGGGGCCCTGCTGCTGAGCACGCCCCTCTACGCCGCACAGCTGAACCTGGAGCTGGGCGCGAACGGCCGCACCTGGCAGACCGAGGAACTGCTCAAGCATCCTCAGGTGCAGACCCTCACGATCAAGAACGATGTTTCCTACAAGCGCGACATGACCTACCGCGCCGTGCCGGTGGCTGCGCTATTGACGGGCATCCAGCCGGGCGACCACCTGCAAGCGGTGGCGCTGGACGGCTTCGCCGCGGAACTGGCCGCCGCGCCGTTGCTCCAGACCCAAGGCGCACGGGCCTGGCTGGCCATCGAGGATCCGGCGCAGCCGTGGCCGCCACTGTCGGAAGGCAAGCCCAGCGCCGGGCCGTTCTATCTGGTTTGGACCGACCCCGAGGCCGGCCACATCAGCCCCGAGCAGTGGCCGTTCGAAGTCGCCAGCATCAAGCGCATGGCGCCGGTTGCCGAGCGCTTCCCCGCCCTGCTGCCGGATCCCGCGCTGAAGGCCGATGACCCGGTGAACAAGGGCTTCGCGCTGTTCCAGAAGAACTGCCTGGCCTGCCACCGCCTTAACGGTGCCGGGGATGCGCAGTTCGGGCCGGACCTGAACATTCCGTACAACCCGACCGAGTACTTCGGTGCGAACTTCCTCAAGCGCTACATTCGCGACCCGCAGAGCCTGCGCCAATGGCCGCAGGCGAAGATGCCGGGTTTCTCCGCCCAGGTGCTGCCGGACGCGGAGCTGCAGAACCTGGTGGGCTACCTCAAGCACATGGCCGGACGCAAAGTTAAGCCCTGAGACCACACCATCCCTGCAGGAGCGAGCCTGCTCGCGAAGCGATCCGTCAGCCACTGCAAAGGTGGCCGATCCGCCTTCGCGAGCAGGCTCGCTCCTACAGGGGGCCTCATCACTGTTGCTGGACGGCGATCACCGGCGTCGGCGCCACCACCACCTTGGCGTGCATCTGCTCGTACCCGCCGCCCCGGCGCATGCCGCGCACCGGGCAGGCGTCGAGGTAGTCCAGGCCCACCGCCAGCTTCAGGTGACGCTCCGGACGGGCCAGCCGGTTGGTCACGTCGAAGCTGTACCAGGCGTCATCCAGCCAGGCCTCGGCCCAGGCGTGGCTGGCCAGGTGCTCGCAGTCCTCGCTGTACAGGTAACCCGACACATAACGCGCCGGCACCCCCAGGCTGCGCGCGCAGGCGAGAAACGCGTGGGTGTGGTCCTGGCAGACGCCGGTCCGTGCCGCGAACGCCTCGGCGGCGCAGGTGTCGACTTCGGTCGAGCCCGGCAGGTAGGCCATGTGCTGGTTCAGGCCGTGCATCAGGTCGATCAGCGCGGTGCGGTCGCGGCGCTGCTTGCAGGCTTGGCCGGCGAATGCGCGCAACGCTTCGTCGGCCTCGGTCAGGCGGGTGAAGCGCAGGAACGGCAGCGCCGACTGGCTCTCGTGTTCCGCCTCGCGCCGTTCGTCGATGTCCACTACCCCCCGGGCGCCGATGACGATCGCTTCGTGGGGTTCGTCGAGGGTCAGCACATGCAGGATGTTGCCGAACGGGTCGAGCTGCGCGCGCACCGGGCGCGGCAGGTTCAGTTGCCAGTTCAGCACTTGCTGGCGCTCGCTGTCGTGCGGGGTCAGGCGCAGGTACTGAATGCTCGCCCGCACCTGATCGTCGTAGTGATAGGTGGTCTCGTGGCTGACGGAAAGTCTCATGCGGCCTCCAGGTAGGAACTGTGAATGGCGTTGCCCAACTGGCGCACCAGCGGGATGAATTCGGTGAGCCAGGCGTGCAGGCCCTCCTCGAGGATTTCGTGGATGCCGGTGTAGCGCAGGCGCGCGTCCATTTCCGCCGCCAGCCGTTGCGCAGGCCGGCCGTTGGCCCCCGGCAACTGGGCGAGGATCTGGTCGATCTCTTCGGTGCAGGCCCGCAGCGAACGCGGCACGTCGGCACGCAACAGCAAAAGCTCGGCGACATGCCGGGCGCCGGGCGCATCGCGGTAGATTTCGGTGTAGGCCTCGAACGACGACAAGGCCCGCAGCAGCGCGCTCCACTGGTAATAGGCGTGCGCGGTGCCGTCGCTGACCGCTTCGGCCTGGTCGCCGGCCATCTCGTAGCGGGCGTCGAGCAGGCGCAGGGTGTTGTCCGCCCGTTCGATGAACGTGCCCAGGCGGATGAAGCGGAACGCGTCGTTGCGCATGATGGTGCCGTAGGAGGCGCCGCGGAACAGGTGCGAGCGCTCCTTGATCCATTCGCAGAACCGGCTCATGCCGTAGCGGCTCAGGCCCTGGTCGGCGATCCCGCGGATCTCAAGCCACGTGGCGTTGATGTTTTCCCACATGTCGGCGGTGATCCGCCCGCGCACCGCATGGGCGCTGGCCCGGGCCGCGCCGAGGCAGCTGTAGATGCTGGCCGGGTTGGCCGCATCGAGGGCGAAGAAGTGCAGCAGCCGCTCGGCGTGCAGCTCGCCGTGGCGCTCCAGGTAGTCGTCCAGGGTGCCGGTGATCATCAGCGGCATGGCGAGTTCGTGCAGGCCGTCGCCGCGGCCGTCCTGCGGCATCAGCGACAGCGAATAGCTGACGTCGAGCATCCGCGCGAGGTTTTCCGCACGCTCCAGGTAACGCGACATCCAGTACAGATCCGAGGCAGTTCTACTTAACATGGCAGGTTTCCTTCAATCCTCGACCACCCAGGTGTCCTTGGTGCCGCCGCCCTGGGAGGAATTCACCACCAGGGAGCCTTCACGCAGGGCGACACGGGTCAGGCCACCGGGCACCACCCGGGTTTCCCGGCCGGACAGCACGAACGGGCGCAGGTCGATGTGGCGCGGCGCGATGCCGTTCTCGACAAAGGTCGGACAAGTCGACAGCGACAGCGTCGGCTGCGCGATGTATGCATGCGGCCTGGCCTTGATCCGCTCGCGGAACGCGTCGATCTCCGCGCCCGTCGCCGCCGGCCCCACCAGCATGCCGTAGCCGCCGGAGCCCTGGGTCTCCTTGACCACCAGATCCGGCAGATGGGCCAGCACGTGGGACAGTTCCGACGGATTGCGGCATTGCCACGTCGGCACGTTCTTGAGGATCGGCTCCTCGTCGAGGTAGAAGCGGATCATTTCAGTGACGTACGGATACACCGACTTGTCGTCGGCCACGCCGGTGCCGATCGCATTGGCGAGCACCACGTTGCCGGAGCGGTACGACGACAGCAGCCCCGGCACGCCCAGCATCGAGTCCGGGCGGAACGCCAGCGGGTCGAGGAAGGCGTCGTCGAGACGGCGGTAGATCACGTCCACGGCCTTCGGGCCGTCGGTGGTGCGCATGTAGACCTTGTCGTCGCGCACGAAAAGATCCGCGCCCTCCACCAGCTCGACGCCCATTTCCCGGGCGAGGAACGCATGCTCGAAAAACGCGCTGTTGAACCGCCCCGGCGTCAGTACCACTACGCTCGGGTCGTCCAGGGGGCTGGAGCTCTTGAGCGTGTCGAGCAGCAGGTTCGGGTAATGGTCGATGGGGGCGATGCGCTGGGCGGCGAACAGTTCGGGGAACAGGCGCATCATCATCTTGCGGTCTTCGAGCATGTAGCTCACGCCGCTGGGGGTGCGCAGGTTGTCCTCCAGCACGTAGTAGGTGCCGTCGCCGTCGCGCACCAGGTCGACGCCGGAGATGTGCGAATAGATGTCGCGGTGCAGATCCAGCCCCTGCATCGCCAACTGGTACTGTTCGTTGGCCAGCACCTGCTCGGCGGGAATGATCCCGGCCTTGATGATGCGCTGGCCGTGGTAGAGGTCGGCGAGGAACAGGTTCAGCGCCTTGACCCGCTGGATGCAGCCGCGCTCGACGGTCCGCCATTCGCTGGCGGGGATGCTGCGCGGAATGGTGTCGAAGGGGATCAGGCGCTCGGTGCCCTGCTCGTCCCCGTAGAGGGTGAAGGTGATGCCGGCACGGTGGAACAGCAGATCGGCCTCGCGTCGCCGCTGGGCCAGCAGTTCGTCGGGCGTCTCGGCCAGCCAGCGGGCGAATTCCCGGTAATGCGGGCGGACCTGGCCGCCGGCATCGTACATCTCGTCAAAACTGGTGCGGTTCATGCCGTACTCCTTGTCGCTCCGGACATCCGAACCTTCGCAAGGCCCGTGCCATCGGCAGAAACGCTTTGATTTCAATCGGTTGGATAATCGCGCCGCGAACACCGCACCATTGCTGTGCGACAAACGCCCCTACCCGATCGCCCCCGCTCCATGGCGACGCAACGCCGTCGCCTATCACCAGCATAGTCAGAGTTGATTTCACTGCCCGGCAGCGGCTGCGGATAATCCGCGCATCCGCTGCACGAGTTCCCCCGCCAAGTGTGCAGCCCAACCGATCGATGGCCGCGACCGCAGCCCGCCCAGCCGTAACCCTGACCGGTTCCCTCTCCTTCCGGTCTTCCCTTTGAGCCACCTTCGACGGTGGCTTTTTTTTGCCTCGGATTCTTGTTTCAGGGTTTTGCCACGGCGTTTCCGGGCCCCGGAAACGACAACGGCCGACCCGAAGGTCAGCCGTTGCCCGACGCTGTTGCGAAAGATCAGTGCAGGCGCCGCCGGTTGCGCAGCTCGTGCTTCACACCCCAGCCTTCGATGACGCCGCCCAACGGCTCCACCACGGCGGAGAAACGCTGCTCGAAATCGCCGATGCCACCGTAGGTCGCGTGCATGACCTTGCTCAGTTCCAGGTACCACGCGCCGTCGTCGCGCACGCTGACCTGGGCATTGAAGGATTCACCGCGAAAATGACCTGCCGCCCTGCGCGCCCGCTCCTCGTTCGGGAAAATGGCGTAGAACTCGATGGGATGGATCCTGGAGAAATCGAAACCGCCTTCTTTCATGCGGCGCAGCACGTTGCTGCTGATGTCTTCTTGATAGGCTGTGCTCATGAAACGTCCCCCTCTGACAGATGGATAGACTTTCCGTATTCCCTGCACTCAAGCGTTGCGGCAACCGGGTTGCCCACGGGAAACAAGCATGGAGCTGACAAGACCAGACCTTAGCGATCCGTTCGCTGATCTCGCCTGCAGATTAGCCCCATGACAGACCCGCTGCCAAGGCCTGGCGATCAGCTGTCAGAAAGATTCAGACTAGGGTGATGCTGCGGATTTCGATGCTGTGCTGAGCCTTGAGGCTCTTGACGCCGGCATCGGCGGTGCGCCCCTCCAGATCGTTCAGATCCAGCTCGGCGGCCACGGGAAGGAATCGTTCCTTGATGAGACGGGCGGCGTGCTCGTGGCTCGGGCACTCCTCGCACTCGAAGACTTCGTCGACGGTTTCGCCATGATCATCCACGAAAGTGACTTTCCACTTTGACATCGGAGCCTCCTCGGTCAAGCCCGCAAATGGGCCTACACCTATCTCGACTTTTAGCCGATTTGATCGTTCCCGAGGATTGTCGCCGACGCAGATGAAAAACCTTTCATGCGGGGGCCGGTAGGCGGCGCCTTGGCGGGCGCCATCGCCAGCAGGCTGGCTCCTACAGGTTCGGAGGGCGGTCTGGCATGCGCAAGCGGCGGTGCGGCCCGCCGCTTGCGCACAGGCTCAGTCGTTGGCCGGCTTGTTCACCGCCTGCAGCACGTATTGCGGCAGGGCGAAGGCGCCGATGTGGATTTCCGGGTTGTAGTAGCGGGTGACGATGCCGCTGCCGATGAAGCGCTGCTGCAGGGTCTCGCGGCTCAGCTTGCGGTAGGCCGGGTCGGTCGAACCCCAGGCGAAGGTCATCGAGCCGCCGATGTAGGTCGGCACGGCCGCCTGATAGAAGTGCCAGTCCGGGAACAGGCTGCGCAGGCGGCCGGCGGTGGTCTTCACTTCGTCGATCTGCATGAACGGCGTGCCGTTCTGGGTCACGAGGATGCCGCCCTCGTTCAGGCAACGGTGGCAGGCCTGGTAGAAGTTTTCCGAGAACAGCACCTCGCCCGGGCCGATCGGGTCGGTGGAGTCGGAAATGATCACGTCGAACTTCTCGGTGGTGGTGGCGACGAAACGCATGCCGTCGTCGATCACCAGGTTCAGGCGCGGGTCATCGTAGGCGCCCTTGGAGTGGTTCGGCAAAAATTCCTTGCACATGTCAACCACGGTGCCGTCGATCTCGACCATGGTGATGTGCTCGACGCTGGCGTGCTTGGTCACTTCGCGCAGCATGCCGCCGTCGCCGCCGCCGATGATCAGCACGCGCTTGGCGGTGCCGTGGGCGAGGATCGGCACGTGGGTGAGCATCTCGTGGTAGATGAACTCATCCGCCTCGGTGGTCTGGATCACGCCGTCCAGCGCCATCACCCGGCCCATGCGCGGGTTCTGGAAGATCACCAGGTGCTGATGTTCGGTGCGCACTTCGTGCAGCATTTTTTCCATGCGAAAACGCTGGCCGTAGCCTTCGTAGAGGGTTTCCAGGTACTCGCTGGTCTTGGTGGTGCTCATGGGACGTGCTCCGGTGAATGCTGGGGCGACGGTCGCAGTGACGACTGCCCGGGAAAGGCGCGCATTCTACGTTGCGCAAGATGACAGGTCGAACCCCGGTTCATCGGCCGGGCGCGATCCTTGCGCGAGAGACGGCATCGATCCGGCCGGGCGGCGCCCCGGCTGACGCCATCGCCAGCAGGCTGGCTCCCACCGGGATCGCGGTCGAATGCCGAATCTGCGGTCACTGCAGTCCATTGTGGGAGCCAGCCTGCTGGCGATGGCGTCCGCCCAGGCACTTGAGGGCCGGATCAGTCAAACGCTCCCGCAGGTTCGGGTCAAAGCCGCACATTGCCCCTGGGGCCCGCGATCGCCCAGATGATCAGGCCCAGCACCGGCAGGAGGATGATCAGCAGCACCCAGAGGATCTTCATCCCGGTCTCGGCGCCGCTTTTCAGCACATTGATGATCGCCCAGATGTCCAGGGCAAGGATGATCAGCCCGACCAGGCCGTTGAACGTGGAACCCATGGCGTCGCTCCGAAGTGGTGGCATGCACCCTTAGGATAGACGGCGCCGGCCGGGGTTCCTTTTTATTGCCTCAGACGTGCACCGCGACCTTCAGGGCCTCCAGCGCCGGCGCGGCGGCGATGCCGGTTTCGGCGCACAGTTCCAGCACCCGCGGCACGTCGTTGCCGTACACCAGCACCACTTGCAGCTCGTCATCGAGCAGCTGGCTGAAGTTCATCAGCGTGTAGCCGCCGTTTTCCTTGTTCAGGCTGCTCATCTGGATCTGGATGCGGTTGAGCGCGGTCAGGGCTTCGGTCTTGGCCAGTTGCTTGGGCTTGAGGTTGAATTCCACGCCGGGGCCGAACGACGCGACGATCTGCGCGAACAGGTCCGCATAGGTGTCGGCCTGGAACAGCACGGTGTCCGGCAGGCTGCCGACCACCACCCACTCGCCCAGGGGGATCGGGAAGGTGTCGTCGTAGTTGATGTCGGTGTTGGCGGCCAGGAAGGCGTCAGCATCGGCGTAGGCCTGCGCCGCTTCATCGGCGACCTTCAGGATTTCGTCCTCGGCCATGCAGCCGGAGCTGATTTTGCTGATGAGTTCGGCGAGTGCGGCTTTCATGGGGGGCGGATCCTGTGGCGAAGGTTTTTCGAGGGCGCGCAGGATAGCGCATTCTCGCCTGCGCCACAGGCCCGGTTCCGACCTGAGGCCGGTTTCAGCCCAGAAGCTTTTCCAGCAGCGCCGTGGTGTCGGCCGCGCCCATGGTGCGGGCCGCGTCGAGGGCGGTGACGCCGTTGGCGTCCTTGGCTTTCGGGTCGGCGCCCTTGCCGATCAGGTACTCGACGATTTCCACCCGGTTGAACATGGCCGCCATCATCAGCGCCGTACGGCCGTCGAACGAGGCGCCGTCGATGTCGGCGCCGCCGTCGACCAAGGCCTTGACCACCGCCAGGTCACCCTTGAACGCCGCGCCGGCGATCGGGCTCTGACCGTTGCCGTTACGTTGCTCCGGGTCGGCCTTGTGCTTGAGCAGCACCTGCACCGCGTCCAGGTGCCCGTAATAGCTGGCCAGCATCAGCAGCGTGTCGCCCTTGCCGTTGCGCAGGTTCACCGGCAGCCCCGCGCCGATCAGCCGGTCGAGCATCACCGCGTCGCCCTCGCGGGCCTTGTTGAACACCTGCTCGGTGAAGGCGGCGGCCTCTTCTGGGGTCATCTGGCGGTTTTGGTCGGACATGGGAAACTCCACTTTCGGTCGATCGGAATGGCGACAGTTTCCCGAGCCGAACGATAGCTGTCACCCCCTTTTTTCCAAGCCAGCCAATAGCCAAACTCAATAACGGTATTTCCCGGCGCCGATATCGGCCAATACCTGCCCGCTGACCTGCACATACGTCTGGCTGCCGGGCAGCCACGCGTACACCGGATCGTCCCCCGTCAGGCCCGGGTCGAAGCCCTCGCTCTTGAGGCGGGTCTTCTGGTACTTGAACGTGCCGGTGGTTTCCATCTTCACCTTCACCCGCAAGAACAGCGGCACCGCATAGGCCGGCATGCGCTGGCGGGCGAAGGCCAGCAGTTCGGCGAAATCCAGGGTGGCCAGCGATTCGGCCGGGGTGATCGCCGCCATGCCGGCACGGCCGTTGGTGTTGGGGATCTCCACGCCGTAGGCCACCGCCTCGGAAATGTTCGGGTGCTGCAGCAGCAGGTTCTCCACCTCGGTGGTCGAGACGTTCTCGCCCTTCCAGCGGTAGGTGTCGCCGAGCCGGTCGACGAACTGCGCATGGCCGAAACCGATGTTGCGCAGCAGGTCGCCGGTGTTGAAGAAGCGGTCGCCGCGGGCGAACACATCCTGCAGCACCACCTTGGCGGTCTTCTGCGGGTCGGTGTAGCCGTCCAGCGGCGCCTTGTCGTCGATCCGCGCCAGCAGCAGGCCCTGCTCGCCCTTGCCGACCTTGCGCATGAAGCCGTCGCCGCCGCGCACCGGCTGGCCGCTGTCGTGATCGTAGGCGACCAGCTCCCAGGCCATCAGCGAGAACCCGATGGTGTTGTCGAAATTGAGGATGTTGCTGAAGCCGATGTTGCCGTCGCTCGCCGCGTACAGTTCGCAGATGTGCTCCACCGCGAACCGAGTCTTGAACTCGGCCCAGGCACCGGGGCGCAAGCCGTTGCCGATCATCTTGCGCACCTCGTGGCGGCCGTCGTCGGCGCTGGCCGGCTGGTCCACCAGATAGCGGCACAGCTCGCCGACGTAGCCGATGGTGGTCGCCCGGTAGCGGCGCACGTCCCCCCAGAACTGGCTGGCGCTGAACTTGCGGCGGATGGCGAAGCCCGAGGCGCCGTTGACCGCCGACCCCCAGCACACGCACAGGCCGGTGGCGTGGTACAGCGGCAAGGTGCAGTAGACGACGTCGTCGGGGCCCATGTTCAGGGCGATCATGCCGAAGCTGGCCGAGCTGCGCATCCAGCGGCCGTGCTTGAACACCCCGGCCTTGGGCAGGCCGGTGGTGCCGGAGGTGTAGATATAGAAGCACGGGTCGTCGAAATGGATGTCGCGGCTGCTGGCCGGGTTGTCGCTGCAGGCATCGGCGCTGGCGCTGATGAGGTTGACGTAGCCGTCGGGCGCGATGCCCGGATGGCGGGAGGTGTCCTGGTCGGCCACGAACCAGGTGCGCGGCGCAGGGATCGACACCTGTTCGCGCACCGCCGCATAGGCCGGCAACAGTTCCGCGCCGACGACGATCGCCACCGGCGCCACCAGGTTCACGCTGTGGATCAGCGTGTCGCGGGTCTGGGAGGTGTTGAGCAGCGCGCTGACGGCGCCCACCTTGGCCAGCGCCAGAATGGTCACCAGCAGCTCCGGACGGTTCTCGATGAACACCGCCACCACGTCGCCCTTGCCGATGCCCTGCCCGATCAGGTAGTGGGCGATGCGGTTGGCCCAGCGGTTGGTCTGGGCATAACTGAGCACGACGTCGCCGCACAGCAGCGCGGGGCCGTCGGGGTTGCGCAGGGCCGCTTGCTCGAACGTCCAGCCCAAGCCACACGTCTGGGTCGGATCCTTGACGTTGGCCGCCTTCATGCCCTTCACCACCCGCGGGAGGGCTTTGGCGATGGCCGGCAGTTTGCGGAGCATCATGCTCCAGGTGATCGTGTCGCTTGGCGCGTGACTCATGGCAGCTCCCGTTCGGCCTTGGCGTGCAGGCCGGCTTTTTTATTGTCGGGCAATCCTGTGCGGCGACCGGCGCTTGGGCAGCGAGGGCCGAGACCGAAAATACGTCAGCGCTTCTCGGGCTGTACACGCGGTTTTTGCAATGTTTTGTATCCGTCGTCCGCCCCGGCCGGGACGCGATCACGGTGGCGGCGCAAAGGTTCCTTCCCATCGGTCGCGATCCCGCAAAATGCAGGATGCACGATGGCCATTCATGCAGATTGCACGACAACCGAATCACAGAGATTTTTTAAGTTATTGATTTATAAGTAATTTTACAAAAAAGAAATGCTGGCACAATCGCTGCAACCCTCTGTGCATGCTTGCCATTCATGTGCATACGGAGCTGAACGACATGAGCCTGATCCAAGAAAAATTCTCCTCCCTGTTCTCCCAGTACAACGTCACCACCCAGGCACGCCCCGACGGCGGCATCCTGCTGACGCTGCGCGATGGTGAAGGCAAAGTGTTCAAACGGGCGCTCACGTATCAGCAACTGCACAACGGCGACCAACTGTCGTGGGCGATCAGCGCGATCCGCCGCGACCTGGCCGAACAGGCCAGCGAACTTCCGCAGATCTCCATGCTGCAGAGCCAGCAGCGCTTTGCCCTGCCGACGTATCACTCGCTGTAACCCGACCGCAAAAGCAAACAGGCCGTGAAGGTTCGCTTCACGGCCTGTTTGCTTTTGCGCGGACTAACTAAAGGTCAGAACGCTTCCGGTTCGATGCCGGTGAAGCTGTCGACGGTTACGTGCCCTTCCAGTTCGCCGCCGTCGCGGGCCAGGCCGCAGGTCTTGAGGCCGGCGGCCTGGGCGGCATCGAGTTCCTGGACGATGTCCGACAGGAACAGGATCTGCTCCGGCCGGGCGCCAATGGCCTGTTGAATGTTGCGGTAGGACTGTTCTTCACGCTTGGGCCCCGACGTGGTGTCGAAGTAGCCGTCGAACAGCGGCGTCAGATCCCCCGCCTCCGAGCAGCCGAAGATCAGTTTCTGCGCCTGGATCGAGCCGGAGGAATAAACGAACAGTTGATGGCCCGCCTGATGCCAGCGCTTGAGCGCCTCGACGGCATCCGGATAGACATGGCCCTTCAGTTGCCCGGCCTGATAGCCCTGCTCCCAGACCATGCCCTGCAACGCCTTGAGCGGCGTGGCCTTGCGGTCTTCGGCGATCCAGCCCAGCAGGATCGCGATGGCGCGCTCGACATCGGCCTGCGGCTCGCCGCTGTCACGGCGCACGGCGTCGAGCTGTTCGGCGACGTCCGCCCGTGCGGCGTTGCGCCGGACGAAATCCGGCAAATGTTCGGCCGCATACGGGAACAGCACGTCGAACACGAAGCTCACCGCGCTGGTGGTGCCTTCGATGTCGGTGAGGATGACCTTGATCGACATCGGCTCAGTCCTCCAGGCGCGGGAAGCGGCCGGCGATGTCTTCGCCGGTGAAGTTGGCGACCCAGCCTTCGGGGTTGTTGAACAGGCGGATCGCGACGAAATGCGGGTGCTCGCCCATGTCGAACCAGTGTTTGGTGCCGGCGGGCACCGAGATCAGGTCGTTCTTTTCGCACAGCACCGCGTACACGTAGTCGTCGATGTGCAGGGTGAACAAGCCTCGGCCGGCGACGAAGAAACGCACTTCGTCCTCGCCGTGGCGGTGCTCGTCAAGGAACTTGGCGCGCAGTTCGGCCTTCTGCGGGTGGTCGCTGTTGAGGCTGACCACATCGACGGTGATGTAACCGCGTTCGGTCATCAGTTTGTCGATCTGCTCGCGGTAGGCGCCGATGACTTCGTCCTGGCTGGCGCCGGGCTCGATCTTCGTGGCGGCCTGCCAGCGGTCGAAGCGCACGCCCTGCTCGGCCAGGGTCGCGGCGATGTCTTCGAAATGGGTCAGCACCTTGTTCGGAATCTCAGGGCTGGAAACGTGGTAGACGGACAGGCTGCTCATGGGGCAATTCCTCGGTTTCGGCCACGCCGTCCGGCTTGTGGACACCGGTGGGCGCAGCGCTGCATCAGGCGGTCGGCGACGTCGGCGTCTGCCGTTAACGGTTCAATACGCTGCGGGTCTTGAGCTCGCATTCAAACAGGAATTCGAAGGCCTCGATCTGGCGCAGCGCGTCGCTCATCTGCGCGCCCCAGGTGTAGAGGCCGTGGCCGCGGATCAGATACCCGACGCAGTCGGGGTGGGCGTCCAGCCAAGGCTGCACCTTGGCGGCCAGGCGTGCAATGTCCTGGTCGTTGTCGAAGATCGGCACCCGCACCCGGGACTCGTGGGTCGAAACGCCGCTAAAGGCCTTCTGTAGTTCGTAGTCTTCGAAATCGATGAAGTCGCCCGGCGTCAGGCGCGACAGCACCGTGGCGTTGACCGAATGGGTGTGCAGCACCGCGCCGACTTCGGGGCGCCAGGTGTAGAGCTGGGTGTGCAGCAAGGTTTCGGCGGACGGTTTCTTGCCCGGCTCCAGGCTATTGCCGGAAAGGTCGGTGGCGAGCACGTCGTCCTGGCCCAGTTGACCCTTGTGCTTGCCGGACACGGTCAGCAACGCCTCGCTCGGCGACAGGCGCACCGAGTAGTTGCTGCTGGTGGCCGGCGACCAGCCGCGGCCATAAAGGAAGCGCCCGGCGTCGATGATCTGCTGGGCGAGCTGTTCACGGGTAAGGCTCATGGCCTGTCCTCTTGCATGCGAGTGGCAATGATAACGGCAGCGGCGAACGCTGCGAGGCTTGCGATACTAAAGGTCAATGTCGCGCCGAGGGCGTTCCAGCTGTACCCGGCGTACAGCGCGCCGAGCGCGCCGCCGGTGCCGGCCAGCGCCGCGTACAGCGCCTGGCCCTGGCCTTGCTGGCGGGCGCCGAAGCTACGTTGCACGAATTGGATGGCAGCGGCGTGAAAGCTGCCGAACGTGGCCGCGTGCAGCACCTGGGCGAACAGCAGCGCCCCAAGGAATTCGGCGAACGAACCCAAGAGCAGCCAGCGCAGCGCCGCCAGCAGGAAACTGGCCATCAGCACCCGACGCAGGGAGAAGCGCGCCAGGATCCGGCTCATGGCCATGAACATCAGCACCTCGGCGACCACGCCCAGCGCCCACAGCATGCCGATCACGCCGCGGCTGTAGCCCAGGCGTTCCAGGTGCAGGGTCAGGAACGTGTAGTACGGCCCGTGGCTCATCTGCATCAGCGCCACGCACGCGTAGAACGCCAGCACGCCGGGGCGGCGCAATTGCTTGAGAAAGCCCTCCCCCGTCGGCCGGTCGCCCTGGGCGGGCTGCGCGTTCGGCACCCACAGGCTGCTGAGGACGATGCCCGCCATGATCAGCACCAGCGCCGCCGGATAGATGTCCAGGCTCAGCCATTCGAACAGCCGGCCCAGCGCGACCACGGTGATGATGAAGCCGATGGAGCCCCACAGGCGGATCTGGCTGTAGCGGGAGGTCTGGCCTTGCAGGTGCGCCAGGGTGATGACCTCGAACTGCGGCAGCACCGCGTGCCAGAAGAACGCGTGCAGCGCCATGACCATCGCCAGCCACGCGTAGCTCTTGCTGACGAAGATCAGCGAGAACGTCAGCAGCGTGCACACCGCGCCGAAGCGCACGATGGCCAGGCGCCTGCCGGTGTGGTCGCCCAGCCAGCCCCAGAGGTTCGGCGCCACGCAGCGCATCAGCATCGGGATCGCCACCAGCTCGCCGATGCGTGCGGCGCTGAACCCCAGATGATCGAAGTACAGCGCCAGGAACGGCGCCGTCGAGCCGAGCAAGGCGAAATAGAACAGATAGAAACTGGACAGCCGCCAGTACGGGAGCGCCGCCATGCCGTCAGGCCACGGCGGCTGTCAGGCGGCCCATCAGAGCTGGCCCAGCACCGGGGTGCTCACCTTCACGTCGGCGTTCTGCCCGCGGTGGCGCAGCAGGTGGTCCATCAGCACGATGGCCATCATCGCCTCGGCGATCGGCGTGGCTCGGATGCCGACGCACGGGTCGTGGCGGCCCTTGGTGATCACGTCCACCGGGTTGCCGTGGATGTCGATGGAGCGGCCCGGCGTGGTGATGCTGGACGTCGGCTTGAGCGCCAGGTGCGCCACGATCGGCTGGCCGGAGGAGATGCCGCCCAGGATGCCGCCGGCGTTGTTGCTCAGGAAGCCTTCCGGGGTCAGCTCGTCGCGGTGCTCGGTGCCGCGCTGGGCCACGCAGGCGAACCCGGCGCCGATCTCCACACCCTTCACCGCGTTGATGCTCATCAGCGCGTGGGCCAGTTCGGCGTCGAGGCGGTCGAAGATCGGCTCGCCCAGGCCCGGCATCACGCCTTCGGCCACGACGGTGATCTTGGCGCCGACCGAATCCTGGTCGCGACGCAGCTGGTCCATGTAGGCCTCCAGCTCAGGCACCTTGTCCGGATCCGGGCTGAAGAAGGCGTTCTGCTCCACCGAGTCCCAGGTCTTGAACGGGATTTCGATCGGGCCGAGCTGGCTCATGTAGCCGCGCACGACGATGCCCTGGCTGGCCAGGTACTTCTTGGCGATGGCGCCAGCGGCCACGCGCATCGCGGTTTCCCGCGCCGAGCTGCGGCCGCCGCCGCGGTAGTCGCGCTCGCCGTACTTGTGGTGGTAGGTGTAGTCGGCGTGGGCCGGGCGGAACAGGTCCTTGATCGCCGAGTAGTCCTTGGACTTCTGGTCGGTGTTGCGGATCAGCAGGCCGATGGCGCAACCGGTGGTGCGGCCCTCGAACACGCCGGACAGGATCTCGACCTCGTCGGCCTCCTGGCGCTGGGTGGTGTGGCGGCTGGTGCCCGGCTTGCGCCGGTCGAGGTCGCGCTGCAGGTCGTCCAGGGAGATCTCCAGGCCCGGCGGGCAGCCGTCGACAATGGCGACCAACGCCGGTCCATGGCTCTCGCCTGCGGTGGTGACAGTGAACAGCTTGCCGTAGGTATTGCCGGACATGCAGGACGCTCCGTGAAATCGAACCCAAATTCGTGATGCGCGCCAGTATACGCAGGCTAACCGACTAGTTCATCCTCGAACCTTACGGGTGATGCCGAGTCCAACCGGCACCTTTGCAAATGATGGCGTGATGATGCTGCGAGTTTTGATCTTGAGCCTGACCCTTCTGACCGGCTTTGCCCAGGCGACCGTCCTGCAACGCCCGGTCACTTTGACCACCGACAGCGGCGAACTTTTCGGCTCGCTGTTGCTGCCAAAGTCCGACAAGCCTGTGCCTGTCGTCTTGATCCTTTCTGGCTCGGGGCCTACGGACCGTGACGGAAACAACCCCGACGGCGGGCGCAACGACAGCCTCAAGCGGCTGGCGTGGGTGCTGGCCAAGCACAATGTCGCCAGCGTCCGGTTCGACAAGCGCGGCGTGGCCGCGAGCCTGGCGGCCACGCCGGACGAGCGCAACCTGACCGTGGAGGCCTACGTTTCAGATGCCGTGGCCTGGGGCCGCCAGCTCAAGGCTGACCCGCGCTTCGGCCCGTTGATCTTGCTCGGCCACAGCGAAGGCGCGCTGATCGCCAGCCTCGCTGCGCCGAAAGTCGATGCGGCGGCGGTGATTTCCCTGTCCGGCAGCGCCCGCCCCATCGATCAGGTGCTGCGCCAGCAACTGGCCCGCAGCCTGCCGCCGGCCTTGATGCTGCGCAGCAACGAACTGCTCGACAGCCTCAAGGCCGGTCACACCGACGACCGCGTGCCGGCGCCGTTGCAGGTGATTTTCCGGCCGAGCGTGCAGCCCTACCTGATTTCCCTGTTCCGCCAGGATCCGGCGGCGGCCTTCGCGGCGCTGAAGATGCCGGCGCTGATCGTCCAGGGCAGCCACGACATCCAGGTGCAGGTCGATGACGCCCGTCTGCTCAAGGCCGCCAAGCCGGATGCGCAACTGGCGCTGATCGAAGGCATGAACCATGTGCTGCGCATCGTTCCCAACGACGTGAAGCGGCAATTGGCCTCCTACAAGGACCCGAATCTGCCGCTGGCGGCCGAGCTCGGCGCGCGGCTGCTCGAATTCATTGACGGGCTTCGCACCTGATTAAGCGGCGTTTGCCCTCCAGTCCTCGGAAAAACGGCCGATAAGCGTTTGTCGCCCGCGTATCGGCTGGCGGCAAGCAGCGCTTGGACAGGATCTCGCCGTTATGACTGAAACCCAGACTTCACCCGACACCACCGCTGAAAAAGACGCACCGCCAGCGGTCGAGCTGCCATGGGCGGATGTCCACGTCGAGCACCACAAGATGCTCCGCCTGGCCCCCCAGCAGACCGACCGTAACACCGGCGCAAGGCCGCTGCGCTTTGTCGAGTTCGGTTACGCCGAACGCCACGGCAAGGACAAGAGCCTGATGCGCATGGCCATCAAGCTGCCCGGCCAGCGCGTGCGCAAGGAACAGAACCATCTGGACGTGTGGGTCGACCACACGGCCAAACGCGTGCATTTCGGCCCGGACACCGGCCTGCAGATCGAGCCGGTGAACCGCGGCATCGGCCGCTTCATGGCCGCCCAGGGCATTACGTGGGCGAAAAAGCGCTGGCCCGGCTACACCGTCGACGGCACCGACCTGAACAACAAGGACGCGCTGAACGAAGACACCCGCCTGCGCCGCGACCATTTCCTGCGCGGACACGGCTTTGAGGTGGCCTACGCCGACGCCCAGCACCTCAAGGGCAGCGTCAAGGACGTCGAGGTCGGCGACCTGCGCGGCGACTGGAACACGGAAAAGCTGCAGATCGTCGAGATTCTGGAGGCCGCGCAGATGCTGCAGCAGGCCGAGCAGAACCTGGCCGAGCAGGAAGTCAAACTGAAGAAACAGGAAGAGAAGGTCAGCAAGTTCAAGCGCGAAGACGCCGGGCTGCGCTTCACCATCACGTGCCTGGTGGCGTTTGCGGTGTTCCAGGCCGGCCTGCTGATCTGGATCGCCACCCACCGCTGACAGGTGTCGTGGCGAGGGCACTCACGCCCCCGCCACACGCTGCGCCGTCAGGTCAGACGCGCGAAGCGAACAGCGCCTGATGGGCGCGGCACTGTTCGGCGGTGAGCATGAACACGCCGTGCCCGCCGCGCTCGAACTCCAGCCAGGCGAAATCGACCTCCGGGTACAGCGCCTCGACGTGCACCTGGCTGTTGCCCACCTCGACGATCAGCAAGCCTTTCTCGGTCAGATGGTCCGCCGCCTCAGCGAGCATCCGCCGCACCAGATTCAGGCCGTCGTCACCGCAGGCCAGGCCCAGTTCCGGTTCGTGCTGGTACTCGTCCGGCATGTCAGCGAAATCTTCCGCGTCGACGTAGGGCGGATTCGACACGATCAGGTCGAAGCGTTGCCCCGGCAGACCGTCGAAGCCGTCGCCCTGCACCGTGTACACGCGCTCTTCGACGCCATGGCGCTCGATGTTCCGGTTCGCCACCTCCAACGCCTCGAACGACAGATCCGCCAGCACCACTTCGGCGTCCTGGAACTCGTAGGCGCAGGCGATGCCGATGCAGCCGGAACCGGTGCACAGGTCGAGGATCCGCGCAGGCGCGTTGCCGATCCATGGTGCGAAGCGGTTTTCGATCAGCTCGCCGATCGGCGAACGCGGGATCAGCACCCGGGAATCGACGATGAACGACAGCCCGCAGAACCAGGCCTCGCCCAGCAGGTAGGCGGTCGGGATGCGCTCGACGATGCGGCGCTTGAGCAGATGCTGAAGATGGACCAGCTCATCGTCTTCAAGTGCGCAGTCGAGGTAGCTGTCGGCGATTTCCCACGGCAGGTGCAGCGCACCCAACACCAGTTGCCGGGCTTCGTCCCAGGCGTTGTCGGTGCCATGGCCGAAAAACAGATCCTCCCCATGGAAGCGGCTGACGGCCCAACGGATATGGTCACGCAGGGTACGAAGTCGGGAAGTGATCACGGGGCAGAACTCCAGAAAAAACGACTGGCGATTCTACCAGCCAAAACGCGCCACGACGACGCAGGAAAAACTCTGGCTCATCGGTAGGACTTTTCTATTTTTCACGCCAGCTATTGAACAGAACGTGTCACTTGACAAGGCTGCAGCCCAGTAACGACGGTGCCTACGATGGTAGCGATTCACAGAACCGCTCAGCCAGAGGACAATGTCGCAAAAGCCCCCTCCCAAGGAGCCCCAGAATGTCCGTTCCAAAAACGATGTTTCAACTCAGCGGCCGCGGTTACGCAGCGGCCACGTTGAGCCATGCCACCGTGGTCATCATCGATGCCCAGAAGGAATACCTCAGCGGCCCGCTGGCCCTGAGCGGCATGGACGCGGCTGTCGCGAACATCAAGCAACTGGTCGCCGCCGCCCGTGCGGCCGGTCGTCCGATCGTGCATGTGCGCCACCTCGGCACCGTCGGCGGCCTGTTCGACCCGCAGGGCGAACGCGGCGAGTTCATCCCCGGCCTGGAACCCCAGGGCGATGAGACCATCATCGGCAAACTGCTGCCGAGCGCCTTCCACGGCACCGAACTCTACGACCGCCTGCAGACCCTCGGTTCGCTGGATCTGATCGTCTGCGGCTTCATGAGCCACTCCAGCGTCAGCACCACCGTGCGCGCGGCGAAGAACCTGGGCTTCCGCTGCACCCTGGTCGAAGACGCCTGCGCCACCCGCGACCTGCCGTTCAAGGGTCGCGTGCTCAGCGCCGAACAGGTGCAGGAGGCGGAAATGGCGATCATGGCCGACAACTTCGCCACCCTCGCGCTGACCCAGGACCTGATCTGAAAACCCCTTCGGTGAGCGGCCCGCCGCGCCGCTCATCCGCAAAAGCCTCGCATTCGCTTCAATTACCCTAGCCTCAGGAACAACCCGGTCAACTCCCGGTCGAAGGGCCGATACCATTGAGGAAGGTCGGAATGAAGTTATCCGATGGATTTGACGCACGCCGCTTGCGGCCCAAGGGCCAACGCAACTGGCGTTTTCGGTTCGGCGCTGCGTTCGCCGCCATCCTGGCGACGTTCGGGGTGCTGCTGGCGATGGCCGGGGCCGCCAGCCTGCTGGGACGCCCGCCGGCGCTCGGCGACCTGAACGCCACGCCCGCCGCTTCGGCGATCGTCCTGGCGCTCGGCCTGCTGTTCCTGTACTTCGGCGTGGCCCTGTGGCGCCGCTGCCGACGCCGGGCCCGGCAATCGCGGGAACTGAACATGTCCCCGCACCTGATGAAAAAACACGACTGACCCGACGGCCCGGCTTTTTGCCGGGCCGTTTTGCGTCGACTTGGGTAAACTGGCCGCCCTTCGCGGAGGCTGACATGCAAGACGACGATTTTTCCCTGTTCAAAAGTGCGATCCAAGGCGTCAAGCCGATCAAGCACGACCGCGCCGACACCGGCAAACCCAAGGCCGACCGCGCACAGATCGCCAAGCTGCGCCAATCCGCGACCGTGCGCACCGATGCCACCACCGTCGACGGTCTGTCGGATCAGTTCGTGATCGACGTCGGCCCGGAAGACGAGCTGATGTGGGCCCGCGACGGCGTCCAGGAAAGCCAGGTGCGCAAGCTCAAGGCCGGCCAGATCCCGTTCGAGGGCAGCCTCGACCTGCACGGCATGACCGTCGAAAAGGCCCGGGAGACCCTGTGGGCGTTCCTGGCCGAAGCCACGAAGCTCGAGATCCGCTGCGTGCGCGTCACCCACGGCAAGGCCGTGCGGCTGGACGGCAAGCGGCCGATGATCAAGAGCCACGTCAACACCTGGCTGCGCCAGCATCCGCAGGTGCTCGGCTTCACCTCGTGCCAGCCCCGGCACGGCGGCGCAGGCTCGGTGTATGTGATGCTCAAACGCACCATGATGGAAGGCCGCGACGAATAGCGTCGTCCGGCCGATGCGGCGGGAGCGGTGCAAGCCGCCGCCCCGTCCATTTCGAAACAGACGATTGCCAAGGAAGTGCGGCGAACGCCTTTTCATCAATTGCTGCGCAACTCTTGGCTCTTCTGCACGCCAAACACGTCTGCGCAAACTTCATTATCTGTAGGACACTCAGTCTTTTACCTTTCCCGTCTGCGCACCAGTCAATACTTTGACCATCAATGTATTGATCTGTCGGTGGCATTAAACGCAAACACCTCTCTCGCCAAACCCACTTCTTATATATAGCCAATCGCGATATATGTTTCGCACCTACACATTGCCAAAGGCACATCCACGGGTGCCCTCTATCCACCTGGCCTGCGCGAAAGGCCCTTCCGCTCCATTCCACAAATAGCCAATAGTTAAAGAGACACACTTTTTTAGTTAACTTCGAAATATAAAACCGCAGCAACCAACCTTAAACAAAAAGACCATGGCAAACATTGACAGAGTGGAATTGTCCTACAAAAATTGCCGAGCGCGTTTCCAAGGCCGGATGCGCGCAACAGGGAGAAGTTCAACTACCGAACTTCAAGGCAAATAAAAAAAGGAAATTAAAATGTCACAAGCACTCAAGGAACAAGCGTCGGAAAAATATCAAGGACAGGTCAAGACCTTCACCATCTTCAAACAGAACGGCATTTCCCTCACGCTGGATCTGCCCGGCACCCTGCAGTTCAACCAGAACAGCCAGGAAATCTACCCTCCCCTCTCAGGCTCTGTTCAATCTGTCGCGCCGGTTCTGGTGAATGAAACGGGCTTCGACATTGTTAAGGCGACGTTCAGCATCGTTCTCAACGACGTAATGGATGCAAACAACGTCATCGCAAACGTCCGGTGGTGGAACATGGACCTTCTGGAGGGTCAACAGACCATGGAGTTCGTGTGCGGACCGGTCAGTAACGGGAACAAAGTCACCAGTACGCCTTCCACGATCGGGTACTCCCGCATCCGTTGGGCGACCATGGCGAACAACGGCCACGGCACCGCTTCGTTCTCCAACAGCGTGAGCTTGGTGTCGCTCACCTTCGGCCCAATCAAATTGGATCCGAGCAAGACGTCTCCCGGGCCTATCGTCCAGATCGGCTGACCGACCTGCGGCCGCAGGGCCTGACGTTCCGGTTCCTGCGGCTGCACACGGCGTTCCAAACCTTTCACCCGCGCACCGCCAGCCGCCTTCACCCAGAAAGAGCACCTTCGGTCGGTCAAGGCTTCCGCCCCCTACGCAGGGTGGCCTGAACGTCGGGCACCGCCCGGCGCAGCCAATCGAATTGGGGATTCACGCCCGTCGGCCATACAAACGCCCACCCACTTACGCTACCATGTGCCGCATGGCGGGTATGAACCCTGCGTTTATCGCCACTCAGCCCGGTCACGTCCAGACGTAGCCTTTGACCTGAGCCCTGGTCGAGGAGACCCGGACGGCCCGACAGTGGCTTGAGCGGCACACAATCGGTACGGACAGATACAGTACCCCACTGAAACCCTTATGGAATCAGCCTCTGTGACACTGGAACAGAACTACACCGCGATCCTCGGCCAACTGGGCGAAGACGTGTCCCGCGAGGGCCTGCTCGACACCCCAAAACGTGCAGCCAAGGCCATGCAGTACCTCTGCCGCGGTTATCAACAGACGCTCGAAGAGGTCACCAACGGTGCCCTGTTCAGCTCCGACAACAGCGAAATGGTGCTGGTCAAGGACATCGAGCTGTACTCGTTGTGCGAACACCACCTGCTGCCGTTCATCGGCAAGGCCCACGTCGCCTACATCCCGAGCGGCAAGGTGCTGGGCCTGTCCAAGGTGGCGCGGATCGTCGACATGTACGCCCGTCGCCTGCAGATCCAGGAGAACCTCAGCCGCCAGATCGCCGACGCGGTGCAGCAAGTCACTGGCGCCCTGGGCGTGGCGGTGGTGATCGAGGCCAAGCACATGTGCATGATGATGCGCGGTGTGGAGAAGCAGAATTCGTCGATGATCACCTCGGTGATGCTGGGTGAGTTCCGCGAGAATGCGGCGACCCGCAGCGAGTTCCTCAGCCTGATCAAGTGATCCGCGATTCAGGAAAACCGGCGTTGATCGCCGGTTTTTTTTCGTGCGCGAAAAATCGGGTAAGCTGCGCGCCTTCTCCAATGTCCCTGTGAGGCTTGTAACGTGTTCGTCAAAGCGCTTCGTGTCGGCCTCGGCCAACTGATCATCTTCATCGACTTCCTGACCCGCCCAAGCAAGAAACAGCGCCCCGCCGCCGCCCAGGCCCAGGTGGATGCCGCCGCCAAAGAGCTGACCCTGTACCAGTTCCACGCCTGCCCGTTCTGCGTGAAGACCCGCCGCACCCTGCGCCGCCTGAACGTGCCTGTGGCCCTGCGCGATGCGAAGAACGACGAGCAGCACCGCCAGGCCCTGCTGGAACAGGGCGGCAAGATCAAGGTGCCGTGCCTGCGCATCGAAGAGAACGGCCAGACCACCTGGATGTATGAGTCCAAGGTGATCATCGAATATCTGGACAAGCGGTTTGCCGCAGCCTGACCGCGGTTTGGCCATCGCCAGCAGGCTGGCGATGAGGCCTGCCGGATCGCCACATGTTCCAGAAAAAACAAACCGGCCCCTGAGCCGGTTTGTTCGTTTTCAGGCCGCCTCGTCCGCCTGCGCCCGCCGAACCACCGCCGCCAATCGCTTGATCCCTTCATCCAGCCGCTGCGGATCGATGTGGCTGAAGTTCAGCCGCAAATGACCGAGGTTGCGCTCTGGCTCCGGAAAGAACGGTTCCCCCGGCATGAACGCCACGTCATCGGCCAGCGCAGCGTCGAGCAAGGTGCGGGTGTCCAGCGGTCGCTTGAGGGTCAGCCAGAAAAACAGCCCGCCCTGGGGCGCGTTCCAGTCCGCCAGGTCTGAGAAGTGCCTTTCCAGCGCCGACTGGAACGCGTCGCGGCGCTCACGGTAGAAATCGCGCAACCGGGCCAGGTGCGCCCGGTAGTGCTCGCTGCCGATCCATTGCAGGGCTTGCCACTGGCCGATGCGGTTGGTGTGCAGGTCCGCCGACTGCTTGAGCTTGAGCAGGTGGGGAAACAGGTCGGGACTCGCGATCAGGTAACCGACGCGCAAGCCCGGCAGCAGCGTCTTGGACACCGTGCCGGTGTAGATCCAGCTGGATTTCTTCAAGCGCCCGGCGATCGGCCGGGCGCTGCCGCCGTCGAAGGTCAGTTCGCGGTAGGGCTCGTCCTCGATCAGCGTGACGCCGAATTCGTCCAGCAGCGCAGCGACGGCTTCGCGCTTGGCTTCGCTGTAACGCACGGCCGACGGGTTCTGGAAGGTCGGGATCAAGTAGACGAACGCCGGACGATGCCGTTCAAGGCGCTGACGCAGTTGCCCAAGATCCGGGCCGTCCGCCTCCAGCGGAACGGTCAGGCAGTCAGCGCCGAACAGCTGGAAAATCTGCAGCGCCGCCAGGTAGGTCGGTGCTTCGAGCAGGATTGGCGTGCCCTTGTCGATGTACAGCTTGGCCGCCAGATCAAGGGTCTGCTGCGAGCCGCTGACCACCAGCACCTGGCTCGCCGCGCACGGCAGGCCCAGCGCCCTCGCCTCGGCCGCGAGCCTTTCGCGCAAGGCCGGTTCGCCTTCGCTCATGCCGTATTGGCCGAGGGTCACCGGCATGTCGCTCCATTCGACGTTCGGCAGCATGGCTTCGGCCGGCAGGCCACCGGCGAACGACATCACTTCCGGCCGTTGGGCGGCGGCGAGGATTTCACGGATCAGAGAACTTTTGAGGCGCGAGACACGTTCGGAAAAAGCCATGGAATCACCGCTGGCGAGGGTTGAGGGAGTTGAGTCAAACTGCTTGACCGAAACTACGACAGTCCGAGCGAGTACGTCAACATGATTGACCTTAAAAGCCCCGTCAGCCAGCAACAGGCCATGGAAGCGTTTTTCTTCGGCTATCAGGCGTTCACCGCCAAGGCTGACGAAATGCTTGAACGGCGGGGTCTGTCCCGGGTGCATCAGCGCATCGTGTTTTTCATCGCCCGCTACCCCAACCTGAGCGTCAAGGAGCTGCTGGCCTTGCTCGGCGTCAGCAAGCAGGCGCTGAACATGCCGCTGCGGCAGTTGCAGGAAATGCACCTGGTGGACAGCGTGGCGTCGCAGACCGACAAGCGTAAGCGCCTGCTGGAGCTGACGGCCGAAGGCGCGAAGTTCGAACAGGCGCTGCGGCGCGAGCAAGTGAAACTGCTGGAGCGGGTGTTCGGCGAAGCCGGAGAGGCAGCGGTGAACGGCTGGCTGGCGGTGAACCTGGCATTGGGGAACAGTCAGGCTCATCCCGACTGATCCGACCGGCCCCATCGCTGGCCAGTCGAATCCTCGCACCGCAGCGCCCACAGTTTTGTGGTGTACCTGCATCTTGCACACGGCTGGGATACCTGCGGGAGCCGGCCTGCCGGCGATGACGGTGGGCCAGACAACAAAGATGTCGGCAGCGCCCGCAGGCTCGGCAATGGCGATATAGCCCTATCGCCAGATCTTTCGTCGACAAAGCCAAAAACATTATTTGCTTTATTTGTATACAAAAGCATAATCCACTGCGTGCGAGTTCCTGACCTAACGGTCAACAAATTCGCGTAAGCCTCAAAGGGCCGCTGCCGCCCCTCCCGGGTCCGGCCCTGGAAATAACAATAAAACTCTTGAGGAGTACCGCTGTGGAAAGCCGCAAATCCGAAGCATCGACGCTGGATCTCTCGCCGCCGTTACGCAACGGCCTGTTGGAGCGCATCTTCAAACTCAGCTTGCACGGCACCACGGTGAAGACCGAGCTGATTGCCGGTCTGACAACCTTCATCACCATGGCCTACATCATTTTCGTCAACCCGAACATCATGGCCGACGCCGGCATCGACCACGGTGCGGCGTTCGTCGCCACCTGCATCGCGGCGGCGCTGGGCTGCCTGCTGATGGGCCTGTACGCCAACTGGCCGGTGGGCCTGGCGCCGGGGATGGGCCTCAATGCGTTCTTCACCTACACCGTGGTCGGCACCATGGGCTACAACTGGGAGACCGCGCTCGGTGCGGTGTTCGTCTCCGGCGTGCTGTTCATGATCCTGACCTTCTCGCGCATCCGCGAATGGCTGCTCAACAGCATTCCGGTCAGCCTGCGCTTTGCGATGGGCGCCGGCGTCGGCCTGTTCCTGGGGCTGATCGGCCTGAAGACCGCCGGCATCGTGGTCGACAGCCCGGCCACCCTGATCAAGCTCGGCTCCCTGCGCGAGCCGGGCCCGCTGCTCGCCGCCCTGTGCTTCCTGATGATCGCGATCCTCAGCTACCACAAGGTGTTCGGCGCGATCCTCATCAGCATCATCACCGTGACCCTCGCCGGCTGGGGCCTGGGCCTGGTGCACTACGAAGGGATCCTGTCGGCCCCGCCGAGCCTGGCCCCGACCTGGATGGCCATGAACGTGGCCGGCGTGTTCAACGTCAGCATGATCAGCGTCGTGCTCGCTTTCCTGTTCGTGCACATGTTCGACACCGCCGGCACCCTGATGGGCGTTGCCCAGCGGGCCAACCTGGTGGGGGCTGACGGGCGCATCGAAAACCTGTCCCGCGCCATGAAAGCCGACAGCGCCTCCAGCGTGTTCGGTGCCGTGGTCGGCGTACCGCCGGTCACCAGTTACGTGGAAAGCGCCGCCGGCGTGGCCGCTGGCGGTCGGACCGGTCTTACCGCCGTCACCGTGGGTGTGCTATTTATTGCCGCCATGTTCTTCGCCCCGCTGGCCGGCATGATTCCCGCCTACGCCACCGCCGGCGCGCTGATCTATGTCGCGATGCTGATGATGGGCGGCATGGCCCACATCGAATGGGACGAGGCGACCGACAGCATTCCGGCGATCGTCACCGCGATCATGATGCCGCTGACCTTCTCGGTGGCCGACGGCATCGCGCTGGGCTTCATCACCTACGTGGCGCTGAAGGCCGGCACCGGCAAGTACAAGGAAATTTCCGTCAGTCTGTGGGTGCTCTGTGCGATCTTCATCGCCAAGTTCATCTTCTTGTAAGCGTCACGCGGATCTGGCTACGAACCGGCCTCACCCCTTCGGGTGAGGCTTTTGCGCAAATGGAGGAAAGTGATGAGTCTGGAAACCTGGTTGCTGTTCAGCGGCGCTGCATTGGTGGTGATCCTCATTCCCGGGCCGCTGTCGCTGCTCATGATCAGCAACAGCCTGAACTATGGGCTGCGCCGCTCTTACCCGGCGTTTCTCGGTGGCGTGATCGCCTCGATCTGCCTGCTCAGCGCCTCGGCGCTGGGGCTCGGCGCGTTGCTGCTGGCCTCGGAGCAACTGTTCAGCGCCTTGAAGATCGTCGGTGCGCTGTACCTGTTCTACCTCGCCTGGCAGAGCTGGCAGCAATCGCGCCTGCCGTCGGTCGGCGCCGAAGTGCCCCAGGCCGCGCCGGTTCCGCGCTTTCGCACGCTGTTCGGGCGCGCTTTCGTGCTGGGCGCCAGCAACCCCAAGGACATCCTGTTCTTCGCCGCCTTCCTGCCGCAGTTCCTCAGCGCCCAGCAGCCGTTCCTGCCGCAGCTGCTGATCATGATCGCGACCTGGGTGGTGCTCGACCTGTGCTGCAAGCTGGCCTACGGCCTCGGGGCCCACGGCGCGGCGCGTTACCTGCGCAGCGGCAAGGGCCAGAGCTGGTTCAACCGGGTCAGCGCCGGGCTGTTCAGCGGCGCAGGGGCGGCGTCTCTGCTTAGCCGGTAAAAGCATCGCTGGCAAGCCAGCTCCCACAGGCTCGGGGTGTTCAGATTTATTGCGCACGACCTGGACACTGTGGGAGCTGGCTTGCCAGCGATGGCATCAGCACAGGCACAACTTTTCTGCAGGCAAAAAAAAGCCCGCAGTGTGAGCGGGCGAAAGACCAAAGAAGCTATATGCGCAGTCGCTTCCCGGCGGGGGCAGTTGCTTGGGGGTCAGCTGCCCCGATAGGTGGAATAGCTGTACGGCGAGATCAGCAGCGGCACGTGGTAATGGTCTTGCTCGGCAGAGATGCCGAAGCGCAACACCACCACGTCCAGAAACGCCGGCTCCGGCAGCTGGACGCCACGGGCGCGGTAGTAGTCGCCGGCATGGAACTGCACCTGATAGACCCCGGTGCGGTAGTCATCGCCCTGCAGCAGCGGCGCATCGACCCGGCCGTCGCTGTTGGTGAGCGCACTGGCGACCAATTCCAGGTGCGAACCCTCAACGCGGTACAGCTCGACCTTGATCGAGCTGCCCGGGCAACCGTGTGCAGCGTCCAAAACGTGTGTCGTCAAACGTCCCATTGATTCTGCGCGCCTGCCTGCCGGAAGCAGTCAGGCCTCGCGCCTCCCGAAGTCAGTTGAAAGGAGGCCGCACCGATTCGGAGCCCGAAAAGCTGCGGCGAGCGACTGATTAAGACACTTCTAAGAAAAATTGTACACAATAAAAACGACATTTTTCCGTCCACCCCCGCCATCCGCCGATTTGCCGCCGATTCGCCGGCAATCCCTGCTTTCATTGAACCCCTGATCCATTAGCTGACCGGTCAGGCAGATTTCTTGCAGGCTCACGCCTTTATCAGGAAAAGATGACGGCCGGCGAAAAATGCGAAAATTCAGGCTTACAAACTGAGAATAAAGTTGTATACAATCAGCCCATCGCTGTGACGCCAGCCTGCCACCTCACGCCAGGGCGCCACACCACCTGTCAACGAATAAGAAGGAAGACTGCAGTGAGCGCTGACTATCCACGCGACCTGATCGGTTACGGCAGTAACCCTCCTCACCCACACTGGCCGGGCAATGCCCGGATCGCCCTGTCCTTCGTGCTCAACTACGAAGAAGGCGGCGAGCGCAACGTCCTGCACGGCGACAAGGAATCCGAAGCCTTCCTTTCCGAGATGGTCGCGGCGCAGCCTCTGCAGGGCGTGCGCAACATGAGCATGGAATCCCTTTACGAGTATGGCAGCCGCGCCGGCGTGTGGCGGATCCTGAAACTGTTCAAGGCATTCGACATTCCCCTGACCGTGTTCGCCGTCGCCATGGCCGCCCAGCGCCACCCGGACGTGATCCGCGCGATGGCCCAGGCCGGCCACGAGATCTGCAGCCACGGCTACCGCTGGATCGACTACCAGTACATGGACGAGGCCCAGGAGCGCGAGCACATGCTCGAAGCGATCCGCATCCTCACCGAAATCACCGGCGAACGCCCGCTGGGCTGGTACACCGGCCGCACCGGCCCGAACACCCGCCGGCTGGTGATGGAAGAAGGCGGTTTCCTCTACGACAGCGACACCTACGACGACGACCTGCCCTACTGGGAACCGAACAACCCGACCGGCAAGCCGCACCTGGTGATCCCATACACCCTCGACACCAACGACATGCGCTTCACCCAGGTGCAGGGCTTCAACAAGGGCGACGACTTCTTCGAATACCTCAAGGACGCGTTCGACGTGCTCTACGCCGAAGGCGCCGAGGCGCCGAAGATGCTCTCGATCGGCCTGCACTGCCGCCTGGTGGGCCGTCCGGCGCGCCTGGCCTCGCTCAAGCGCTTCCTCGAATACGCCAAGAGCCATGAGCAGGTGTGGTTCAGCCGCCGCGTCGACATCGCACGCCACTGGCACGCGACCCACCCGTACCAAGGGGCCGCCAAATGAGTACCTTCCAGACCGTCAAGCCGTCGGCCCTGGGCCGCGACGCCTTCGTCAAGGCCTTCGCCGACATCTACGAACATTCGCCATGGGTGGCCGAAAAGGCCTTCGACCTGGGCCAGGACGCTTCGCTCGACGAGATCGAGACCCTGCACCAGCGCATGAGCGATATCCTGTTGAGCGCCGATCACGCAAGCCAGCTTGCCCTGATCAACGCTCACCCGGACCTGGCCGGCAAAGCCGCCGTCCAGGGCCAACTGACCGAAGCCAGCACCAACGAACAAGCCGGCGCCGGTATCCACCAATGCACGGCCGAAGAGTTCCAGCGCTTCACCGAGCTGAACGACGCCTACAAGGCCAAGTTCAAGTTTCCCTTCATCATGGCGGTAAAGGGGAGCAACCGGCATCAGATCCTCGCGGCGTTCGAAACGCGCATCCACAACCCGGTGGACACCGAGTTCAAGTGCGCGCTGGCGGAGATCAACAAGATCGCCCTGTTCCGTTTACTGACTCTTTGAGCGAGCCTGGCCCGAGAATCCTCTAGAACGCTTGTGTTTCCCAGGGCCCCGCAAGCATCCCCAGCCACATATTTAAAGGCAGACAAGAAGAATGAAAGCTTACGCCGTACCTTTCGAGAAGTTCGTCAACCTGGCCGATGCCCGCCTGGGCACCAAGATCATCTCGGTCACCGATGACTGGTTCGCAGACGCCAACCGTCTGTTCCAACCGACCCCGGCCGTCTGGAAGGAGGGCGTGTTCGATGACAACGGCAAGTGGATGGACGGCTGGGAATCCCGCCGCAAGCGTTTCGAAGGCTACGACAGCGCGGTGATCCGCCTGGGCGTGCCGGGCTCGATCAAGGGCGTGGACATCGACACCTCATTCTTCACCGGCAACTTCCCGCCGTCGGCCTCCCTGGAAGCCTGCTTCCTGGCCTCCGGCGAGCCGGACGAGAACACCCAGTGGACCGAAGTGCTGTCGGCCGTCGAGCTGCAAGGCAACAGCCACCACTACCATGAAATCAGCAACGACCAGGCGTTCAGCCACCTGCGCTTCAACATCTACCCGGACGGCGGCGTGGCCCGTCTGCGCGTGTACGGCATTCCGTTCCGTGACTGGTCCGCCGTCGGCGACAACGAGCAAGTGGACCTGGCCGCCGCCCTCAACGGCGGTCGCGCCCTCGCCTGCTCCGACGAACACTTCGGCCGCATGAGCAACATCCTCAACCCGGGCCGCGGCATCAACATGGGCGACGGCTGGGAAACCGCACGCCGCCGCACGCCAGGCAACGACTGGGTCATCGTCGCCCTGGGCCATCCGGGCGAGATCGAGAAGATCGTCGTCGACACCCTGCACTTCAAGGGCAACTACCCCGACAGCTGCTCGATCCAGGGCGCCTTCGTGAAGGGCGGCACCGACAGCCAGATCGAGACCCAGTCGCTGTTCTGGCGTGAACTGTTGCCGAGCCAGAAGCTGGAGATGCACGCCGAACACACCTTCGTCGAGCAGATCAAGGCACTGGGCCCGATCACCCACATCCGCCTGAACGTGTTCCCGGACGGTGGCGTGAGCCGTCTGCGCCTGTTCGGCAAGGTCGCTAAACAAGGCTGAACCCCATCGCTGGCAAGCCAGCTCCCACAGGTCTTGTGAACGCCACAGCTCACTGTGGGAGCGGGCTTGCCCCGGGCGGCGTTCCGACGATGGCGACAGTTCTAACAACACAGAATCTTGGATAAGAAGAACAGCATGCGCACACTGACGATTGAACCGCTGACCAAAGAAGCCTTCGCCCCTTTCGGTGACGTCATCGAAACCGACGGCAGCGATCACTTCATGATCAACAACGGTTCGACCATGCGCTTTCACAAACTGGCCACGGTCGAGACCGCCACGCCAGAGGACAACGCGATCATCAGCATCTTCCGCGCCGACGCGCTGGACATGCCGCTGACCGTGAGCATGCTGGAACGCCATCCGCTGGGCAGCCAGGCTTTCATTCCGCTGCTCGGCAACCCCTTTCTGATCGTGGTCGCGCCACTTGGCGATGCACCTGTATCAGGCTTGGTCCGCGCCTTCGTCACCAACGGCAGGCAGGGCATCAATTACCATCGCGGCGTCTGGCACCACCCGGTGCTGACGATCGAAAAGCGGGATGACTTCCTGGTGGTTGATCGCAGTGGCTCAGGCAACAACTGCGATGAGCATTTCTTCAAAGAGGATGAGCGTCTGATCCTCGCCCCCCACCAATAAGAGAAGGTCCGATCACGCGACGACAAGCGTGACGGGCGAGAGGTAACGACTGTGGAAGCACATCTGTTGGAATGGCTGAACCTGAGCGTGCGCTGGGTTCACATGATCACCGGCGTGGCCTGGATCGGCGCGTCGTTCTACTTCGTCTGGCTGGAGAACAACCTCAACCGCGTCAACCCGAAAACCGGTCTTGCGGGCGATCTGTGGGCGATCCACGGCGGCGGCATCTATCACCTGGAAAAGTACAAGCTGGCCCCGCCGTCGATGCCGGAGAACCTGCACTGGTTCAAGTGGGAAGCCTACTTCACCTGGATGTCGGGGATCGCGCTGCTGTGCGTGGTGTTCTACTCCAACCCCGTGCTCTACCTCGTGGCGCCCGGCAGCGGCCTGAGCGGCCCTGAAGGCGTGGCCATCGGCGTCGGCGCGCTGATCGCCGGCTGGTTCATCTACGACTTCCTGTGCGATTCGCCGCTGGGCAAGAAACCCGCCCTGCTCGGCTTCATCCTGTTCGTGCTGATCATCGGCGCGGCCTACGGCTTCAGCAAAGTGTTCAGCGGCCGCGGCGCGTACCTGCACGTCGGCGCGATCATCGGCACCATCATGGTCGGCAACGTGTTCCGCATCATCATGCCGGCCCAGCGCGCCCTGGTGGCCGCGATCGCCGAGAACCGCACGCCGGATCCGGCCCTGCCGGCCAAAGGCCTGCTGCGCTCGCGCCACAACAACTACTTCACCCTGCCGGTGCTGTTCATCATGATCAGCAACCACTTCCCGAGCACCTACGGCAGCCAGTACAACTGGCTGATCCTGGCCGGGATCGCGGTGCTGGCGGTGCTGGTGCGCCACTACTTCAACACCCGCCACGACAGCCACAAGTTCGCCTGGACCTTGCCGGTGGCAGCGGTGGGCATGATCAGCCTGGCCTACGTGACCGGCCCCGCCACCGCCCCGACC
>NZ_NEIU01000050.1:0-1201 GCF_002113595.1 Pseudomonas sp. B3(2017)
ATCGCCAGCAGGCTGGCTTGTATGCTGGTACTTGAAGGGAGGAGGAGGGACTAGGCTGGATTCTGACTGTTGACGCAGTACAGACCCGTGGGAGATTTCGCCCCTCCTCCTTTCACCCAAGCGCCGATAAAGAATGCATCTGGCTCGACCGACTATAGGAACAAGCCTGCGCCCCTGGGTGATCCCTTCAAGTGCTCAAAACCATATCTCGGGGGGTGTTCAATGGCAATGTCGGTTTCTGCTTCCAGGCCAATTGTGGGTGTGGATGTCGCCAAGAACGAGTTGGTGATCTACCAGGCCGAGCCGGATCTGCTCGAGACCCTTCCCAATGACAAGCCAGCCATCAGGAAATGGCTGAAAGGCTTGCCGGGGCCGGTCGATGTGGCGATTGAGTCGACCAATGTCTATCACCTGGAGTTCGCCGATCTGGCCCATGAGGCCGGCTGCACGATCTACATGGTCGGCGGCTATGAACTGAGTCACTACCGCAAGGGTGTGAAGGTTCGCGCCAAGACCGATGCGCTGGACGCAAGGTTGCTCGCCCGGTACCTGAAAAACGAACATGAGGAACTTCGCCCGTGGACGCCGCCATCGCCGCTGTACCAGCGACTCCTGAGCCTTTTCCGCCGGCGCGCGGTGCTGGTTCAGGCACGGGTCGGCCTGGTACAGAGCTGGGCGAATGAGCCGCTGCTCAAAACCGCCTTTGCCGAACAGGTGGCCTCGATGCAGAGGCTTGAGGTGCTGGTCGAGAAGATGATCAACGACCAGCTGAAAGAGGCCGGCCTGCTGGCTCAGCTGAGGCGCTGCATGAAAGTTGAAGGCATCGGTTTTCTGACGGGCGCCCGCTTGATCGCCGCGTTCCAGAGGGGTGACTTCAGGAGTGCCGATGCGTTCATCGCCTTTTTGGGGATGGACTTGCGGGTTTCCCAGTCGGGACAGAAGGACGGCCGACGCAGCCTGACGAAACGCGGCGATCCGGAGGTGCGTCGGCTTCTGCACAACGCCGCCATGTCGGCCAGCCGAACGGCGGCCTGGAAAGGTTTTTATGAGGAGCAACGGGCCAAAGGGTTCAGCACCACGCAGGCGCTGGTGATACTGGCCCGCAAACTGGCCCGGATCGTATTCGCCCTGCTCAAAGGGCAAAGCGAATATGAACCAAAAGCAGGCTGAGGGCTTTGCCTCAACCATAGAATCTCCCACA
>NZ_NEIU01000051.1:0-882 GCF_002113595.1 Pseudomonas sp. B3(2017)
GGGTTGTCGATTTCGGCCACGTCGAGGGCGGCGAGGTTGCCGTAGGCGCGGTACTTGGCCGACCACATGATCTCGCCGCTGTAGTCGGTGAGTTCCTGCGGGGTGCCGAGGTGGTCGAGTTGGTAGTAGAACGGCGTGGCCCGGCGCGGGCCTTCGCCGTCGAGCATCGCGAGCGGGCGGAAGGTGCCCGGTTCGTAGATGTAGCTGCGGTAGCGGTTGTCGGCGCTTTCGGCGATCAGGCGTTCGCCTTGCCAGAGGAACTCGGTGGTGTGGCCGTCGACGGTCTTCTCGATCCGGCGGCCGAAGGCGTCGTATTTGTAGCTGGCGGTGCCGCCGCCGGGCAGGGTGACGCCGACCAGGCGGTGCTGGGCGTCGTAGCGGTACTCGGTGACGAGCTTCTGGCCGGCGCCGCGGCGTTCGCGGATCAGGTTGCCGTGGGCGTCGTAGTCGTAGTGGCGGTCGCCCTGCATCAGTAGGCGGTTGCCCTTGACGTTGGCCAGGTTGGCGACGGGCAGGTCGTTCTGGCCGAGGAGGTTGCCGGCGGGGTCGTGGGCGAAGCTTTCCGGGGTGGCGCCGCGCACGCTGATGAGGCGGTCGAGCGGGTCGTAGTGGAAGCTGCGGTTGCCCTTGCGGCTGTCGTCGATGCCGGCGAGGTTGCCGTTGGCGTCGTAGGCGTAGCGGCGCTGGAACAGGTTCTTGTCGCGCTGGCTGACGCTGTGGGCCTGCAGCCGCCCTTGTTCATCGTATTGGTATTGGCTGAGCAGCAGGCCTTGCTGGCGCTGCTGTTCGCGGCCGGCGCTGAACTGGTGGCGGGTCAGGCGCGAGCCGTTGAGGTCGATACCGCTGAGCTGACCGCCCGGCAGGTGGCGGTAGTCGAGCGTG
>NZ_NEIU01000052.1:0-699 GCF_002113595.1 Pseudomonas sp. B3(2017)
CTCGATGACCACATCGCCGACGTTGTCGACGACATAGCTGTCGTTGCCGGCGCCGCCTTCCATGATGTCCGCGCCGGCGCCGCCGTTGAGGGTGTTGTCGTCGCTGTTGCCGATCAGGGTGTTGTTCAGGGCGTTGCCGTAGACGGTGAAGACACCCGCCCCGGTCAATGCGACATTCTCGATGTTCTGCAGGCTGCTGCGGTTCAGGTCGACGGTGCTGCCGAAGGTGGCGTTTGCGTTGTACTCGATGACCAGCATATCGGTGCCTTCGTTGGCCAGCTCTTGAACCAGGTCCAGCTCGCGTTCGCGGTCGATGCCGTAGGCGTCGTTGCCCTTGCCGCCGATCAGGGTGTCCACGCCCGCGCCGCCGACCAACTGGTTGTCGCCGTCGTTGCCGATGATGACGTTGTCCTGGTCGTTGCCGATGCCGTAGATGTTGCCGGTGCCGGTCAGGGTGAGGTTCTCGACGTTGGCGCTGAGGGTGTAGTTCACGGAGGCGCGGACGGTGTCGACTTCGCCGTACAGGCGGCTGGTCTCGATGACCACGTCGCCGACGTTGTCGACGATGTAGGTGTCGTCGCCCAGGCCGCCGATCATGACGTCGGCGCCGGCGCCGCCGTCCAGCACGTTGTTGCCGTCGGTGCCCCTGAGGGTGTTGTTCAGCGAGTTGCCGGTGGCGTTGAGGGCGCTGCCGACCAG